>NZ_JBEXVL010000012.1:0-182578 GCF_040638805.1 Streptomyces sp. NPDC005925 | reverse complement strand
GCCAACGCCCCCAGCCCCGCCAGCGCCTCCCCCTCCGAACCCGCCACCACCACCGCACGCTCACCCAGCACCGCACGACCAGACACCAACACCCCAGCCACACCCGCCAGCGACGCCCCGTCCGGACTCTCGACCCAAGCCGCGAGCCGCCCCGCCTGCCCCGTCAACGACCCCGCACTCCGCGCCGACACCACCAACGGCACCACACCCACGGAAACGGGCGAGGGGGGCACTTCCTCCGTGCTCGCGTCAGCGGCCTCCTCAGCCGGCGCCTCCTCCAGGATCAGGTGCGCGTTCGTCCCACTGACGCCGAACGACGACACCCCGGCCCGCCGAGGACGATCCCCACGCGCCCACTCCCGCGCCTCGGTCAGCAGCTCCACCGCCCCCGCCGACCAGTCCACCCGGGGGGTGGGCTCGTCCACGTGCAGGGTCGGCGGCAGCACCCCGTGCCGCATCGCCTGCACCATCTTGATCACGCCCGCGACACCAGCAGCCGCCTGCGTATGACCGACGTTCGACTTCAACGACCCCAGCCACAACGGCCGCCCGGACTCCCGCCCCTGCCCGTACGTCGCCAGCAACGCCTGCGCCTCGACCGGATCGCCCAGGGCCGTACCGGTCCCGTGGGCCTCCACCACATCCACGTCCGACGGCGAAAGACCGGCACTCGACAGCGCCGTACGGATCACCCGCTGCTGGGCCAAGCCGTTCGGCGCCGTCAGCCCGTTGGAGGCACCGTCCTGATTGACGGCCGACCCACGGATCACGGCCAGCACCCGGTGCCCGCGCTCCCGCGCCACCGACAACCGCTCGAGCACCACCACGCCCACGCCCTCGGCCCAGCCGGTGCCGTCGGCCGCCGCCGAGAACGCCTTGCACCGCCCGTCCGGAGCCAGCGCCCGCTGCCGGGAGAACTCCACGAAGTTGCCGGGTGTCGCCATCACCGTCGCCCCACCGGCCAGCGCCATCGAGCACTCGCCCTGCCGCAGCGACTGCGCCGCCAGATGCATCGCCACCAGCGACGACGAACACGCCGTGTCCACCGTCACCGCGGGCCCCTCGAACCCGAGCACATACGACACCCTGCCGGACGCCACGCTTCCCGCCGACCCGGTGCTCGCGAAACCCTCCACCTCCGGCACGGCCACGCCGGCGCCGGCCCCGTAGCCCTGTCCGAAGACCCCGGAGAACACCCCGACGTCGGTCCCCTTCAACGAGAGCGGATCGACACCGGCGGCCTCCAGCGCCTCCCACGACGTCTCCAGCAGCAGCCGCTGCTGCGGATCCATGGCCAGCGCCTCACGCGGGGAGATACCGAAGAATGCCGCGTCGAAGAGGCCGGCCTCCCGCAGGAAACCTCCCTCGCGGGCATACGACGTCCCCGGACGGTCAGGATCCGGATCGAACAGTCGCTCCAGGTCCCAGCCACGATCCTCGGGAAACCCCGACACCGCGTCCCGGCCCTCGGACACCAACCGCCACAGATCCGACGGGCCCGTCACCCCACCCGGCAGCCGGCACGCCATGCCCACGATCGCGAGGGGTTCGTCGGGGTCGGACCTCGCTCCCGGGTCGGTGACCGAGCCGCGAACGAGGTCCGGGATTCCGAGCAGTTCCGCCCGCAGGCAGGCCGCCAGTGCCGTCGGGGTGGGGTGGTCGAAGACGACGGTGGTGGGCAGCCGCAGTCCGGTCTTCTCCGTCAGGCGGTCGCGCAGCGCGACGACCGCCATCGAGGTGAAGCCGAGGTCGCGGAAGGCGCGGTCGGACGGGATGAGACCGGGTTCCGTCCGGTGCGACACCTCACCGGCCTGCGTACGGACCAGGACTTCCAGCAGTGCGAGTTGCGCGCGTTCGTCCAGGCCGTCGAGCCGGTCACGCAGGGCCGTCGCCACTGCCTGGTCGGGCCGGGACGGCCGGGGGGGCCTGTCGGTCGGGCCGCGCAGAAGCGCCGGGACCCGGGACCCGTGGGCCGTCGGGGTGTCCGGCAGGAGGGTGACGAGAGACGGGGGGTTCGTCGTCAGGGCGATGTCGAACGCGGTGTGCAGCAGGCTGCGCGACCGGCTCGTCGCGTCGTCCGCCGTGTCGCTCTCGCCGCCCGCGTCCTGGCCCCAGGCGAGGAAGGAGCCCGGCAGGTTCCGCAGCCGACGGTCGCGTACGACCAGGTCGGACAGGATCGCGTCGACGGCCCTGTCGGGGTGATCGGGTGCGCCGAACAGCCCGGCGGTGCCGGAGACCACGACGAAGGCGGCGGGTGCGTCGGCGGCGGTCATCCCGTCCAGGACCCGGGCCAGTTCGGGATCGTCTGCGGCGTGTACCACCGCGGTCACCGGACGACCGAGGCCGGCCAGCGCGGCCCGCAGCGGCCCGGGATCGTGGCCGTCGGCGGTCACCCGCACGATGTCGGTGCCGGCGGGAGCGCGTACGGCGTCGGATGCGGGGCCCGTGCCGCCCGGGGAATCGACGAGCAGCAGGGTCTCGGCCCGGTGAACCGTGATCAGCCGGTGGGCCAGCGACGCTCCGTGCTCCGTGTCCGCCCCGGTGACCACCACGGTGCCCACGGCTCCCGGCCAGGGCGCCGGCCATGCCGGCGAAGGTCGCGGCTGCTGCCCGTCGGTCACGGGAAGGGGGGTCAGCCGGGGCGCCAGCAGGGCGCCCGACCGCCTCGCGACCTGCGGCTCGCCGGACGCGAGCGCGGCCGAGACGACGGCAGTGAGGGTGGCAGGACTCAGGTCCTCGTCGGCGTCGAGATCGAGAATGGTGAGCGAGCCGGGACGGGCTTCCTCCTGGAAGGACCGGGCGACGCCCCAGACCGCAGCCTCCGCCCGGTTCTGTGCCCGGTCCTCCGCGGTGGCCGCGACCGCGCCCCGGGTGAGCAGCACCAGCCGGGAGGCCGCCGCCGGTTCGGGGCCCGCCGACCACGCGCGCAGGTCGTCCGCCAGGAGCCGGGCGTGGTGGCGTGCCGCCGCGAACGGGTCCGGGTCGTCCGCCGGTGGCGAGGGCGGGCGCAGGACGATCACGTCGGGTGCCGGTTCACCGCCGGTCACCGCGGTACGTGTCGCCGCGAGGCCGGGGTAGTGCCGTACGTCGGCGGCGAAGGCGTCCGGGGCCGCCGGGCCCGCGACCGCCCACCGTCCGGACCGTGCACGGGCATCCGCCGGCACCTGTGCCGGTACCGGAGTCCACTCGACGCTCAGCACCGTGTCGTGGTGTCCGCTCGCTGCGTACCGCAGGCGGCTCGGCCGGTCCGCCAGGAGGCGCCGCTGGGTCTTGCCGGACGCGGTCCGCGGGATGCGGGCGACTTCGTGGACCTGCTCCGGCACCTTGTAGGCGGAGAGTTCCTCACGGCACCGGCTGATCAGTGCCGCGGTGTCGAGTCCGGAGGGGCCGGGGACCACGTACGCGACCGGGACTTCCCCGAGTGTGTCGTGCGGTACGCCCGCCACGGCCACGTCGGCGACGCCCTCGACGGTACGCAGGACCGCCTCGACTTCCTCCGGGTGGATGTTCTCCCCACCGCGGATGACGAGTTCCTTGATCCGGCCGCACATGGTGAAGTAGCCGGCGTCGTCGCGCCGGGCCAGGTCTCCGGTCCGGTACCAGCCGTCCCGTACCGCCGCGGCGGTCGCCTCCGGGCTGTTGTGGTAGCCGACCATGACGTTCGGCCCGCTGACCCACACCTCGCCCTCCTGCCCGGCGGGAACGTCGGCTCCGGTGACGGGGTCGACGATGCGGACGCCGACGCCCGGTACGGGCAGGCCGCAGGATCCGTCGACCCGGGCGCCGTCCGGCGGGTTGACGGTGATGGCCCCGCACGTCTCGGTGCTGCCGTAGGCATCGACCAGCGGGACCCCGAAGGTCTCCTCGACGTCGCGGCGCAGCCCGGGTCCGGTGACGGCTCCGCCGACGAGGCCGACGCGCAGGGCGGGCGCGGAGAAGCCGTTCTCGCGGGCGGCCCTGACCAGGTGGTGGTAGGTGGTGGGGACGCCGGCCAGGAAGGTCGGACTGTCCTCGCCGAGGATCCTGATCACGTCCTCCGCGGAACTCCCGTCGACGATCCGGGCCGTGGCGCCGACGACGGTGACGGAGAGGACGCACGCGATGTGCGAGAGGCTGTGGAAGAGCGGGAGGGGCCACAGGACCCGGTCGTCGGCCGTCAGTCCCGGGATCGGTACGTAGCAGGAGGCGACGGACCACAGGCAGTTGCGCTGGGTCGACAGCACGCCCTTGGGCCGGCCGGTCGTCCCCGACGTGTAGAACATCCACGCCACGTCGTCCAGGCCGAGGTCGTCCCGCGCGGGCTCGGCCGGTTCGCGGGTGGCGAGTCCGTCGTAGGAGTGAACCCTCGCGACCCCGGCAGCCGCCGCGTCTCCCGCAATAGCCGCGCCCGCCGCGTCTCCCGCAACCGTCGCGTCCGCTCCCGTGCCCACCGGGGCGTCGCCCGTCACCAGCAGCGCGACGCCGGGGGCAAGGGCGGAGGAGCTCCGCAGCCGCGCCGCCTGCGCGGGGTCGGTGATGATCAGCGTGGTGCCGCTGTCGGCCAGCAGGTACGCGAGCTCGGCGAGTGCCGACGCGGGATTGAGGGGCACCCCGACGGCGCCGGCACGGACGATCGCCAGGTAGCTCTCCACCGTGGACACCGTGTTGCCGAGGCAGATGGCCACCCGGTCTCCGCGCCGGACCCCGAGGCCCGCCAGATGTCCGGCCAGCCTGCGCGTCCGCGCCTCCAGGTCGCCGTATGTGACCGCCCGCCGGTCGTCCTCGAAAGCCACTTTGCCCGGGAAACGGGTCGCGTTCTCGAGAAGTGCGACGGGCAGCGGCTTGATGAGGTCGGTGCGCACTATGCCGGATTCCCTTTCGGAGAAAAGAGGCTCACCAGGAGACGGGCAGGCTCTTCACGGCGAAGACAGACCCTTTGAGTCGCAGCGGCACCTCGTCGAACGGGACGGCCAGCCGGAGACCGGGGAATTCCCGGAGGAGAGCCGACAGGCCGGCGCGCAGTTCGACGCGCGCCAGGTTCTGGCCGAGGCACTGATGGATTCCGAATCCGAACGCCACGTGGCCCGAGGTGTCGCGGTCGATGTCCAGATTCCCGGGGCACATGAATTTGGCGGGGTCGCGGTTGGCCGCGGGCAGGGACACGGTGACGGTGTCACCCTTCCTGACCGTTTCTCCCCCCAGTTCGACGTCTTGTGACGCCGTCCGGTACGTGTGGTACTGGTTGACGGTGAGATAGCGGAGGAGTTCCTCGACCGCGCCGTCGAGTTTCGCGGGGTCCGCGCGGATCGCGGCCAGTTGGCCGGCGTGGTGCAGCAGGGCGAAAACACCGACGGACAGAGCGCTCTCCGTGGTCTCGTAGCCCGCGAACAGCAGCAGGATCATCATGTTGCACAGCTCTTCGGTGGTCAGCTGCCCGGCGGAGACGAGGCGGCTGACGAGATCGTCACCGGGCTGTTTCCGCTTCCCTTCGACGACCTCGACGAAGAAGGAGCTCGCCCGTTCGTAGGCGGCTGCGACGTCTTCCGGTTTCGCGTCCGGGTCGTGCAGGAGAGCCGGGGCGTTCGCGTAGTGTTCGCGTTCTTCGTAGGGCAGGCCGACCAGCTCGGACAGTATGCGCAGTATCAGCGGCCTGGCGAAGTCCGCCACCAGGTCGGCGGGAGCGCCGTGCTCGCGCATGAAGGCGATCTGCTCGGCGGCCACGGCTTCGATACGCGGTATCAGCCGGCTCGCCCGCCGGACGGTGAATTCACCCGTCAGCAGACGTCGATACCGGGTGTGGTCGGGCGGGTCCATGTGAATGAACATGCCGGGGATCTTCGGGGAGTTCGGCACCACCTGCCCCTGGTGCGTCACCGGGAAGTGACCGACTTCCGTGCTGTGGCTGAACCGCGGGTCGCCGAGGACCTTGCGCACCATGTCGTGGCTGGTGGCGAGCCAGCCGACGTGTCCGTCGGGATACACCATCCGCGCCAGCGGACGTTCCGCGCGCAGCGCGTCGAAAAGCGGGGGCGGGTCGAACTGATGGGTCCGCGCCCACGGCTCCTCGTAGGAGATCGCGTCGTTCATGGGGACTGGGGTCCTTCCACTCAAGCCGGAGTCCGGGTCGGGTATTCGCTACGCCTCGAGACAGCCTGAGACATGAAATGCTCACCGCACGCATGCAGACGTACTTCGCACCTGCGGACCTGCTCCCCCGAATTGAGGCTAGAGGAGCCGTGCCGGAGCGGCATCCCTCGATCTGGTAGGGCGCACTTCTTTTCCTGCACGGCCTTCCCGGATCTACCAGGCCGAGGGATGTCATGCCGTATGAACGGTCTCTAGCCTGCCGTCATGACAACAGCGGGGATTCGGCGTGCGCTGACACCCACCGAAGAAATCTATGCCGCCGTGGAGATGTACGTGGGGTACACGGTGCGCACCGTCGGCCGGCTGGATCCGGAAGCCCTGCGGGCCGCCTATCAGGCTGTGTGCCGCACCTATCCCCAGCTTGCGTCCCGGCTGGAACACGGTGAAGAGGGACCTGTTCTCGTGGAATGCGAAACCTGTCCCGACGTGCAATTCTCCGACGGGGACCTCGAACGCCCCCTGGTGTGCGCGGAATTGGACCAGCACCGGTCCCTGAGCGCCCTCGACGTCGTACGGGACGGCGACGGGGCGAGCGTGACGCTGGTGACCCATCACAGCATCGCCGACGCCCCTCAGTCCCTCGCGGTGCTCGCGGATCTGTGGTCCCGCTACACCGACGCGGTCCGTGGCGTGCCCGTCGAAACACCCCGCCGTCCATATCCCAGGCCGCTGGAGGATTTGCTGGCCGAACGCGGAATTCATGGCGTTTCCTCCGCCGGGGAGGGCGACTCGAGACCGTCGCCCGGGAAGGTCGGGCAGGCGAACGGATACGCCTGGCCGACGCTCGTCCGGCATGTGGCCCAGTGCCGTCTGACCGCGACTGAGACGACCGCGCTGTCGGAACTCTGCCATCGCGAGCACGTGACCATTCACGGTCTGTTGTCGGGTGTCATCCTTCTCGTCGAGGCGGAGACGCGCGATCTGCCGTTGACCGACCTGGTGTACCGGTACACGGTGGATCTGCGCGGTCGCCTCACTCCCCGGGTCGGGCCGGCCGAGGGCACGAATGTGCTGGGGGGTGTCGTGTTCAGGGCCGACGACGGGATCGCGCCCGACGCCGTCACGCTCGGCCGGGCGATCGGTGAGCAGCTGCGTGCGGGCCTGGCCGACGGATCCGTTCAGCGCAGCCTCCTGGACATGGTGGCGCACCATCAGCGGGCCGACGCGGCTCCGGCGCCTCAGCCGCCCCCCGGCCGGGCCGTCGTCAGCATGACGAACTGGGGCGTGGTGCCGCCGCTGCGCACACCGGACGATCTCCGGGCGACGAACTTCCACTCCTCCTCCCGCCGCAGGGTCGCGCCGGGCGACTCGGCCGGCGTCGGCGGCTACGTGGTGACCACCTTCGGCGGACGGCTGGGCATCGACCTGGCGTGGCCCACGAGGGACGCGGAGCAGTCGAGGCGCCTGGACTGTCTGCGTGAGCGGCTGCACCGCATGCTGCGGTCGTGACACCGGCGGGCGGCGCACCGGCATCCGCCGGTGCGCCGCCCGGCCCCGCGGGTCCCTGGCCGGGGCTCGCCTACGAGGGGGCGTCCCAGGTCACCGGCAGGCTGTGCACGCCGTAGATGGCCATCATGTCCCGCAGCGGGACCTCGTCGGCGGGGATCGCGAGGCGCAACCCGGGCAGTCGCCGCAGCAGTTCGGTGAGCCCGACGGTCAGCTCGGTCCGGGACAGTTGCTGCCCGATGCACTGGTGGATGCCGTACCCGAAGGACAGATGGGTCAGCCGGGGGCGCGTCACGTCGAATGCGGCGGGCGCGTCGTAGTGGCGCGGGTCCCGGTTCGCCTCGGACACCGAGATGATGACGAGTGCCCCCGCGGGGATCACCTGCCCGACGATCTCGACTTCTTCCGTCGTGTGCCGCAGCAGGCCGAGGTGTACGACGGACAGGTAGCGCAGCAGTTCCTCGACCGCGCCGTCGACCAGCTCGGGACGCTCACGCAGCTGCCGGAGCTGCTCGGGGTGCTCCAGCAGCGCGAACGTGCCCAGGGCCAGCATGTTCGCGGTCGTCTCGTGCCCGCCCACCAGCAGCGGGACGGCCATGCCGACGATCTCGTCGTCGGTGAGCGCAGGTTCGGCGTCGGCGTGGACGAGCCCGGACAGGACGTCGTCGGCGGGGGCCTCGCGCTTCTTCCGCACCTGGGCACGTATGTAGTCGCGCAGGTCGTCGAGATCGGCGAGCTGCTCCTCGTACGAGACGTTCAGGTCGAGCAGTTTGTTGGCCCGCGCCTGGAATTCCTCGCGGTCGTCGTAGGCGACGCCGAGCAGTTCACAGATCACCAGGGACGGCACCGGCAGGGCGAAGTCCCGTACGAGATCGGCGCGGGTGCCGTCGGCGCCGGCGCCCTTGGCGAGCATCGCGTCGATCCGCTCGGTGACGATTTCCAGGATCCTCGGCTCCATCCGGCGTGCCCGCCGGACGGTGAACTGCTGGTTGAGCAGTTTGCGGTACCGGGTGTGTTCGGGCTCGTCCATGGCGATGAAGTTGCCCGCGACCGCCTTCTCGTCCATGAGTTTCGCGCGCAGCTCGGGCGGCAGTTTCGCCACTCGCGGGTTGCGCAACCGGTTGGAGCTGAGCCGGGGGTCGGCGAGCAGTTTGCGGGCCTCGTCGTACCCGGTGACCAGCCAGGACCTCTCGCCGTCGGTCATGTCGATCGGTTGCACCGTGGCCCGCTCGCCGTACTCGGTGAGCAGGGCGGGCGGGTCGAAGGGGCAGGCTCCGCGGTCGGTGAGCCCCGGGGGGAGGGGCAGCCGGTACACCGATCGGGTCTGGCCGGCCGGTGGCGTGGACTCCGTGCCGGGCGCCTCGGTCGAACTGCTCATCAGTGGTCCTGTTCCCGGCGGGGATCGCGCCCCGGCCGCCGTCGACGGGTGTTACCTCGAAGCCCAGGGGTTCCGCGCCTTTGCCCCTGCCGAAGCCGGGCACCGCCGGTGATCAGCCGCGAGTCGCCTCCAGCAGCCAGATGGGCAGCAGCGTGGCGCCGGCGTCGTCGGTGTCGAGCCTGCCGCCCTGATAGTCCTGGCGGAGCGGCTCGTCCAGGACGGTCGTCGTGAGGTACTCGGCGCGCAGCGAGGTGACGGACCAGCCCGGCCCGCCGAAGGCGCTGCGTATGGCTTCCTCGGTGAGCGGTTCGGGGCCGGCCGCGTCGCCACGGGAGCACCACTGCAGCAACCGCCCTCCGGGACGCATCGCGCGGGCCAGCGCGTCCGCGTACGCGCGGCGCTGTCCGGCGTTGAAGCAGTGGAAGACGAGACTGCTGGTGACGGTGTCGAAGTCGTTCTCGTAGCCGTCGAGACGGGTCGCGTTGCCGACGGTGAAGGTCACCGTGACGCCCTGCTCGGCTGCCCGGGCGCGCGCCTTCTCGACGGCGGTGGGGGCGATGTCCATACCGGTCACGTGGTAGCCGCACTTCGCCAGATGGATCGCGTTGTCACCCAGGCCGGAGCCGATGTCGAGAACGTCACCGAAAACCCGTCCCGCGTGTTCGAGTTCCACCAGCACCGGCTGTGGTCCGCCGATGTCCCACGGCATCTTTTCCAGTACGACCCCTTCGAACAGGGCGCCGGTTTGATATGCGCGTTCGTAGTCCACGGTCGTCGCATCGAAATTCTGGTATGCGTCGATGTCGGCCATCGGATCCGCCCCTGTCGTCGACGATTTCGTGTTCGCGACTCCCAGAATGGGGCAGTCCCGGCCCCCTGAGCATCCCCCGACCTGGTAGCGCTGCACGGCGTCGGCATCATCGGAACGGGGAGATGCCGATATCGCTATTCGCCGTGGGGTCGCAATCGAGTGGCGTCCGCATTCCGCCGCCGCTCCGCGCACGAACGCTCCGTGAATACATGAGGACTGGTAAGGATCCGTGCGGATCTACGTGGGGGCGTCCCAGGCCACGGGCAGACTGTGCACGCCGTACACGGCCATCTGCTCGCGCAGCGGAACCTCGTCGGCCGGGATCGCGAGGCGCAGACCGGGAAGCCGCCGCAGCAGTTCGGCGAAACCGACGGTCATCTCCGCGCGGGACAACTGCTGCCCGATGCACTGGTGGATGCCGTGCCCGAAGGACAGATGGGCCTGCCGGGGGCGGGTCACGTCGAAGTCGGCCGGCCCGTGGTAGCGGCGCGGATCGCGGTTGGCCGCCGACACCGAGAGGATGACCAGCGCACCGGCCGGGACGACCTGGCCCGCGATCTCCACCTCCTCGATCGTGGTGCGCAGGAGGCCGAGCGGCACGATGGAGAGGTAGCGCAGCATTTCCTCGACCGCGCCGTCGATCAGCTCGGGACGCTCGCGCAGCCTCCGGAGCTGCTCGGGGTGCTCCAGCAGCGCGAACGTGCCCAGGGCCAGCATGCTGGCGGTCGTCTCGTGCCCCCCGACCAGCAGGAGGTTCGCCATGCCGACGATCTCGTCGTCGGTGAGCGCCGGTTCGGCGTCGGCGTGGACGAGCCCGGACAGCACGTCGTCGGCGGGGGCCGCGCGCTTCTTCCGCACCAGTCCGTGGATGAACTGCTTCAGCGCGTCGAGTCCGGCCAGCTGCTCCTCGAACGTGACATCCGGGTCGAGCAGTGTGCCGGTCCGCGCCTGGAACTCCTCGCGGTCCTCGGGTGCCACGCCGAGCAGTTCACAGATCACCAGGGACGGCACCGGCAGGGCGAAATCCCGTACGAGATCCGCGCTGTTGCCGTCGGCACTCCCGCCGTCGGCGGTGGCGCCCTTGGCGAGCATCGCGTCGATCCGCTCGGTGACGATGTCCAGGATCCTCGGCTCCAGCTCGCGTATCCGCCGAAGGGTGAACTGCCGGTTCAGCACCTTGCGGTACCGCGTGTGTTCGGGCGCGTCCATGGCGAGGAAATCCCCTGCCCGGGTCTTTTCGTCCATGAGCTTTTCCCGCAGCTCCGGAGGCAGTTTCGCCACCCGCGGATTGCGCAGCCGGTCGGTGCTGAGCCGGGAATCGGCGAGCAGCTTGCGGCATTCGTCGTACCCGGTGACCAGCCAGCCGGTGTCACCGCCGGTCAGATCGATCGGCTGGATCGCGGCCCGTTCGCTGTAGTCGGTGAGCGCGGCCGGCGGATCGAACGGGCAGCCACCGCGATCGGTGAACCCCGGCGGGAACTGCACCCGGTACACGGACGGGGTCTGGCCGCCCGGCGGGTCGGACTCCACCACCGGCTCCGTCACCGATCCCACGACCGTCTCCACGACCGGCTCCCCGGCCGATCCCGCGGCAGGCGACGCGGCGGACGCTGCGACAGACCCCGTCACGGGCTCCGTCACGGGCCCCGTGGCGGACTCCGTGGCGGACTCCCTGGCGGACTCCGTTGCGCTCTGCCCGCTCGAACTGCTCATCAATGGTCCCGTCCTGTTGCTGGTTCAGGCCCGGCGCAGCGGTACGAGCGCGTCGGCCAAGGCGATCACTTCGGTGAGCATCCGCCGGAGCGCGGCGTCGTGACGTTCGGCGGGCTTGAAGGCGGTGTACTGCTCGAAGTCGGTCAGGAGCGAGAGGTTGACCTGGGTGTACACGGTTTTCAGCTGGACGGCACCGGCGACGAGTCGCAGGTGATCGAGGGCGCGGGCACCCCCGACGTTGCTGCCGTATCCGACCAGGCCGGCGGCTTTGTCGTTCCACTCGTTGTAGACGAAGTCGATGGCGTTCTTGAGCGCGGCCGGGATCGACCAGTTGTACTCGGGGGTGACGAAGACGAACCCGTCGAGTTCGGCGACCTTGGCGCTCCAGGCGCGGGTGTGCGCGTGCTCGTAGACGCCCGTCCGTGGAAGTCCCGGCTCGTCGAACAGGGGCAGGTGGTAGTCGGCGAGGTCGACGGTTTCGAATTCCGCGTTCTCACAGGCCCCGGCGGCCTTCTCGACCCACTGGGCGACCTGCGGTCCGAGGCGGCCGGGGCGGGTGGTGCCGATGATGATCCCGACTCTGGTCATGCGCGTCTCCCTGCCGGGGCCACCGCCAGTTCAACGGGCTGGCCGGTGCGCACCGATTCGTAGGCTGCCTGGACGATCCGCATCGTACGCACCCCGGCGGCGCCGTCCGGCCAGACGAGCGGCCCGGCGTGCGGCCCTGTGCGCGACCCGGCATGCGGCCCCGTGGGCGGCCCGGTGGGCGGCCCGCCACCGACCGCGGTGACGAACTCGCCCAGCATCACCGCGATCGGGTCGGCCCCGCCCGCCTCCCACCGTTCGGTGTCCGCGGCGACGTCGAAACCGCCGAGCAGCCGCGGAGCGGCGGTGAACTCCACGCTCCCGCTGTCACCGACGAAGGTCATGACCGGCCCGCCCCCCGCAGACCGGTTCCCGGACGCGCTCCAGGTGCAGTCGACGGCCGCGACGATCCCGCTCGCGTAGCGCACACTGACGAGTGCCGCGCTCTCGAAGCCCGGGTCGCCGCCGCCCAGGACATTGTTCGCCTGCGCGTACACCTGCTCCGCGGGCTCCCCGCCGAGGACCATGTCCACCAGGTCGAGGAGATACGCCGCACGGGTTGCCGGCACTCCGCCACCGACGGGCCCTTGAGCCACGGACGGGCCGGGGGCCGGGCCGGGACCGGGGTCACGTCCGTACCCAGGGCCAGGGCCGGTGTCGTACGACCCGTGCATGCTCATCAGCCGGCCTACGGCATCGCCGTCCGCGATCGCCCGGCGCACGGCGGAGAACGCCGGACTGAAACAGGCCGGGGACGCGAGAGTCAGTCGCACCCCCGCCTCCTGGCACGCGTCCACCATGGCCTGGGCGTCCGTCACCTCGCCGGCGGGCGGCAGCGCACACAACACCTGGGCGCCGACTCCGGCCGCCCGCTCGACCAGTTCCCGGCGGCGGGCGGCCTCGCTCGTGACCACGACGGCGTCGGGGCGCAGCGCGAACACCTCGTCCCAGCTGCTCGCGCAGGCCACGCCGAGCCGCTCGGCCATGGCCGGTCCTCGGGCCGGATCGCCGGGCGGGCCGTCGGGGTCGGCGGTGACCACGTCGACGCCCGGCATGTCGCGCAGCGCACGGACGTGCGCGGCGGCGCACTCCTGGGCGAACGACAACACGGCGACCTTCATGCGGTGACCTCCTCGACAGGCCCCCCACCGGGCTGCACGACAGGATGCGGGCCGGGCTCCCCGACGGGCTGCACGACGGGCAGTTCCACCGCGCGTCCGGTCCACGCGGACTCCGCCGCGGCCTGGGTGATGCGGACGGCGGCCAACGCGTCCCGGGCTCCGAGACGCGGCGCGGGACCGCCCAGGAACGCCTCGGCGAACTCGCGCATCTCGGCGACGAACAGCGACTCCCCGAAGTACTGCAGGGTCCCGGCCGCGTCACCGGTCACCTTGACCTCCTGGGGCCACTCGGAGTCGTACCGCACCGTCCCGCCGGTGCCCGAGACGTGGAACGTCACGCGCATGGGTGGGGACTGCTTCGCCGTCCACCGGCTCACCAGCCGGGTGAGCGCGCCGCTGGCGTGGGTGAGGACGGCGGTGGCGACGCCGACGGCACCGGCCGGGGCGGGTGTGGCGATGTCTCCCTGGTAGTAGGCGTGCACCCGTACGACGTCCCCGAAGATCCAGTGGGCGAGGTCGGCGCCGTGCAGCATCTGGTCGGTCAGGATCCCGCCCGCGCGGGCGGGCACACGGCCGGTCCACGGCCGGGGGTGGTAGCCGGTGACGGTGAACCGCGCGACCGCGCCCTCGCCCAGGCGGCCCGCCGCCACCAGGTCGTGAAGGCGGGCGAACGGCGGGGAGAAGCGCAGGTCGTGGGCCGGGTAGAGCGGCACACCGGCCCGCTCCGCGGCGGCGACGATCTCCTCCGCCTGCGCGACGTCGGCTGACAGCGGCTTCTCGCACACCACCCCCACACCCGCGGCGACGGCGGCCATGGCGATGGCGTGGTGGCTCTCCGTCGGGGTGCAGATGTCGACGGCGTCCGCGCCGTCCAGCGCCTCGGCGAGGGAGCCCACGGAGGTCACTCCGAAGTCGCGCGCCAGGTCCTCGGCACGGCCGTCGTCGGAGTGCACGCGAACGCGGGCCCCCGCTCTGAGCCACGCGTCCAGGTGCAGGCGGGCTATCAGTCCTGCGCCGATCAGTGCCACTTCCAGCTTCCGCATGGCATCCCCAGCCCTCGTTTTCGGCATGGCTGCCGACGGGCATGGCTGCCGACGCCGTGCTCGTCCGAAGTCCGATCAGTCTCGCCCGCACCGCCCGCCGGGGGCATCACCAACGTGGGTAGTCTCCGCCGGCTCCGACGGTTCCCGGTGATGGGGGCGGGGCCCGCGTCCCGGACGGGGGATCACGGTCGCGGGCGTGCCGGGGAGGATCGAGGGCATCGCCCCGTCGGCACGACACGCTCGCCCCGGCCCCGGCCCCGGCCCCGGCCCCGGCCCCGGCTCCGGCAGGGCGGACGGAGCGGCGGCGTTCGACGCGCGGGCCGGTCGACAGCAGCGCCGAGACGACCAGCCCGTACGTGCGCGTTCCGTAGGGTTCCTGACCCCGTGTGGGGGCCGGGACACGTCCCCGCCCCCACACTCCTCCCGGGAGCCACCGGGCGACGGCTCAGCGCGCCCCGAGCAGGTGGTCCATGGCCAGCTGGTCCAGACGCTCGAAGGCCATCCCACGGGCCGCGGCGGCCTCGACGTCGAACTCCTCGAACGCCGACCGGTCCGCGAGCAGGGCCTCCAGGCCGTCGGCGGCGGTGGGCTGGGCCAGTTCGTCCAGGCGAGCCGTGCGCAGCGCCTCCTGCACCTCGGGGTCGGCGCGGAAGGCGGTCGCGCGCTCCTTGAGGATGAGGTAGTTGCGCATGCAGCCGGCCGCGGAAGCCCAGACGCCGTCGAAGTCCTCGGTGCGCGGCGGCTTGAAGTCGAAGTGCCGCGGCCCGGCGTATCCGGCCGACTCCAGCAGGTCGACCAGCCAGAACGCGGCGCGCAGGTCACCGGCGCCGAAGCGCAGGTCCTGGTCGTACTTGATGCCGTTCTGGCCGTTGAGGTCGATGTGGAAGAGCTTGCCCGCCCACAGGGCCTGCGCGATGCCGTGCGGGAAGTTCAGCCCGGCCATCTGTTCGTGGCCGACCTCCGGGTTGACGCCGAACAGCTCGGGGCGCTCCAGCTTCTCGATGAACGCGAGGGCGTGTCCGACGGTCGGCAGGAGGATGTCGCCGCGCGGCTCGTTCGGCTTGGGCTCGATCGCGAACTTCAGGTCGTAGCCCTGGCCCGTGACGTAGTCGGCGAGCAGGTCGAAGGCCTCCTGCATCCGGTCGAGGGCGTCGCGCACGTCCTTGGCGGCACCGGACTCGGCGCCCTCCCGGCCGCCCCAGGCGACGTACGTCTCCGCGCCCAGTTCGACGGCGAGGTCGATGTTGCGGATGGTCTTGCGCAGGGCGTAGCGGCGTACGTCGCGGTCGTTGGCGGTGAACGCGCCGTCCTTGAACACCGGGTGGGTGAACAGGTTGGTGGTGGCCATCGGGACGCGCATGCCGGTCGCGTCGAGGGCCTGGCGGAACCGCTTGACGACGCCCTCGCGCTCGATGTCGGAGGAGCCGAAGGGGATCAGGTCGTCGTCGTGGAAGGTCACGCCGTGGGCGCCCAGCTCGGACAGACGCTGCACCGCCTCGACCGGGTCGAGGGCGGCGCGGGTGGCGTCGCCGAAGGGGTCCCGTCCCTGCCAGCCGACGGTCCACAGACCGAAGGTGAACCTGTCCTCGGGGGTGGGCTGGTAGCTCATGCCGCGGCTCCTTGCTCGGTGACACTATTTCGTCATGGCGCTTTACAAATTAGTATGCGGACGCACCTCTGGGAAGGGACAACCTGTTCCGGTGGTGCGGCGCCCTGGGCCGACACCGGCCCGGATGTCCGCACAACCCCAGGTCAGATCCCCGCTGAGCCGCGGAAAAGGGAGAAACCGATGTCAGCAGCCGAGGGTCCGCTCGTCGTCGGCGTGGACACGTCCACCCAGTCCACCAAGGCGCTGGTCGTCGACGTGGCCACCGGCCGGGTCGTCGCGAGCGGCAAGGCGCCGCACACCGTGTCCTCCGGGGCGGGCCGTGAGAGCGATCCGCGCCAGTGGTGGGACGCGCTGTGCGAGGCGCTGCGCCAGTGCGGCGACGCGGCGCACGAGGCCGCCGCGGTGTCGATCGGCGGCCAGCAGCACGGTCTGGTCACGCTGGACGAGCGGGGCGAACCGGTACGTCCGGCCCTGCTGTGGAACGACGTGCGTTCCGCGCCGCAGGCCCGCCGGCTGACGGAGGAGCTGGGCGGGGCGACGTTCTGGGCCGAGCGGACGGGGTCGGTGCCGGCCGCCTCGTTCACGGTCACCAAGTGGGCGTGGCTCGCCGAGCACGAGCCGGACGCGATTCGCGCGACGAGGGCGGTGCGCCTCCCCCACGACTACCTGACCGAGCGGCTCACCGGGCAGGGCACGACCGACCGGGGCGACGTCTCCGGCACCGGCTGGTGGGCGTCCGGCACGGAGTCGTACGACGAGGAGATCCTCTCGCACGTCGGCCTCGACCCGGCGCTGCTGCCCCGCGTGGTGCGTCCCGGCGAGGTGGCCGGCACGGTGCGCGACGGCCACGACCTGCCGTTCTCCAGGGGCACCCTGGTGGCGTGCGGCACGGGTGACAACGCGGCCGCCGCGCTGGGTCTCGGGGTGCGGCCCGGCACGCCGGTGATGAGCCTCGGCACGTCGGGCACGGTGTACGCCGTGTCGCGGCACCGGCCGGCCGACCCGAGCGGCACCGTGGCGGGCTTCGCCGACGCGCGCGGCGACTGGCTGCCGCTGGCCTGCACCCTGAACTGCACACTCGCCGTCGACCGCGTCGCGACCCTCCTGGGCCTGGACCGCGAGGCGGTGGAACCCGGCACGTCGGTCACGATGCTGCCGTACCTGGACGGCGAGCGCACCCCCGACCTGCCCGACGCCTCCGGCCTGCTGCACGGTCTGCGCCACGACACGACCGCCAGCCAGCTGCTCCAGGCCGCGTACGACGGAGCGGTGCACTCGCTGCTGGGCGCCCTCGGCCGGGTCCTCGACGAGGACGCGGACGCCTCGGCCCCGCTGCTGCTGATCGGCGGCGGCGCCCGCGGCACCGCCTGGCAGCAGACCGTACGGCGGCTGTCGGGCCGTCCCGTGCAGATCCCGGAGGCGAAGGAACTGGTCGCGCTGGGCGCCGCCGCGCAGGCCGCCGGGCTGCTGACCGGCGAGGACCCGGCTGCCGTCGCCCGGCGCTGGAACACGGCCGCGGGGCCGGTGCTCGGCGCCATCGAGCGGGACGAGGCGGCGCTCGCCCGGATCGCCGGGGTACTCTCCGACGCGGCCCCGCTGCTGGAGCGGCGCACGGGCTGAGGAACCGGCACGGCCCCGCTGCCCGCCCGGCACACGGACCGCCGAGACCGGACCGGCTAGCTGCCCGAGCGGCACACGGACCGCCGAGGACCGCTCGGCGGTCGCCCGGTGCCCGAGCGGCACACAGGCTGCTGAGGACTGGCGCTGCCGGCGTCGCACACCGGACTGAGGACTGAGGACTGACGCAAGGATGACCGCACCGCTGCACGAGGCGCATCCCGCCGGTCCCGGACGACGGACCCCGGACACCCAGCGGGGCATGCGCCGCCGCAATCTCGCCCGCGTGCTGCACGCCGTCAGCGCCGAGGGGCCGCTCTCGCGGGCCGCCGTCGCCTCGCGCATCGGGCTGACCCGTGCGGCCGTGTCGACCCTCGTGGACGAGCTGATCCGCTCGGGGCTGCTGGAGGAACTGGGCCCCGAACGGCCGGGCCGGGTCGGGCGTCCCGGCTCCGCGCTGGCGGTCAGCGGGCGCGGACCCGCCGGCATCGGCGCCGAGGTCGGTGTCGACCACCTCGCGGTGTGCGCGGTCGACCTGCGCGGGCGGATACGCGCGCGTGCCGTGCGCCAGGGCGCCAACCGCGGGCGGGCGCCCGGGCCGGTCGTCGCGGAACTCAGCGAGCTGGTGGACCGGGTCGTCGCCGAGGCGGAGGACGAGGGCCTGTGGCCGGCCGGCCTCGCCGTCGCCGTACCGGGCCTCGTGGCGCGCGACGCCCGGACCGTCGTCCGCGCCCCGAACCTCGACTGGCACGACACCGATCTGGCCGCCCTGCTGCCCACCGCGTTCCCGCTGACCGTGGGCAACGAGGCCACCTTCGGCGCGCTCGCCGAGCTGTGGCTCGGGGACGGCACCCCGCGGGACTTCCTGCACGTGTCCGCCGAGATCGGCATCGGTGGCGCCGTGGTCGTGGACGGACAGCCCCTGAGCGGAACACGCGGCTTCGCGGGCGAACTCGGCCACGTGCCCGTACAGCCCGACGGACCGGCCTGCCCGTGCGGCGGGCGTGGCTGCCTGGAGCAGTACGCCGGTGAGGAGGCGGTGCTGCGCGCGGCCGGCCTGGAACCCGGAGAGGACCGTGTCGGACTCCTCGCGGACCGCGCCGCGGCGGGCGACAGGGACGTACGCCGTGCCCTGCGCGAGGCCGGTACGGCGCTCGGCATCGCCCTGACGGGAGCGGTCAACCTACTCGATCCGCAGGGCGTGGTGCTGGGCGGCGCGCTGGCGGGGCTCGCGCCCTGGCTGCTGCCGTCGCTGCGGGAGGAACTGGCCCGGCGCACGGCGGGCCCGGCCTGCCCGGTCGCCGTGTCCCGGCTCGGTCCGCAGGGTCCGCTGCTGGGCGCGGCGCACTCCGTGGTGCGGACGGTGCTCGACGACCCGGCGTCGGTGGCGAACCGGGACTGACGGCGCACGACACTTCGCACGCGGCTCTTCTCGCGCGGCGAGGGCGCTGACGCGGGGCGTGGTGCTGACGGTGCTGTGCGCCGCCGCGCTCACCGCGACCGTCGCCGTGACGTGGTACGGGCCGGACAAGTCCAGGCCGCAACTGGAGGTGGTCACCCCCGACGGTGGTTTCTGCGGCCACCCCCGCGGCGTCACCGACGGCCGTCTGCTGCTGCGCACCACGGCCGGCGAGGTGACGGTCCGCCTCGAAGGCGTGCTCACCCTCCACGCGGTGAAATCCTGCTCGAGCCCCGGTGCGGCGGGCTGAACTCCGCGTCGTCCGGTCTCGTCTTCCCCGCGGAGGCCGGCACTCCACGCCCTCTTCCGGCCACCGGGCAGCTGGCACGAAGGGGGGCGCCCGACCGGGCGGGGCGCCCGGTCGGGCGTCGTTCAAGGAGCGCTGCCCCGTCGAGGGGAACCGCCGGGAAGCCCTACTCGGGCTTTCGGGCCAGGACCGAGGCGATGAGATGCTCCCAGACAGTGAGCTCCTTCTCGCCGTTGTTCCAGCGGTTGTCGACCGGATCGGGGCGCCACAGGGGGGTGGGCACGACTCCGGGTTCGAGGATGTCCAGGCCGTCGAGCAGGGCCGCGATTTCCTCGTCGGTACGCCACCGGCCGCGGCCGAAGGTCTGCTGGAGGATCTGTTCGGCCTGGGTGGTCTCGGGGTTGTTGCCGGAGCGGAAGTGGCTGATGAAGAAGTAGCTGCCGGCCGGCACCTGGTCGCGCCAGTAGCGGACGATGCGTGCCGGGTCCTCGTCGTCGTTGACGTGGTGCAGGATGGCGCTGAAGATGACGCCAACCGGGCGGTCGAAGTCGATCAGTTCCACGGTGTCCGGGTGGGCGCGGACGGCCGCGGGGTTGCGCACGTCGGCCATGATGACGCGGGTCCGGTCGTTCTCCTCCAGCAGCGCACGGCCGTGGACCAGCACCTGGGGGTCGGTGTCGACGTACACGACCCGGCTCTCCGGAGCGTGCCGCTGCGCGACCTGATGGACGTTGTCGGCGGTCGGGAGGCCGCTGCCCAGGTCGATGAACTGCCGTACGCCGGTGGTCCTCGTGATCTCCCGGACCGCGCGAGTCAGCGCTGCGCGGTTGGCGAAGGCGATGGCCACCGAACCAGGCAGGTCACGCTTGAAGACGTCGCCGATCTCCCGGTCCACGGCGTAGTTGTCTCTGCCGCCGAGCAAGTAGTCGTAGACGCGCGCGATGCTGGGCTTGGTGGAATCGATGGAGGAACCGTCATCCGTCATGACGGTCATTCTTCCTCACAACGTCCGCCGGTGCCCCGCGTCTTGGCCGCGTGTGATCGCCCGATACCGGTTTGTGATCGCCTCGGTGACCATCCGCGATCCGGCCGGCGCCGCCACCGTCTGCCGGTGCGGGTCGGCGCCGCTGCCGTCCGGCGCTCCGCCCCGACGACGGCCAGGACAACACCCGCAACCCCGCGCCCACTCCCACGCCCAGCCCGCGCCCGCGCCCACAGCCACAGCCACAGCCACAGCCACAGCCACGAGATGTTCGGCGGTCCTTATTCCCTCGCGCCTCCCACGGAACTGGACGACACTCGGCTCATGGCTGACATGGGGGCGTTCCGGGACGCGGTCAACGCGTGGGCGGCGGGCGGGTCCGGCGCCACCGCACAGGAACTGGCCGCGCGGCTGTCCGTCCGGGCGGCCGTCCTGCTCGAGGGGCTGAGCGACGTGGCCGCCGTCGACGCGCTGGCGGCGCGCCATGGGCGGGACCTGGCGGCCGAGGGGGTCTGTGTCCTGTCGATCGGCGGTGCGATGAGCGTCGGGCGATACGCCCGGCTCCTCGGCGCGCCCGGTCTGGGCCTGCGGCTCACAGGGCTGTGCGACCTGGCCGAGGGGCCCTATTACGCGCGCGGTTTCGAACGGGCCGGTGCGGAGCGGCACGGCTTCTTCGTCTGCGCGGCGGACCTGGAGGACGAGCTCATCCGCGCGCTGGGCGTGGCGCGGGTGGCGGAGCTCGTCCGGGAGGAGGGCGAGGTGCGTGCCCTGCAGACCTTTCTCCATCAGCCCGCGCAGCAGGGGCGTAGCCCGCAGCAGCAGTTCCGGCGCTTCCTGGGGACGAAGTCGGGGCGCAAGATCCACTACGGCCGGGTGCTCGTCGAGGCCCTCGAACCCGGTCGTGTGCCCGCCCCGCTCGACGGACTGCTCTCCCGTCTCTGAACCGGCGCCCGCCGCGCCGTGGCGTCAGCGGTGCGGGCCGTGTCGGCCGAGGGTTTCCACGGCGGTCGCGCCCGGGCGGGTCCATTGCGGCACGGGGCGGCTGGTCGGGCCCCAGGTGGGGTTGCCGTCCACGTCCGAGCGCCAGGACCAGCACGCCTCGCGTCCCTCGGGCCGGCCGTCGGGGTTGTCCTCCCACGCCTCGCCGCGGCCGTAGGGCGTCATGTCGAGCAGACCGAGGGACGCGTTGACCCGCTCGTTGCCGCGGCCGGTCGTGGAGTAGGTGAGGAACACGCGGTCGCCGTCCCGCAGGAAGCAGGCGAGGTGCCCCATCCCGCCGCCGATCGGCGCGTCCGCGTCGCGCACCGAGTACCAGGGTTCGGTGTAGCCCATGAACGCGACGTACGCGGCCACCTCCTCCCAGCGGCCGGTGGTCAGGACGGCGTACGAGACACCGCGGGCGTTGAGGTAGACGGCGTCCTTCAGGTGCCAGGCGGTGGTGGTGCAGCCCTCGCACTGGCCCTGGTGCGGCGCGCCGTCGTACCACATGTGCTGGTAGACGACGAGCTCGTCGCGGCCCTGGAACAGGTCGAGGAACGGCACCGGGCCGTCGGGGCCGACCACCTCGGTCCGCCCGTCGAGCTCCACCATCGGCAGCCGGCGGCGGGCCGCGGCGATGGCGTCGCCCTCCCGGGTGTGGGCCTTCTCGCGCACCAGCAGCTCGTCGCGGGCGGCCTGCCAGGTGGCCAGGTCGACCACGGGCGGGCGGCCGGGCGCGGCGGTGGTCGGATCGTCCGGCGTGGTCGTCATGGTGTCCTCCGCGGTGTCGTGCGCCGACGGCGTCGGAGGACGCCTGCGGCGGTCGGTCACCAGTACAGACTCGCGCCGCCGTCGGAACTCATCGCGGACCCCGTGACGCAGGGGCGCCCGGCCGGCCGTGGCCGGGCGCCCCGTCCGTTCACGCGCCCCCCTCGCTCGGCGCGTCGTCACCGCTCACTCGCTCCGCGCGCGGCGCCGCCCGGGCCGGCCGGGCTCAGCTGTCGTAGTCGACCGTCAGCGTCTCGGAGGCAGGGAAGCTCTGGCACGTCAGGACGTAGCCCGCGTCGACCTCGGACCGCTCCAGGGCGTAGTTGCGGCGCATGTCGGCCTTGCCCTCGGTGACCAGGGCGCGGCAGGTGCCGCACACGCCGCCCTTGCAGGCGAACGGCAGGTCGGGACGGACCCGGGAGGCCGAGTCGAGGACGGTGGACTCGCGGGAGAGCACGGAGGTCGTGCAGCGGCCGTCGAGGACGACGGTGACCTGGCTGACCGGGCCGTCGGCGGCCGGTTCCTCGTGGCGGGACTGCCGCACCGGTTCGTCGTCGGCGTAGAACAGCTCCTGGTGGACGCGCTGTTCGGGCACGCCGAGGCCGGTGAGTACGCGGCGGGCGTCGCGCACCATGCCGTGCGGCCCGCACAGCCACCAGTGGTCGGCGCCGCGCACCTCGACCAGGCCGTCGACGAGGGCGGCGAGCCGGTCGGCGTCGAGCCGTCCGGACAGCAGGTCGGCCTCGCGCGGCTCACGCGACAGGACGTGGGCGATCTGGAACCGGGTGGGGTGCAGGTCCTTCAGGTCGGCCAGTTCGTCGGCGAACATCACCGTGCCGGTACGGCGGTTGCCGTAGAACAGCGTGACCCGGGACCGGTCGTCGGCGGCCAGGACGGACTCGGCGATGGACAGCATGGGCGTGATGCCGGAGCCGGCGGCGATCAGGACGTGGTGGCCCGGCGTGCTCAGGTCGGGCGTGAACGCGCCGGTGGGGCCCATGACCTCGACGGTGTCACCGGGCCGCACCTCGTGGACCAGCCAGGACGAGAACAGCCCGTCGGGCACCTCCCGTACGCCGATCCGCGGGGGCGAGCCGGCCGGGGAGCAGATGGAGTACGAGCGCCGCTCGTCGCGCCCGTCCACCCGGCGGCGCAGCGTGAGCGACTGGCCCGGCGCGAAGGCGAACTCGTCGGCCAGTCCGGCGGGGATGTCGAAGCCGACGGCGACCGCGTCCTCACACAGCCGCTGGACCGTGGCCACCCGCAGGGCGTGGAACGCCGGGCGGCGGCGCGGGCGCGGGGCGAGCGCCCCGGGGCGGGCCGCCGCGGTGGGGGCCGCCGCGGTGGGGGCCGGCACGTCCTGCATCAGATCTCCTTGACGTACTCGAAGGGTTCGCGGCAGGCCAGGCAGCGCCACAGCGCCTTGCAGGAGGTGGCGCCGAAGCGGGAGGTCTCCTCCGTGTCCGCGGAGCCGCAGCGCGGGCAGGGCACGGCACGGCGGCCCACCGGCCCGGAGGCGGGCCCCCCGGTGGTCCCCGGGGTGGCCCCGGAGGGGGACCCGGCCGTGGTGGACCGGGTGGTGGACAGGACCAGGGGCACCGGTCCGGGTGCCCGGCGCGGGGCGGGGCCGGGCGGGGCGATGCCGTGCTCGGCGAGCTTGCGCCGGCCCTCCGGGGTGATCCAGTCGGTGGTCCACGGCGGATCGAGGACCGTGCGCACCCGCACCTGGGCGAACCCGGCGGCCCGCAGCCGCGCGGCCGTGTCGGCCCGCATCTCGGCCATGGCGGGGCAGCCGGAGTACGTCGGGGTGAGATCGGCGACCACCGTGCCGTCGGCCTCGACACGCACGTCCCTGAGGACGCCGAGGTCGGCGAGCGTCAGCATGGGCAGCTCGGGGTCCGGGACGCGCTCGGCGACGTGCCGGGCGCGCCGGGCGTCGGTAAGGGTGGTCACCATGTCGCCTCCGGGTGGGCGCGGGCCACGCTCTGCAGTTCGGCCAGCAGCGGGGCCAGGTGCTCGGTGTGCTCGCCGTCCCGTCCGGAGCCGGGCAGCGACGCCGCCGGGAGCACCGGCAGAGCCGCGGCCTCGGGCAGGGGCTTCGTCCCGGGCAGCGGCAGACCCGTCGTCCCGGACGGGGACTCCGTCCCGGGCATGGACTCCGGCCCCGGCAGCGGCAGACCCGCGGCCTCCGTGACCTGCCGCAGTACGGCGACGACTTCCGGACCGGCGTCGTACGCGGCGAACAGCTCGCCGGTGTACGGCATGACCTGCACCAGACCGGCTGTCATCCGCCGGTGCGACTCGTCGGTGCCGTCGCCGAGCCGGACGACCCACTCGGCGGCGTACTGCCGGTGGTACGTCAGCTCCTTGACGCCCTTGGCGGCGACGGCGGCGAGCACCGGGTCGGCGTGGCCGGCGAGGTGCTGGAAGTGGGCGAGCCGCCAGCTGGACAGCACGAGCAGCCGGGCCATGCTGAACGCGAAGTCGCCGGTCGGGAGTTCGGCGAGGCGGACGTTGCGGAAGTCGCCGGCGTCGCGGAAGTACGCGTAGGCGTCCTCGCCGCGTGCGGTGCCGTCGACCTGGCCGCAGCGGGCGTACAGCATGCGGGCCTGGCCGAGGAGGTCGAGGCCGATGTTGGCGAGCGCGACCTCCTCCTCCAGTTCGGGAGCGCGGGTGGTCCACTCGGCGAGGCGCTGCGCCGAGACGAGGGCGTCGTCGCCGAGGGCGAGACAGATCGCGGCCAGCTCCGCGGTGTCCACACCGTCGGGCACGTCGGTGCTCACACCGTGCAGCGGGTCTTCGAAGCCGGTCCCGAAGGCCCAGCGCGCGTCACCGTCCTCGTGGTCCTCGGCGAGGGACAGGTAGACGTGGTCGTCGCTCATGCCGTGCTCCTGGAGTCGCTCATGCCCGGCTCCTAGATGTGGGGGACGTCGTCGGGGATGTCGTAGAAGGTGGGGTGCCGGTAGACCTTGTCGGCGGCGGGGGCGAAGAACGGGTCCTTCTCGTCGCGCGTGGAGGCCGCGATGTGCTCGGAGCGGACCACCCAGATGCTGACGCCCTCGTTGCGCCGGGTGTACAGGTCGCGGGCGTGGGTGAGGGCCATCCGGTCGTCGGCCGCGTGCAGCGAGCCGACGTGGACGTGGTTCAGCCCGCGCTTGCCGCGCACGAACACCTCGTACAGCGGCCAGTCGGCCTTCGATGCCTGCGTGTCGCTCATGCGACGGCTTCCTTCCGTGCGCGGGCGGCCTGCTTGGCGGCGTGCGCGGCGGCGGCCTCGCGCACCCAGGCGCCCTCCTCGTGTGCGGTGCGGCGGCGTTCGACCCGCTCGGCGTTGCAGGGGCCGTCGCCGGAGATGACGCGCTGGAGCTCGGTCCAGTCGGGGGTGCCGAAGTCGTGCCGCCCGCGCTCCTCGTTCCAGCGCAGCTCCGGGTCGGGCAGCGTGACGCCGAGCTTGTCGGCCTGCGGGACGGTCATGTCGACGAAGCGCTGCCGCAGTTCGTCGTTGCTGTGCCGCTTGATCTTCCAGGCCATGGAGGCGGCGGAGTTGGGCGAGTTGCCGTCGGGCGGGCCGAACATCATCAGGGACGGCCACCACCAGCGGTTCACCGCGTCCTGGACCATCTCGCGCTGGGCGTCGGTGCCGCGCATCATCGTCATCAGCAGCTCGTAGCCCTGCCGCTGGTGGAAGGACTCCTCCTTGCAGATGCGCACCATCGCGCGCGCGTACGGGCCGTACGAGCTGCGGCACAGCGGTACCTGGTTGCAGATGGCCGCGCCGTCCACGAACCAGCCGATGACGCCGACGTCGGCGAAGGTCGGCGTCGGGTAGTTGAAGATCGACGAGTACTTCTGGCGGCCCTCGATCAGACGGCGGGTGAGGTCGGCGCGGTCGGCGCCGAGGGTCTCGGCGGCCGAGTACAGGTACAGCCCGTGACCGGCCTCGTCCTGGACCTTGGCGAACAGGATGGCCTTGCGGCGCAGCGAGGGCGCGCGGGTGATCCACTCCCCCTCGGGCTGCATGCCGATGATCTCGGAGTGGGCGTGCTGGGCGATCTGCCGGATCAGCGTCCTGCGGTAGCCCTCGGGCATCCAGTCGCGCGGCTCGACGCGCTGGTCGCGCGCGATGGTGCGGTCGAACTGCTCCTGGAGCTCCGGCGGAGCCTCGTCCTCCGTCGTGGAGCGGGTGTGCGCTGCGGTCATCCGTACCACCTAACCCTACCGAACCCAACCGACCATTCGTTCGGTCCATACTATGCCGAGCACCCCGCCCGACGGCAACAGGCCCTCCGCGCTCGACCGGCCCACCCTGCCGGCGCACCGCGTGCCGACACCCGGACACCCTCTTGACAGGCCCCTCGCGCGGCGGATTTCCTGACTGCGCCGCACGATAACCGAATGTTCGGTCGGGAAACAGAGGTGCAGGGGTGGCAGACGCAGTGACGGAGAGGACGGACGCGGCGCCGGGCGCGGTGCCGAGGCCCGGGCCGGTGGAGCGGATGCTCGCCGCGGACGAGGCGTCCCGCGGCCTCGGCATCGAGTTGCTGGAGCACGGCGAGGGGACGGCCGTGCTGCGCATGACCGTGACGCCCGCGATGGTCAACGGCCACCGGATCGCCCACGGCGGCTACGTGTTCCTGCTGGCCGACAGCGCCTTCGCCTGCGCCTGCAACAGCCACGGTCCCGTCACCGTGGCGGCCGGCGCCGACATCGACTTCGTCGCGCCCGCCCACGAGGGCGACGTCCTGGTGGCCACGGCCCGGGAGCGCACCCGGTTCGGCCGCAGCGGCATATACGACGTGAGTGTCGTACGCGGTGACACGGTCGTCGCGGAGTTCCGCGGCCGGAGCCGCACTCTCCGGACCACGCCACCCGCGCCGTCCACGCAACCCCGGCCCGCGCGGTCCACGGAACGTGAGGAGTCGTCATGAGCAGCGAACCCACCCGGACGGCTGCCGCGCCCCGCCGTGGAGAACCGCTGCCCGCCCACCTGCTGGACGACGCCGAGCGGATGACCCGCGAGGAGGTGCGCGACCTCCAGCTGCGGCGGCTGCGGGCGACGCTCCGGCACGCGTACGACAACGTGGAGCTGTACCGCGCGAAGTTCGACGAGGCCGGTGTCGCGCCCGGGGACTGCCGCACGCTGGAGGACATCGCCCGGTTCCCGTTCACCACCAAGGCCGACCTGCGCGACACCTATCCCTTCGGCATGTTCGCGGTCCCCATGGCGGACGTACGCCGCGTGCACGCCTCCAGCGGCACCACCGGGCGGCCCACCGTGGTCGGTTACACCGAGCGCGACCTGTCCAACTGGTCCGACCTGGTGGCCCGTTCGATCCGGGCGGCGGGCGGCCGGGCGGGCCACAAGGTCCACGTCAGCTACGGATACGGCCTGTTCACCGGCGGACTCGGCGCGCACTACGGCGCCGAACGCGCGGGCTGCACGGTGATTCCCGCCTCCGGCGGCATGACCGCCCGCCAGGTGCAGATCATCCGGGACTTCGAGCCCGAGATCATCATGGTCACGCCGTCCTACATGCTCACCCTGCTCGACGAGTTCGAGCGGCAGGGTGTCGACCCGCGCTCCACCTCGCTGCGCGTCGGCATCTTCGGCGCCGAGCCGTGGACCGAGGAGATGCGGCGCGAGATCGAGGACCGCATGGACATCCACGCCGTCGACATATACGGCCTGTCCGAGGTGATGGGCCCCGGTGTCGCGCAGGAGTGCGTGGAGACCAAGGACGGTCTGCACGTGTGGGAGGACCATTTCCTTCCCGAGGTCGTCGACCCCGTCACGGACGAGATCATGACCGACGGCGACAGCGGCGAACTCGTCTTCACGACGCTCACCAGGGAAGCCCTGCCGGTCGTCCGGTACCGCACGCGCGACCTGACCCGGCTGCTGCCCGGCACGGCCCGGCCCGGTTTCCGCCGCATCGAGAAGATCACCGGCCGCTGCGACGACATGATCATCCTGCGCGGGGTGAACGTCTTCCCCAGCCAGATCGAGGAGATCGTGCTGCGCACGCCCGGTGTCGCCCCGCATTTCCAGATCCACCTCACCCGACGCGGCCGTATGGATCACATGACCGTGCGGGTGGAGGCCAGGGCGGACGCGGCGACCGCCGAGCGGGAGGCGGCGGCCCGCGCCGTCGCCCGGGGCGTCAAGGACGGCGTCGGCGTGAGCGTCGAGGTGGCGGTGGTCGACCCCGAGACCCTGGAACGGTCGATGGGCAAACTGCGGCGGGTGAAGGACCTGCGCGAGGACGTTCACGAGGGCTGACAGGAGTTCTGCCAGGATTGAGGGGGATGGAGAGGACGGGCGCGGGGAAGGCGGTCGGCGTCCCGGCGTCGGCCTGCCGTCGACCCGCCGTCGGCATTCTTCGTCCGGATGAGGAGGGCCAGAGCCCGGCAGGTGCCGGCGGTCTGCCGTACCGGGGCCGTTGACCGCTCGTTTCCGAGGAAGGTTCGCCTCCCCGCCCTGACTGGTATCCACACCCCCCTCACCGCCCCGCGACCCGCACCCGCACCCCCGCACCCCCGCACCCCCGCACCGGAAGGTCCCATGACGCGCCGCTCCGCCCCGCCGCCGCACCCGGTCGTGCGCACGGTTCACGGCGCCGTCCGTGGTGAGCGCCGCGCCACCGGGGTGCGGTTCCTCGGTGTGCCGTACGCGCTGCCGCCCGTCGGCGCGCTGCGGTTCGCGGCGCCCGTGCCGCCGGAGCCGTGGCGGGGGACACGGGACGCGACGGCGTACGGGCCGACCGCGCAGCGACGGGCGTTCTCCGAGGTCACGACGATCCCGGAGCCGACCGTCCCGGGACCGGACATCCTCAACCTCAACGTGTTCACACCGGACCCCTCCCCCGGAGCCGGCCTGCCCGTCCTGGTGTGGATCCACGGCGGCGGGTTCGTCGCCGGGTCGGCGGCCAGCCCCTGGTACGACGGCGCCGCGTTCAACCGGGACGGCGTGGTGGTCGTCACCGTCGGCTACCGGCTCGGCGTCGAGGGCTTCCTCAGCCTTCCGGACGCGCCGGACAACAGGGGGGTGCGGGACTGGGTCGCCGCCCTGGAGTGGGTACGGGACAACATCGGCGCGTTCGGCGGCGACCCCGCGAAGGTCACGGTCGCGGGGCAGTCGGCGGGCGGCGGCGCCGTACTGACCCTGATGGCGACGCCGTCGGCCCGGGGCCTCTTCCGGGCGGGCATCTGCGCGTCCGGCGCCGTGATGCGTCCGCAGGGGCGGGACGTGGCCCACGCCGTGCGGCGTCTGTTCGCCGCCCGCACCGGTGTCCCCGCCACGGCCGCCGCGCTCCGGGACCTCACCGACACCGGACTCCTCGCCCACCAGGACCGGCTGAACGCGCCGGGGCCGGACCGTACGGCGCTCCCCATGATGGCGCTCGCCCCGTTCGCCGACGGCGAGCTCGTCCCGGAGCCGGTGCCGGACGTCCTCGTCCGCGGTGACGCGGGGGCGGACGTCCCGCTGCTCCTCGGCTGCACCGCGCACGAGTTCCACGGCATCCCGCAGCCCGACGCCACGCCCGAGGGCCTGCGGGTGATGCTCGCCGCGCACGGCCTCGACGAGGCCCGCATCCGCCGCTTCCTCGACACCTACGGCGGCCACGACGGCGGCCCCGGCGAGCTGCTGAACCAGGCCGTCACCGACATCACCTTCCGGTTCCCCGCCGTCGCCGTCGCCGAGGCACGCGCCCGGCGCGGACAACCCACGTGGCTCTACGAGTTCCGGTGGCCGTCCGCCGCGCCGGTGTTCGCGGGCCTCGCGCACCACTGCGCGGACCTGCCGTTCGCCTTCGACCTCCTCGACGCCGAGGGCGTCACGCCCGTCCTCGGCGCGCATCCGCCGCAGCACCTGGCGGACGCCGTGCACGGAGCCTGGGTCGCCTTCGTACGGGACCTCGATCCCGGCCCCGACTGGCCCCGCCACACGAACCGGGACCGCTCGACCCGGATCTGGGACGCCACGCCCCGCACCGAGAGCGACCCCCTGCGCCCGCTGCGGGCCATCTGGTCACCCCTCCTGCCCGGCCCGGCGGCGAGCGACCGGCACTGAGACCGCCCACCGCCGGGATCTCCTGTGATCGCGCCGCCGCCGGTCGCCCTCCCCTCCCTCCGAGCGGTCCAGCCATGACGGCGCCGCCCGGGGAGTGACGAACTGCGCCAGTGACCACAACCATTCGGCCAACCCGGGTGTCTCACGACATACCAGTACATCGACGCCCCGGGGGGACACCATGGGACGAACCAGGAAAGCGCTCACCACGGCCGCGCTCATGAGTGCCGCGCTGGCATTCACCGCCGTCCCGGCCGGAGCCGCACCGGCCGGCGCCACGCAGGGCGGCGTCACGCACAGCACGGCGTGCACCACCGGCTGGGGCAGCCTCGACAAGAGCGGCGCCGCCCCGACGTCAGAACCGCTGAAGAACATCAGGACCGGCCGGCACGACTGCTTCGACCGGATGGTCATCGACGTCCCGGGCGCCGGCAGCGGCGTCGGCCACCGGGTGCGGTACGTCGGCCGGCTCCAGCAGGACGGCGCCGGACAGCAGATCGCCGTCGGCGGCGGTGCCGTCCTCGAGGTCCGGGTTGCTGCGGCCGCCCACGACGAGAACGGGCAGCCGACCTACCCCGGCCGGGTCGGCCGTGCGCTGCCGGGCATCGACCTCGCCGGGTACCGCACGTTCCGCGACACCCGCTTCGCCGGCAGCTTCGAGGGCGAGACGCAGATCGGGCTGGGCGTCCGGGCCCGGCTGCCGTTCCGGGTGCTGGCGCTGACGGACCGGATCGTGGTGGACGTCGCCCACAGCTGGTGACCCCCGGGGGCGGGCCGTGCTGGGTGCGGTCGCCCGGCGACCGCACCCAGCCGACCGGCGACCGCACCGCACCGCACCGCACCGGGTCGGCGGTCGGGCAGTCGGCCGTCGGCCGGCCGTGCCATGGTGCCGCGCGCGTGCCCGGCTCGTCGTCCGGGGCGGGCACCGCCGCGTCCGGCGGGTCCGGCCGGCTCGTCCGACGGACCCTCACCTCCCTCGGTCCGCGCGTGATCGCCGACCAGTCACCCAGTCACCGTCAGCGCGGCCCACCCGGACGGGCCATCGCCGTCTGGCGCACTCCGCCCCTCGCCTGCGACATTTGACGGGACCTCAGGGGGTGCTGTGACGCGTCGGCGTGGGCGGTCGGGGACAGGTGGGAGATCCGGAGGCATCCGGAGTGGCGGCGTCGCCGGGGGACGGGGCGGAGGGGCACTGACGGTGCTCACGGCGCTCGGCGCGCTCACGGTCGCGAGCCTGGCGGGCGCGCCGGCGGCGGGCGCCGCGACGGATGGCGCCGCACCGGGTGGGGCCGTCCTCGCGTCCGGTGTCGGGTACGAGGAGTTCGACATCCCGGCGTCCCACGGGCCGACGCACGCGCACGTACTCCGCGTCGACCTGCGCGATCCGCACGTACGGGTCGGCCTGCTGCACCCGGGTGCGGTCTCCGCCCGTGCCCCCGTGTCCGTCATGGCGGACGCCCAGGGCGCGGTCGGCGGCGTCAACGGCGACTTCTTCGACATCTCGGAGGCACAGCACCCGGGCGTGGAGGCGACCGGCGCGAGCGTGGGCCCGGTGATCTCGGACGGGCGGGCGCTGAAGGCGGCGGTGCCTGAGGGCCAGCGGTTCGGCCCGGCCCTGCCACCCGGCACGTCCACGCGGGACGTGATCGGCGTGGGCGCGGACGGCAGGGCCCGCCCGGGCCGGCTGGTGCTCGACGGGTCCGTCCGCACGAGCGAGGGCCGGCTACCGCTCGGCGGCCTCAACCAGTACGCGCTGCCGGTGGATTCGGTCGGCGCGTTCACCGCCGCGTGGGGCAGCGCCTCCCGGGTGCGCGCCACCTGCGGCACGGACACCGACCGGGCGGCGCCGTGCAGCACGGACACGTACGAGGTGACCGTCCGGGGCGGCAGGGTCGTGTCGGCCGCCGACACCCCGGGCAGCGGACCCGTCGGGCCGGGGACCACCGTGCTCGTCGGCCGGGAGGCGGGCGCGCGGCAGTTGCGCGCATTGTCACCCGGGGAGCCGGTCCACGTACGGCACCGGCTGGTGGCGGCCACGTCCGGGGTCCCGTACCGCTTCGCCCTCGGTGGTTACCCGGTGCTGGTGGGCGGGCAGCCGCTGCCGGGTCTGGACGCCCGGACGTCGGCGGTGCGCACCGCCGTCGGCGTCACGGACGGCGGACGGCGTCTGCTGCTGCTCGCGGTGGACGGCGCGGTGGAGTACCGCAGTGGTCTGACCGTGGCCGAAGTGGCGGACACGATGCGGGGGCTGGGCGCACAGGACGCGTTCAGCCTGGACGGCGGCGGTTCGACGACACTGGTCGCACGGGAGCCGGGGGCGGCCGGTGTCTCGGTGCGCAACCATCCGAGCGGCGGTGCGCAGCGCCCGGTCCCGAACGGCATCGGCGTCTTCTCGACGCCCTGACAGTCGTACGGAACCGGTCTCAGGGCCTCAGGCTGCTGACGATGTCGGCGGTGGCCGTGAGGCCCTCGTGGATGGTGGGGGCCATGCTGGTGCCGGCCAGGTAGAAGCCGAGCAGCAGGCACACCAGCGCGTGGGACAGCTTCAGTCCCCCGTTGCGCAGGAAGATCACCGCCAGGATCAGCAGCAACAGCACCACAGAGATGGACACGGCCATCGCGAACCTCCTCCGCCACGTCCGTTTCGCGGCGTTCGGCCGCAAGTGTGGCGTAACGGAGGGTTCATCAGGGCGGCTGACCTGTCCGCCGAACGTGTGGTTCTTCGACGGGCCCGTGGTCCCCGGCAGCGTGTGGGCGTCGGTTCCTACGACGCGTCGTGGGCGTCGAGGAAGGCCTCGAGGCCCGCGAGGTCGTCGGTGTTCAGGTGGTCGACGTCGGCGGCGACCAGTTCGGCCCACAGCGCGTCCCGCTCGGGTCCGGGCGTGTCGGGGGTGGCCCAGAACCGGATGCGCTGCCCGCGGGCGTGCGCGTCCCCGACGATGGCGTGCAGCTTCTGCCGTTCGGCGGCGGGGAAGGCGCCGGTGCCCTGCCAGGTGAAGTGGTTGGTCCAGTTGTCGCTGATGAGCGGGATGAGGGAGGCGGGCGCCGCGGTGCCGAGGTCGGTGAGGCGGCCGTCGTAGAAGGCGCGGCGGCGGGTCTGGGCCTCCATCGGGGCGCGGGCGGCCCGGTCGCCGGAGATCACGGCGGTGACGGGGCCGGGGACGACGCGGCCGTGGACGCAGGCCGTGAACAGGTGCTGGTGACGGGCGAGCTGCCGGTCGAGTTCGAGGTAGGTGGAGGCGCCCTCGGTCTTGATGTCGACGAGCAGTTGGAGCGGCTTCCGCTGGCCGCGGTACACCGCGCCGCGGTTGGCGCGGACGCGGGCGGCGAGCGGGGCGAGGTAGAGGGACTCCAGCGTGCGGGCCGGGTCGAGGTCCTCCGGGTCGTGGGCGACGAGGAGTTGACCGTCGACGAGGTAGGTGTCGGCCTCGACGCTGCCGAAGCGGTGGTCCAGGGCGTCGAGGAGGGGGCGTGTGTGCTCGTAGTCGTTGTGGGCGTGGGCGCGCCACAGCGGACGCGGGCCGCGTCGGTCGCCCTCGGCGGCCGCGCGGGGCGCGGGCAGGGCGACCGTCCCCGCGAGGGCGGCGCCGAAGGTGGTGAGAAGAGTGCGTCGGGTGGTGAGGGCCATGCGCTGCCTCCCTGATCGTGCCGTACGGAACCTCTGTGAGTATGGGGTTCCGGGGTGGCCAAGGAGCAGTGGCGGGACGGGAGTTGTCCGGACGGACCTCGCGCGTTCACCTCGGCGGGGCGGGGCGCGAACGGCGCGCGCGGGAGCGACCGGGAAAGCCCGCCCCAGGTGGGACGGGCTTTTCCGGGTCGTCGGCCGGTCGGCGGCCGGGGTGCGTCAGGGAGCCTGCAGGTCGGCGAGTTCGGCCAGCGCCGCGCGGTGGGCGCCGGAGGTGCCGTGGGCGATCGAGTCGGCCTTGGCCCGCTTCAGGTAGAGGTGGGCCGGATGTTCCCACGTCATGCCGATGCCGCCGTGCAGCTGGACCGCCTCCTCTGCGGCCCGGACGGCGACGGGTGCGGCGTAGGCCTGCGCCACGGCGACCGCCAGGTCGGCGTCCCGGCCGGTGGCGAGCGCGTCGGCGGCGGCGCGGGCGGCGGCGCGCAGCCCCACGACGTCCAGCCAGAGCTGGGCGAGCCGGTGCTTGAGCGCCTGGAAACCGCCGACGGGCCGGTTGAACTGCGTGCGTTCCTTCAGGTAGCGCGCCGTCTCGGTCAGGGTCCACTCGGCGAGGCCGAGCTGTTCGGAGGCGAGCAGTCCGGCCCCGGCCCGCAGGGCGCGGCGCACGGCGGGCACGGCGTCGCCGAGCCTGCGTCCGGGGGCGCCGTCGAGGGTGACCGTCGCGAGGGGGCGGGTCAGGTCGAGCGACACCTGCGGCGTGACGGTCACGGCGCCCGGCTCCACCGCGTACAGGCCGCCGTCGTCGGCGGGTACGAGGAGGACGTCGGCGACGGCCGCGTCCGCGACGCCGGTCAGCTCGCCGTGCAGCGTGCCGTTCTCCACCCGTGCGGTCCTGACGGCGCCGCCCGGGGCGATGTGCAGGCCGACGGCGAGGGCGCCGACACGCCGCCCTGAGGCCAGCTCACCGAGCAGGGCGTCGGCCGCCGGCAGGCCCCCGGTGCCGACGACCGCGTCGGTCCGCCCGCCGGGCGGGGCACCGGTCCGGACCGCGAGCAGGGCCTCGGTGGCGACGACGGCGCTGGTCAGGTACGGCACGGGGGCGACGGCGCGGCCGAGTTCCTCCAGGACGACCGCGGCCTCGCGGTGGGTGGCGCCCTGACCGCCCAGCTCTTCGGGCACCAGCAGTCCGGCGAGGCCCATGCCCTCGGTGAGGGACTTCCACAGCGCCAGGTCGTGCGGGGTGTCCGACTCGGTGCGCGCGATGACGCCGGCCGGGTCGCAGTGGTCGGTGAGCAGATCGCGCACGGCGGCGCGGAGCGCGTCCTCCTCCTCGGAGTACAGCAGGTCGAGCGGGACGCTCGTCGTACGCGCGGCAGCGGCGGTACCGGTGGTGCTCGGCGTGCTCATCGGGCGAGGTCCTTCCAGGCGACGTCCTTGTCGGTGCGCGGCTCGCCGGGCAGGCCCAGGACGCGCTCGGCGACGATGTTCAGCAGGACCTCGCTGGTCCCGCCCTCGATGCTGTTGCCCTTGGCGCGAAGGTAGCGGTAGCCGGCGTCGCGGCCGGTGAAGTCGACCAGCTCGGGGCGGCGCATGGTCCAGTCGTCGTACAACAGGCCCTCTTCGCCGCGCAGTTCCACCTCCAGGCCGCTGATCTCCTGGTTGAGGCGGGCGAAGGCGAGCTTCATGCCGGCGCCCTCGGGGCCGGGCTGCCCGATCGCGAGCTGCTGGCGCAGGCGTTCGCCGGTGAGGCGGACGACCTCGGCCCGGACCCACAGCGTCAGCAGCCGCTGGTGCAGGTCGTGGGTGCGCAGTTCGGGGCGTTCGCGCCAGGTCCGGGCGACCGGGCCGATCATGCCGCCCTCGCGGGGTAGCCGCATGCCGCCGATCGCGACGCGTTCGTTGTTGAGCGTGGTCTGCGCGACCCGCCAGCCGTCGCCGACCTCGCCGAGGCGGCGCGCGTCGGGGATGCGGACGCCGGTGAGGAAGACCTCGTTGAACTCGGCCTCGCCGGTGATCTGGCGCAGCGGCCTGACCTCGACGCCGGGGTCGGTCATGTCGCACACGAAGTAGGTGATGCCCCGGTGCTTGGGCACGTCCGGGTCGGTGCGGGCGATGAGGATGGCCCAGCGGGCGACGTGGGCGCTGGACGTCCACACCTTCTGACCGTTGACCACCCACGTGTCGCCCTCGCGGACGGCGCGGGTGCCGAGCGCGGCGAGGTCGGAGCCGGCGCCGGGCTCGCTGAACAGCTGGCACCACACCTCCTCGCCGGTCCACAGGGGCCGCAGGAAGGTGCGCTTCTGCTCCTCCGTGCCGTAGCGCAGGATGGTCGGCGCGGCCATGCCGAGGCCGATGCCGATGCGCCGCGGGTCGTTGTCGGGCGCCCCGGCGGCCTCCAGCTCGGCGTCCACGACGGCCTGCAGCGACCGGGAGGCGCCGAGGCCGCCCAGGCCCTCCGGGAAGTGCACCCAGGCGAGTCCGGCGTCGAACCGGGCCCGCAGGAAGTCGAGGCGGCCGGTCGTCGCGGGCGGGTGCGCGGCCAGGAACTCCCGGGTACGGTTTCGCAGTTCGGCGGCGTCGGTCATGCCGTTCCCTCCGTCCCCCCGGCGAGGACGGCGATCCGGCCGGTGGAGAGGCCGTCGGCGACCTTCTGCACGGCCGCTGCGGCGCCTTCCAGCGGCACCCGCTCGCTCACCAACGGCCTGATCGCGCCCCGCGTGGCCAGCTCGGTGAGCTGCTCGTGGCAGCGCAGGATCAGCTTGGGGTTCCTGGTGGCGTACAGGCCCCAGTGCAAGCCCATGATCGAGTAGTTCTTGACCAGGGCGTGGTTGAGCCCCGGGCTGGGGATGGCGCCGCTCGCGAAACCGACGACGACGATGCGGCCCTCGAACGCGGCGAGCTTGGCGGACTGGGCGTAGGCCTCGCCGCCGACCGGGTCGTAGATCACGTCCGCGCCCCGGCCGCCGGTGGCTTCCTTGACGGCGGCGACGACGTCCTCGGAGCGCCGGTCGACGACCACGTCGCAGCCCAGTTCGCGGGCCACGGCGGCCTTCCCGGCACCGCCGACGACACCGATGACGGTCGCGCCGGCCGCCTTGCCGAGCTGCACGGCCGCGCTGCCGACCCCTCCGGCGGCGGCGTGCACCAGCAGTGTCTCGCCGGCCTCCAGACCGGCCCGGCGGTGCAGGCCGAACCAGCCCGTCTGGTAGCCGATGTGCAGGGCGGCGGCCTCGGCGTCGTCCAGTGCGTCCGGGGCGGGCAGCAGGGCGGCGGCGTCCGCGACGGCGTACTCGGCGAAGCCGCCGTACGGCAGCGCGGGGTTGGCGATCACCCGGCGCCCGTCCTCGGTCTCACCGCAGATCTCCACGCCCGGCGTGAACGGCAGCGGGGGCCTGACCTGGTACTGCCCCCGGCACATCAGCGCGTCGGGGAAGTTGACGTTGGCGGCGCGCACCCTGAGCAGGACCTGGCCGTCGCCCGGCGTCGGCGGCGCCACGTCCGCGAGGCGCATCACCTCGCCCGGCTCGCCGTTCTCGTGCACTTGCCATGCCTGCATGCGGGGCCTCCCACGGAACTGCGTCGAGTGTGTCGTCCGACCGGTCCCTCGCATACTAAGCGGTCGCTTGCCCATGGGGGAACCGCCGGGGCGGGCGACGGTCCGGGCAGGTCCGCGGGCCGGGCGAGGCCTCCCGGACCCGGCCGCCGGTCACGACGGCTTCGGCCTGGCCCGTACGTGCATCCGCTCGCCCTGCGGGCCGAACAGGCTGAGGAACTCCACCGGCCCTTCCCCCGTCGACCCGAACCAGTGCGGGACGCGGGTGTCGAACTCTGCGGCCTCCCCGGCCGCCAGCACCACGTCGTGCTCGCCCAGCACCAGGCGGAGTCTCCCGGACAGCACGTACAGCCACTCGTAGCCCTCGTGGGTACGGGGATCGGGCTCCGGGCGGCGCTGCGGTTCGAGCACCTTGTACGCCTGGAGTCCGCCGGGCCGGCGGGTGAGCGGCCAGTGGGTGCGGCCGTGCCGGACGATGGGCCGGGACCGCACGCGCGGGTCACCTACGGGCGGGGCGCCGACCAGCTCGTCCAGCGGCACCTGGTGGGCCTGCGCGATCGGCAGCAGCAGTTCCAGGCTGGGCCTGCGCAGCCCGGCCTCCAGCCGCGAGAGCGTGCTCACCGAGATACCGGTCGCCTCGGACAACCCGGCGAGGGTGGCCCCGCGCTCCTTGCGGATGCGCCGCAGCCGGGGCCCGACGCCCGCGAGGACCTCTTCCGTCTCGTCCGTCATCCAGCCATTGCAGTTTCGGCAAACATGTTTGTCAATACGACCTCCGTCGGTGACCGGCGCGGGCGGGGTCGGCGCTCCCCCTCCTTCTCCCCCTCCGGCTTCACCGCCGCACGCACCGGATCTCGTCGCGAGTCGGCCGGGAAACGCAGCCCTCACAGCCCACCTCGGCTCCCTGCTCCTGCCGGAAGCACGGGACGCGGGTCCGCCGCCGAGGTGTGCGCCGTGGCACTCGGCCGCACCGCTGCCCCGGCGAGCCGGTGGTGCTCCGTCACCCGGTGCCCGAGCGGGTAACGCTCCGCACCCCGGCCGCCCAGGATGCGCGGTCCGGGTGTGACCCGACCTCCTTCGGTGCACTCTGACTGCATGCTGCTGACCCGGCTCGCCGACGTGTCCCGGGAGGTCGCCGCCACCTCGGCGCGGTCCCGGAAGATCGCGCTGCTCGCGCAGTTGTTCCGGGAGGCGGAACCCGACGACGTGCCGATCGTGATCCCGTATCTGGCGGGACGGCTTCCGCAGGGGCGGATCGGTATCGGCTGGAAGGTGCTGAGCCGGGGCGTGGCCCCGGCGGCCGAGCCCGCGCTGACCGTGCGGGAGGTGGACGCGCGGCTCACCGGACTGGGCGCGGTCTCCGGTGCCGGCTCCCAGGCGGAACGGGCCCGGCTGGTGGGCGAGCTGATGGGCGCCGCCACCGAGGGCGAGCAGCGGTTCCTGACCGGGCTGCTCACCGGCGAGGTGCGGCAGGGCGCGCTGGACGCCGTGGCCGTGGAAGGGCTGGCGCGGGCGACGGGGGCGCCGTCGGCGGACGTGCGGCGGGCGGTGATGCTCGCGGGCTCGCTCCAGACGGTGGCCGGGGCGCTGCTCGCGGACGGTCCGGCCGCCCTGGAACGGTTCCGGCTCACGGTCGGCCGCCCGGTGCTGCCGATGCTGGCGCACTCCGCGTCCTCGGTCGCCGAGGCCGTCGGCAAGCTGGGCGCCTGCGCGGTCGAGGAGAAACTCGACGGCATCCGCGTCCAGGTGCACCGGGACGGCGACATCGTGCGCGTTCACACCCGCACCCTCGACGACATCACCGACCGGCTGCCCGAGGTGCGGGCCGCGGCGCTGGAGCTGCGCGGGAAGCGATTCATCCTGGACGGCGAGGTCATCTCCTTCGACGCGGACGGCAGGCCGCGTTCCTTCCAGGAGACCGCCGGACGCGTCGGCTCGCGCACGGACGTCGCCACCGCCGCCCGCCAGGTGCCCGTCTCCCCCGTCTTCTTCGACGCGCTGTCCGTCGACGGCCGCGATCTGCTGGACCTGCCGCTGACCGAGCGGCACGCCGAGCTGGCGCGGCTGGTGCCCGCGCCGATGCGGGTGCGCCGCGCCCTCGTCGTCGGACCCGAGGACGTCGGGGCCGCCGAGGAGTTCCTCGCCCGGACGCTGGAGCGCGGCCACGAGGGCGTCGTCGTCAAGGGGCTCGACGCCGCCTACAGCGCGGGCAGGCGCGGCGCGTCCTGGCTGAAGGTCAAGCCCGTGCACACCCTCGACCTGGTGGTGCTGGCAGCCGAATGGGGCCACGGCCGCCGCACCGGCAAGCTGTCCAACCTGCACCTGGGTGCCCGCACCGCCGACGGCGGCCTCGTCATGCTCGGCAAGACCTTCAAGGGCATGACCGACGCGATGCTCGCCTGGCAGACGGGGCGGCTGCGCGAGCTGACCGTCGAGGAACACGGCTGGGGCGTGACCGTACGCCCCGAACTCGTCGTCGAAATCGCCTACGACGGACTGCAGCGCTCCACCCGCTACCCGGCCGGCGTCACCCTCCGCTTCGCCCGCGTGCTCCGCTACCGCGAGGACAAGCGCCCGGCGGAGGCCGACACGGTGGACGCGCTGCTCGCGACGCACCGGCGGACGGCCCCCCGGGCGGACCCGCAGCCTCCCCCGCGGACGGCCTCCCGGGCGGACCCGCAGGCGGACCCTCCGGTGCGGCCGTGACGGGCCGCGGCGCCCGCAGTGCCGGACTGCTGCTGTTCCGGCACTCCACAGCGGGCACCGAGGTGCTCCTCGGCCACATGGGCGGCCCGTTCTTCGCCCGAAGGGACGCCGGTGCGTGGACGGTCCCGAAGGGCGAGTACGGCCCGGCCGAGGCCGCCCGGGACGCGGCCCGGCGCGAGTTCCGTGAGGAGCTGGGGGTGCCGCCCCCGGACGGCCCCGGCATCCCGCTGGGCGAGGTCCGCCAGCGCGGCGGCAAGACGGTCACCGTGTGGGCCGTGGAGGCGGACCTCGACCCGGCGACGGTGGTGCCCGGCACCTTCACGATGGAATGGCCGCCGAGATCGGGCCGGACGCAGGCCTTCCCGGAACTGGACCGGGTGGCGTGGTTCGGCCTGGAGCGTGCGCGCGAGGTGATCGTCACGGCACAGGCGGCGTTTCTCGACCGGCTCGCGGAGCACTCGCCGTAGAGCGCAGAGAAACAGGTGTCCCTGCCCCCCGGCCCCCGGCCTCGGCCGGTCCGCGGACACCCTCTACCAGCCGCACCGCGTTGCGGCGCACACGGCCGCGCGCGAAGGTCGGAACACGGTTCGCTCCCAGGGAGGACGGTCATGCCCATCGCAACGGTGAATCCGGCGAACGGCGAGACGCTCAGGACGTACGAGGCGATGGGCGGGGACGAGATCGAGCGCAGGCTCCGGCTCGCCGAGGCCACCTTCCGTACGTATCGCACGACCGGCTTCGACGAGCGCGCCCGGCTGCTGCGGCGGGCCGCCGACCTCCTGGAGCAGGACGAGCAGGACCTCGGCCGGCTGGTCACGACCGAGATGGGCAAGCCGGTCAAGCAGGCCCGCGCCGAGATCGCCAAGTGCGCCAAGGCGATGCGCTGGTACGCCGACCACGCCGCGGAACTGCTCGCCGACGAGCAGCCCGCCGACGACGACGTACGGGACTCCGGAGCCTCCCACGTCCGCGTCCGCTACCGGCCGCTCGGCCCGGTGCTCGCGGTGATGCCGTGGAACTTCCCGCTCTGGCAGGTGATGCGGTTCGCGGCCCCGGCGCTGATGGCGGGCAACGTGGGCCTGCTCAAGCACGCCTCGAACGTCCCGCAGACCGCCCTCTACCTGGAGGACCTGTTCCACCGGGCGGGTTTTTCCGCGGGCTGCTTCCAGACGCTGCTCATCGGCTCGGCGGCGGTCGACGACATCCTGCGCGACGAGCGCGTGAAGGCCGCCACCCTCACCGGCAGCGAGCCCGCGGGCCGCGCGGTCGCCTCCACCGCCGGGGAGATGGTCAAGAAGACGGTGCTGGAACTCGGCGGCAGCGACCCGTTCGTCGTGATGCCGTCCGCCGACCTCGACCGGGCCGCGGAGGTCGCGGTCACCGCGCGCGTGCAGAACACCGGGCAGTCCTGCATCGCCGCCAAGCGGTTCATCGTGCACACCGATGCCTACGACACCTTCGCCGCGCGGTTCGTCGCCGGCATGAAGGCTCTCAAGGTCGGCGACCCGGCCGACGAGGAGACGGAGGTGGGGCCGCTCTCCAGCGAGCGGGGCCGGGCCGACCTGGAGGAGCTGGTGGACGACGCGGTGCGCGCCGGCGCCGAGGTGCTGTGCGGTGGCGAACGTCCCGACGGTCCCGGCTGGTACTACCCGCCGACCGTCCTCGCCGGCGTCACGCGCGAGATGCGCGTCCACCGCGAGGAGGCCTTCGGCCCGGTCGCCACGCTGTACCGGGCGGCCGACCTGGACGAGTCCGTGCTGCTCGCCAACGACACGCCGTTCGGGCTGAGTTCGAACGTCTGGACGCGCGACGACACCGAGGTGGACCGGTTCGTCCGGGACCTGGAGGCGGGCAGCGTGTACGTCAACGGGATGACGGCGTCCCACCCGGCGCTCCCGTTCGGCGGGGTGAAGCGCTCCGGGTACGGGCGTGAGCTGTCCGGACACGGAATCAGGGAGTTCTGCAACATCACCACGGTATGGCACGGTGCGTGAGCTCTCCGCGACTACGATCGCTTGTGTGAACCGCGAAGTGACTCTGCCGCTGATCGTCGACCACCGCGGTACCTTGCAGGTCGCCGCGTGCGACGTGAGCAAACTGCTGCGCACGGTGGGCGGCCGGTGGCTGCGCCTGGTGGAGTCCGGCGCGGAGAACCTCGACGAGGACACGGTGGCCGCCCTCACGATCGAGCTGGCGAAACTGGCCGACCGTATCGACGTGGTCTGCATCGCGCACAGCAGCGGCAGTACGCCCTGACGCCCTGCCGGAGCGACGCCGGACGCTTGACGCGCCGCGGCGCCCCGGCTGCCCCCGCGCACTCCAGTCGCCGGGCCGTCGACCGGGTGAAAAGGACGCCCGGACAGCCGGTCGGCCCGGCGCGGCGACTGCCCCCCTCGCCCGGGGCGCCGTAGGTGTCGGTGGAACGTCGTGAGGCACGTGGGCAGGAGGAGGATCCGGTGCGTAGGGGAAAATCGCTGGGCAAAGGCCGATGCGGTGCGGTGGTGGCGGCCTTGCTGCTGGTGGGAGTGGCGGGCGGGCAGCCCGCCGGGGCGGAGACCGACGCCCCTCGGGCGGAGGCCGCATCGTCGGTGATCTCGCAGTGGGCGGAGCGGGTGTCGGGGACCGTGGACCCGGAAGGAACGCTGACCCTTCCGGAGGAGGCGGTGTGGCAGGCGTATGTCTCACTGGCCATGTACAACGCGGTGGTGGGCATCGAGGGGCGGTACGTCCCGTACCGGTGGCAGGAACGTGCCCCGCGCGGCGCGTCGGCCGAAGCGGCTGCCGCGACGGCGGCGTACCGGGTGCTGCTGTCAGGGTTCCCGCAGGCGGGCCCCGCGCTGCGGCAGGCATGGACGGCGTCCCTGGCGAACGTCCCGGACGGACCCGCCGAGCAGTCGGGGGTGGCGTTCGGTAAGCGGTCGGCGGAGCACATCATGGAACTGCGCGCCCATGACGGGCGAGACGCCTCGGTGCCGTTCACCCCCTCTCCCGCGCCCGGGGTGTGGCGGCCGACGCCGCCCGACCACCATGGCTTCACCACGGGGTGGATCGCCCGGCTGCGCCCGTTCCTCCTGGACGAACCCAGCCAGTTCCGCCCCGGACCGCCCCCCGCACTGACCTCGTCGTCGTACGCGCGGGACCTGGCGGAGGTGAAGGCGTACGGCGCGAAGACCGGCTCGCGTCGGAGCGCCCTGCAGACGGAGACGGCGCAGTTCGTGGCTCGCGTGGAGATCCAGCAGGCACTGGGCGACCACGCCGCCCGGCACGCCTTCGACATCACCGACACGGCTCGTCTGTACGCGGCCGCGAACACCGTCGTGACGGACGCCGTCATCGCCGCCTGGGATGCCAAGTTCCACTACGGCAGCTGGCGGCCGATCACCGCCATCCGCGAGGCGGACACCGACGGCAACCCCGCGACCCGGGCAGACCCGGCGTGGGAACCCCTGATCCCCACGCCCCCGCACCCCGACTACCTCAGCGGCCACGCCACGTGGGGAGGCGCACTGATGCGTGCCCTGGAGACGTTGTTCGGCACCTCCCGCGTCGACCTCGACATCCCTTCGGCCGGCACCGGCACCGTCCGGCACTACGAGAACGCCGAGGACTACGTCCGCGACGTCATCGACGCGCGGGTATGGGCCGGAATCCACACCAGGACCGCGGATGTCGTCGGCAGCGCCACGGGTGAGCGGGTGGCGACATGGGCCCTGGAACGTCACTTCCTTCGCCGCTAGGTTCTGTCTCCCCGGCCGACGGCCGACGGCGGGTCCGGATGAGGATGCCCGCGAAGTGGATCGCGGTCTGAGGATCGCTGACGAGGTGTGCCGGCTGGATGACGAACCGTATCTGTACCGTCGGGCATTCGACGCGCGGCTTCGACGAGGTCTTGGAGATGCTGCGGGTCCATGACGTGACCTGCCTGGTCGACGTCCGTTCGTTTCCGTCGTCCCGGAAGTACCCGCAGTGGAACCGGTCCGCGATCGAGGAGTCCCTGCCGTCCGACATCGGGTACCGCTGGATCCGCCGCCTCGGCGGCCGCCGGCACACTCCAAAGGGCGTGCCGAGCGAGAACGGCGCGTGGCGGGTCAAGGCCTTCCGCGACTACGCCGACTACATGGCCGGCGAGGAGTTCGCGGCGGGTCTCGGGGAACTCCTGCGACTCGCCGAACTCGAACGGCCGGCGATCATGTGCAGCGAGGCGGTGCCCTGGCGCTGCCATCGGCGGCTCATCACCGACGCCCTGACCGTCGCCGGCGCAGAGGTGGTGCACATCATGTCCACCACGACGTCCAAGCCGGCCGTGCTGAACGAGCACGCGCAGGTCCGCGACGGGCACCTGGTCTACCCGCCGCCTCCTTGACGTGCGCTCGGGGCCGCGCGCCGGCGTGTCCGGAGGGCCCGTCGGCGGACGCGGTGGAGAACGGCCGGGCCGCGCGGACCGGCGGGCAGGCGAGTCCGGCACCCTCCGCCGGACCGGGGCCGCCCCTGGCGCCGCTCCGGCACTGGGCAGCCCGGGCGGATGGGGCGGCCGGGGCCACACCGACCGACACGCTCGCGCTCGCCCACCAGGCCGCTCTCCGCCTCGCGGGCATCCTCATCCGGACCCGCCGCGGGCCAGGAGACGACGCTGGGCGGTCCCCGCCAGCGTCGCCCAGAACATCGCCTCGCAGTGCTGCAGCAGGCGGCCGTACCGGTGTGCCAGGCGCTCGTCCAGGTCACCCGTGTCCAGCCCCTGCTGCACGGCCGCCGTCGCCTGCCGGTCCAGGTCGGGGGCCGGACCGGCGAAGAAGTCGAAGAAGGCGCACTGCTCGTCGGTGAAGCCGTAGTGCTCGCGCAGGGCGCCCGCGAGGGTGGCGCAGTAGCCACCCCACGCGGCGAAATTGGCGGTCAGGGCCAGGATCACGTCGGCCGGTGAGCCGTTCAGCGCGAGCCAGGCGACGTAGGCCGGATAGGCCTGGCAGCCCGGCAGCGGCTCGTGCTCGCGGGCCCGGGTCCCGTCCACACCGCAAGCCCTGGCGAACGTTTCCAGCCGCTCCCCCGCCAGTGCCTCGCCCTCGGCCAGGCCGGCGAAGAAGGCGGCGGCGTCCGGTTCGTCGGCGGCGGACCGCTGCGCCAGGTGGAGGAACGAGCGTCGGTCCGCTGCGATCACGCCGTGCTGTTCCTGGGCCAGTGCCGCGAGCGCGGTCCCTCCGGCCGCCCCCCGGGCGACCAGCGACACGAACGGATTCGCCTCCGCGTCGGGCGCGAGCTGGCGGGTGGCCGACTCCAGCAGCTGCCGGGCGTCACGTGTCATCGCTGCCTCCGTCGGGCCGGGTACGGGCAGGGGCCTGCGTTCCGACCTTGGCACGAAGGACGCCGCCCCGCCGTCCGGACCCCGGCGCGGCGGGCGAGGGCGGCCCTGCCGCGCCCTCCGCGGCACGGGACCCCGGGATGGAGTACTCCGGCGCGAGTTCGCCGCCCCGGCGGGTGATCGTAGGAGGGACCCATCCGATCCCGCCCTCTCCCGAACCGGGGGCGCAAGGGCTTGGACGCGAAAGCAGGCACGGTTCATGGCGATTTTGTGCAGACCTTCGGTGTCGGTTCCCGAGCACGTGATCACGATGGAGGAAACGCTCGAGCTGGCGCGTATCCGCCACGCCGGCCACCCCCAACTCCCGCTGGCACTCCGGCTGATCGAGAACACCGGGGTGCGTACCCGGCGCATCGTGCAGCCCATCGAGGAAACCCTGAAGCACCCCGGATTCGAGGAACGCAACAAGCTCTACGAGTCCGAGGCCAAGGCGCGGGTCCCGGCGGTCGTCCAGCGCGCCCTGGACGACGCGGAGCTGCTCACCACGGACATAGACATGATCATCTACGTGTCGTGCACGGGCTTCATGATGCCCTCGCTCACGGCCTGGCTGATCAACTCCATGGGCTTCAACAGCACCACCCGGCAGATACCCATGGCCCAGCTGGGCTGCGCCGCGGGAGGCGCCGCGATCAATCGGGCGCACGACTTCTGCACCGCGTACCCGGACGCCAACGCGCTCATCGTCGCCTGCGAGTTCTGCTCGCTGTGCTACCAGCCCAGCGACATCGGCGTCGGCTCGCTGCTGTCCAACGGTCTGTTCGGCGACGGCATCGCCGCGGCCGTGGTCCGCGGGCGGGGCGGCGAGGGCATCCGGCTGGAGCGCAACGGCTCGTACCTGATCCCGAAGACCGAGGAGTGGATCATGTACGACGTGCGGGCCACCGGCTTCCACTTCCTGCTGGACAAGCGGGTGCCGGGCACCATGGAACCCCTCGCGCCCGCGCTCAGGAGCCTCGCGTCGCGACACGACTGGGACGCCTCCGACCTGGACTTCTACATCATCCACGCGGGCGGGCCGCGCATCCTGGACGATCTGAGCACCTTCCTCGAGGTCGACCCGCACGCGTTCCGGTTCAGCCGGGCGACACTCACCGAGTACGGCAACATCGCCAGCGCCGTCGTCCTGGACGCGCTGCGGCGGCTGTTCGAGGAAGGCGGCGTCGAGCACGGGGCCTGCGGAATGCTCGCCGGGTTCGGGCCCGGCATCACCGCGGAGATGTCGCTGGGCCGCTGGCAGTGTGCCGACACCAGGTCGAAGGTGGGGACGGCATGACGGAGAAGACCCTCACCGGGCCCCTGCCACCGGTCCGGACATGGCCGGCGCTCGACCTGCCGGGCACGGACTTCGACCCCGTGCTGCGGGAGCTGATGGCGCAGGGCCCGGTGACCCGGATCAAGCTGCCCAACGGCGACGGCTGGGCCTGGCTGGTGACCCGGCACGACGACGTGCGCCTGGTGGCCAACGACCCGCGCTTCGGCCGCGAGCCCGTGATGGACCGCCAGGTCACCCGTCTCGCCCCGCACTTCATCCCGGCGCCCGGGGCGGTCGGCTTCCTCGACCCGCCGGACCACACCCGCCTGCGCCGCACGGTGGCCGCGGCCTTCACGGCGCGCGGCGTGGAGCGGGTGAGGGAGAAGTCCCGCCGCGTGCTGGAGGAACTGATCTCGGCGATGCTGTCGCAGGGTCCGCCCGCCGACCTCACGTCGGCGGTGCTGAGCCCGTTCCCCATCGCCGTGATCTGCGAGCTGATGGGCGTGCCGGCCGCCGACCGGGAGGCCATGCACACCTGGACGCAGCTGATCCTGTCGTCCGCGCACGGCGCCGACGTCAGTGAGCGGGCCAAGCAGGAGATGGGCGCGTACTTCTCCGACCTGATCGGCCTGCGCGAGTCCGGCACGGGCGAGGACGTCGCGTCGCTGCTGGGCGCGGCCGTGGGGCGCGGCGAGGTCACCCTGGACGAGGCGGTGGGACTGGCGTTGCTGCTGCAGATCGGCGGCGAGGCGGTCACCAACAACAGCGGCCAGATGATCCATGTCCTGCTGACCCGCCCGGAGCTCGCGCGGCGGCTGCGGGACGATCCGGGGATCAGGCCGCAAGCGGTGGACGAGCTGCTGCGCTGGATCCCGCACCGCAACGCCGTCGGCCTGTCGCGGATCGCCCTGCAGGACGTGGAGATCAGGGGCGTGCGGATCCGGGCCGGCGACGCGGTCTACGTGTCGTACCTGGCCGCGAACCGGGACCCCGAGGTGTTCGCCGATCCCGACGCGATCGACATCTCGCGCAGCCCGAACCCGCACGTGTCCTTCGGCTTCGGCCCGCACTACTGCCCGGGCTCCATGCTGGCCCGCCTGGAGTCGGAACTGCTGGTCGGTACGCTCCTGGACCGCGTGCCGACGCTGCGGCTGGCGGTCCCGCCCGAGGACGTCCCCTTCCGGAAGGGCGCGCTGATCCGCGGCCCGGAGGCCCTTCCGGTGACGTGGTGAGGCCCCGATGACGGCGACGGAGGGACTGCTGGTGCCGCCGGGTCACGGCCGGGTCGTGGCGGCGCCGGCCCAGCACGTCACCTTCAAGGTGACCGGCTCCCACTCCCGGTCGGCCTCCACCTTCGAGGTCCTCGTCCCGCCGGGCTTCGACGTGGGCGCCCACGTGCACACGCGCAGCGAGGAGTTGTTCTACGTCCTCGAGGGCGAGCTGGACGTCCTCGCCTTCGAGCCGCGCGTGCGCACACCCGACAACTGGCGGACGTGGCAGTCGCCTTCGGGCAGTCGGGTCGTACGGGCCACGCCCGGCACCGTCATCGTGGTCCCCCCGGGCTGCCCGCACGCCTTCGCGAACCCGACGGACACCCCGGCGAAGATGTTCTTCCAGGCGTCTCCGCCCCCGGACCACGAGCACTACTTCGAGGAGCTGCTGGACATCCTGGGAAGCGGTGCCCCACCGGACCAGAAGGCCATCGAGGCCCTGCGGACGAAGTACGACATCGAACAGCTGACGCCGCTCAGACACCGCTGAGTGTCAGCGGATCGGCATCCCGGCCAGCGTCCGGGCGATCACCAGGCGCTGGATCTCGCTCGTGCCCTCGAAGATCGTGTAGATGGCGCTGTCGCGGTGCATGCGTTCGACCGGGTATTCGCGGGTGTAGCCGTTGCCGCCGAGGATCTGGACGGCCTGGGCGGTGACCTTCTTGGCGGTCTCGCTCGCGAACAGCTTGGACATCGAGCCCTCGGCCGCGGTGAACGGCTTGCCGTTGACCGCCATCCAGGAGGCGCGCCACACCAGCAGGCGGGCGGCGTCGATGGAGGTGCGCATGTCGGCGAGCTGGAAGGCGACGCCCTGGTTGTCGATGATGGGGCGGCCGAACTGCTCGCGGGTCCTGGCGTAGTCGAGGGCGACCTCGTACGCGGCGCGCGCGGTGCCGACCGCCATGGCGCCGACGGCGGGGCGGGACGCCTCGAACGTGGCCATCGCCGCGTTCTTCACGCGCTCGCCGCCCGCCTTCGCCTTCTCACGGGCGCGGGCGAGCCGCTCGTCCAGCTTCTCCTTGCCGCCGAGCAGGCAGGAGCCTGGCACGCGCACGCCGTCGAGGACGACCTCGGCGGTGTGCGAGGCGCGGATGCCGTGCTTCTTGAACTTCTGGCCCTGGGACAGACCGGGGGTGTCCGGCGGGACGATGAAGGAGGCGTGGCCCTTGGAGCCGAGGTCCGGGTCGACGACGGCGACGACGACGTGGACGTTGGCGATGCCGCCGTTGGTGGCCCAGGTCTTGGTGCCGTTGAGCACCCACTCGTCGTTGGCCTCGTCGTACACGGCGTGCGTGCGCATGGAGGCCACGTCGGAGCCGGCGTCGGGCTCGGAGGAGCAGAACGCGGCGACCTTGACGTCACTGGCGTCGCCGTACATCTGGGGGATCCAGGTGCCGATCTGCTCGTCGGTGCCGTTGGCGAGGACGCCGACGGCGGCGAGGCCGGTGCCGACGATGGACAGGGCGATGCCCGCGTCACCCCAGAACAGCTCCTCCATGGCCATCGGGATGCCGAGCCCGGTGGGGTCGAAGTACTGCTGGGCGTAGAAGTCGAGGGAGTAGATGCCGACCTTGGCGGCCTCCTGGATCACGGGCCAGGGGGTCTCCTCGCGCTCGTCCCACTCGGCGGCCGCGGGGCGGATCACATCGGCGGCGAAGCCGTGCAGCCAGTCCCGGACTTCCTTCTGTTCGTCGTTGAGCTCCATGGTGAACTCGGCCATGTCCCCTCCAGCTGCCCACATGCGTGTTACTAACGGTAACGCGAGTGTGTTACCCACGGGTAGGAAAAGTCAACTCCTGACCACCGCTCGGCTGCCCGTTCGATCCCCCGGGACTCTGAAGTGCTAGTTTGCCCAGGCGTCACCGAATCAGCACGGGTGGGGAGAGCACCATGGACACCACGCAGCCGACCGAGCAGCAGCGGTCCGCCGACCGCAGACGGCGCGAGCTGCTGGAAGCCGCCGACCGCGTGGTGCTGCGCGACGGTCCGCAGGCGTCGATGAACGCCATCGCCGCCGAGGCCGGCATCACCAAGCCGATCCTCTACCGACACTTCGGCGACAAGGGCGGACTGTACGCCGCCCTCGCCCAGCGGCACACGGACGCCCTCCTGGACTCGTTGCGCGCCGCCCTGGACGCCCCGGCGGAGCGGCGCAGGCGCGTGGAGTCCACCCTCGACACCTACCTCGCGGCCATCGAGTCCCGCCCACAGGTCTACCGCTTCCTGATGCATCCGGCGGACACCGGCCAGAGCGGCGAGCCCGGTTTCGACATCGGCAAGCACTCGGCTCCGCTGCTGCGGCGCATGGGCGAGGAACTGGCGCAGGTCATCGAGGACCGCATCGACCTCGGGCCGGACGGCGCGCGGCTGGCGCGGGTGTGGGGGCACGGAATCGTCGGCATGATGCACGCCGCCGGCGACTGGTGGCTCGGCGAACGCCCGTGCTCCCGGGCGGAGTTGGTGACGAGCCTCGCCGACCTGCTGTGGGGGCGGCTGGCCGCCGTCGCGGACCGGAAGTCCTGAGGCCTCACCCGCGCGGGCCCCCGGGTCCCCGTGCCGGCGCCCGGTCACCTGTGCCAGGGGGCCCGGGCGACCTGCCGCGTCAGACGGCGGCGGCGCCAGCCCGTCACACGGTCCGCGTACACCGTGCCGTCCAGGTGGTCCGTCTCGTGCTGCAGACACCGCGCGAAGAAACCCGTGCCGTGCACGGTGACCGGCTCACCCGTGGCCGTCACGCCCTCGACCACCGCGTGGTCGTGGCGTTCCGTGCCCGCCTCCAGGCCCGGCAGCGACAGACAGCCCTCGGGCCCGCGCAGCACCAGCCCGTCCGCCTCGACCAGCCTCGGGTTCACGACATGGCCGACATGACGCAGGTCATCGTCGTCCGGGCAGTCGTACACGAACACCCGCAGCGCCTCGCCCACCTGGTTCGCGGCGAGACCGACGCCCTGCGCCGCGTACATGGTCGCGAACAAGTCCTCCACGAGGCGGGCCAGTCCCGGGCCGAAGTCGGTGACCTCCGCACACGGCGCGTGCAGCACCGGGTCGCCGAGCAGGGAGAGGGGCCGGACGCGCCCGCGGGCGCCCGGTATGGAGACGTGTGGCATGGCGGCAAGAGTACGGTCCGACCGTGAACGCGCCCCGCCTCGCCTCCCCCACGGACGCCCGGGCGGTGCCATGATTCGGGAGTGCGAATGGATCTCGATAGGCTGACCTTCACCACCACGTTGCCGTCAGGCCCCAGGCGCGGCGCGTACGCAAGGAGGATCGAGAACTGATGGCAGGCAACTCGGACCCGCTCACGCCGCGGGCCAAGCTGGCCGTGACCGCGGGCAAGGCGGTCGCAGCGGCGTCGCGCGCCGCGGGACGCGGCAGCGGTTCGGTGATCGGCGGCCGTGTGGCTCTCAAGCTCGACCCCGACCTCCTCGCCCGGCTCGCCCAGAACCTGGACGTGATCCTGGTTTCCGCGACCAACGGCAAGACCACCACCACCCGGCTCATCGCCGAGGCCCTGCGCGCGGCGGGCCAGGTCGTCTCCAACGCGCTCGGCGCGAACATGCCCGCCGGCATCACCTCGGCGCTCGCGGGCAACTCGGACGCGCGGTACGGCGTGATCGAGGTGGACGAGAAGTACCTGGCGGGTGTCGCCCGGGACACCGACCCGAAGTGCATCGCCCTGCTGAACCTCTCCCGCGACCAGCTCGACCGCGCGGCCGAGACTCGCATGCTCGCCGAGAACTGGCGGGAGGGACTGGCCGGATCGAAGGCCGTCGTCGTGGCCAACTGCGACGACCCGCTCGTGGTGTGGGCCGCTTCGTCCTCCCCGAACGTGATCTGGGTCGCCGCGGGCCAGATGTGGAAGGACGACGCCTGGTCCTGCCCGTCGTGCGGCGGCGTGATGCAGCGCCCCGGCAACGACTGGTTCTGCGGCGAGTGCGGCTTCCGCCGGCCCACCCCGACCTGGGCGCTCTCCGGCGACCACGTCCTCGACCCGCACGGCTCGGCCTGGCCCATCCACCTCCAGCTGCCGGGCCGCGCCAACAAGGCCAACGCCACGTCCTCGGCCGCCGTCGCCGCCGTCTTCGGGGTGCCGCCGCAGGTCGCCCTGGAACGCATGTACCAGGTGCAGGCCGTCGCCGGACGCTATGACGTCGTGCAGTTCCAGGGCCGCGACCTCAGACTGCTGCTCGCGAAGAACCCGGCAGGCTGGCTGGAGACGTTCTCCCTGATCGACCCGCCGCCCACCCCGGTGATCCTCTCGGTGAACGCGCGCGGCGCCGACGGCACCGACACCTCCTGGCTGTGGGACGTCGACTACACGCGCCTGACCGGCCACCCGATCTTCGTGATCGGCGACCGGAAGCTGGACCTCGCGGTGCGTCTGGAGGTCGCCAACCAGCACTTCCAGGTGTGCGACACCGTCGACCAGGCGGTGCAGCTGTGCCCGCCCGGCCGCATCGAGGTCATCGCCAACTACACCGCCTTCCAGGACCTGCGCCGCCGCGTCGGCAACTAGACACCTCAGGGGACTTTCGTGAGCGACAACAGCCTGCGGCTCGTCTGGATCTACCCGGACCTGCTCAGCACCTACGGCGACCAGGGCAACGCCCTCGTCGTGGAGCGCCGGGCACGGCAGCGCGGCCTCGACGTGACCCGGCTCGACGTACGCAGCGACCAGCCGATCCCGACGTCCGGCGACATCTATCTGATCGGCGGCGGCGAGGACCGGCCGCAGCGGCTCGCGGCCGAGCGGCTGCGCCGCGACGGCGGGCTGTACCGGGCCGTGGAGAACGGCGCCATCGTGTTCTCCGTCTGCGCCGGCTACCAGATCCTCGGCCACGAGTTCGTCAACGACCTCGGGCAGCGCGAGCCCGGCCTCGGCCTGCTCGACGTGGTCTCGGTGCGCGGCGAGGGCGCCCGGTGCGTCGGTGACGTCCTCGGGGACGTCGACCCGCGCCTCAGCCTGCCCCCGCTGACCGGCTTCGAGAACCACCAGGGCGTCACCCACCTCGGCCCGACGGCCCGCCCGCTCGCGCGGGTGCGCTTCGGCAACGGCAACGGCACGGGCGACGGCACGGAGGGCGCGTACAACGACACGGTCTTCGGGACGTACATGCACGGCCCGGTGCTGGCCCGCAACCCGCTGATCGCGGACCTGCTGCTGAAGCTGGCGCTCGACGTGAACGCGCTGCCGCCGGTCGACGAGACCTGGTACGACGCGCTGCGCAACGAGCGGATCGCCGCCGCCCAGCAGCCCGCGTGACCCCGGCGCGCACCGCCCGTCCGGGCACCGGGAACCGGCCCGTCTGACGCCCCTTCCGCACAGGTGAGCGGGGCCGTCCAGCAGGCGGACGCATGCTTCGGCCCCGCCCCCCGGTGCCGCTAGGGTGGCGGGGATTTCGAACCGGACAACGTGGTCCGGATCCGGCCCACGTCGAGAAGGTAATTCGGGCTATGCGCATAGGTGTCCTCACGTCCGGCGGCGACTGCCCCGGCCTGAACGCCGTCATCCGGTCCGTCGTGCACCGTGCGGTCGCCGACCACGGCGACGAGGTCATCGGTTTCCGGGACGGCTGGAGAGGCCTCCTGGAGTGCGACTACCTCAAGCTCGACCTGGACGCGGTGAGCGGCATCCTGGCCCGTGGCGGCACGATCCTCGGCTCCTCCCGAGTCCGTCCCGAGCATCTGCGGGACGGCGTGGAGCGGGCCCGCGGCCATGTCGAGGAGCTCGGTCTCGACGCGATCATCCCGATCGGCGGCGAGGGCACGCTGAAGGCGGCCCGGCTGCTTTCGGACAGCGGCCTGCCGATCGTGGGCGTGCCCAAGACCATCGACAACGACATCGCGGGCACGGACGTGACCTTCGGTTTCGACACGGCGGTCACCGTCGCGACCGAGGCCCTCGACCGGCTGAAGACCACCGCCGAGTCCCACCAGCGCGTGCTGATCGTGGAGGTCATGGGCCGCCACACCGGCTGGATCGCGCTGCACTCCGGCATGGCGGCCGGCGCGCACGCCGTGGTCGTACCGGAACGGCCCTTCGACATCGACGCGTTGACCGCGAAGGTCGGTGCGCGGTTCTCGGCGGGCAAGCGGTTCGCGATCGTGGTCGCCGCCGAGGGCGCCAAGCCGAAGGCCGGGACCATGGACTTCGACGAGGGCGGCAAGGACGTCTACGGCCACGAGCGCTTCGCCGGGACAGCCCGCCAGCTCTCCCTCGAGCTGGAGCAGCGCCTCGGCAAGGAGGCCCGGCCGGTGATCCTCGGGCACGTGCAGCGGGGCGGCACGCCGACCGCGTACGACCGGGTGCTGGCGACGCGGTTCGGGTGGCACGCGGTGGAGGCCGTGCACCGGGGTGAGTTCGGTCGGATGACGGCCCTGCGCGGGACGGACGTCGTGACGGTGCCGCTGGCGGAGGCCGTGGAGAGGCTGAAGACCGTGCCGGCGGAGCGGTACACCGAAGCGGAGTGCGTTCTGTAGGGGTGCACCCCGGTCACGGGGGTGACCTGCGCCGGTCTTACTCTGGTTCGGTACTTACCCCCACGAACCTGGAGCCGGCGGATGGATCACGGCGGGCACGGCATGGTCATGGATCTGCCGCCGTTCACGCTGGGGCGCGGACTTCAGTGGTCGGCGGACCCGTTCTTCCTGGTCGCCTGCCTGCTGGGCCTCGCGCTGTACGGCTGGGGCGTCGCCCGGCTGGCCCGGCGCGGTGACAAGTGGCCCGTCGGGCGGACGGTCGCGTACGTCGTCGGTGTGCTGTCCGTCGCGCTGATGATGTGCACCGGGCTCAACGACTACGGCATGGTCATGTTCAGCGTGCACATGGTGCAGCACATGGTCATCAGCATGCTGTCGCCCATCCTGATCCTGCTGGGCGCCCCGATCACGCTGGCCCTGCGGGCGCTGTCCCCGGCCGCGCGCGGCCACAAGGGTCCGCGGGAGGTGCTGATGATGCTGCTGCACAGCCGCTACATGAAGATCGTCACGCATCCCGTGTTCACGATCCCGCTGTTCATCGCGAGCCTGTACGCCCTGTACTTCACTCCGCTGTTCGACTTCCTGATGGGCTCGAGGACGGGCCACGCGGCGATGATGGTGCACTTCCTCGCCGTGGGCCTGGTCTTCTTCTGGCCGATCATGGGCGTGGACCCGGGGCCGAACCGGCCGGGCTATCTGATGCGGATGCTGGAGCTGTTCGCGGGCATGCCGTTCCACGCGTTCTTCGGCATCGCCCTGATGATGGCGTCGGCACCCATGGTGGAGACGTTCGAGAACCCGCCGTCGTCGCTCGGCGTCGACGCGCTCTCCGACCAGAACGCGGCCGGCGGTATCGCCTGGGCCTTCAGTGAGATCCCGTCGGTGCTGGTGCTGATCGCGCTGCTGTTCCAGTGGTACGCCTCCGACCAGCGGCATGCCAGGCGGAAGGACCGGGCCGCCGACCGTGACGGCGACCAGGAACTGGAGGCGTACAACGCCTATCTCGCCTCGCTGAACGCTCGCGGCAACCGGGGCCACGCCTGAGCCCCGAGCGACGACTCTCCGCCGTTTCTGATCCGGATGCGCCGGAACGGGGCACCATGGAGGGGACGGACCATGAGGAGGGTGCCGCGATGGCCGGTTCCACGGACGGTTCCACGAAGGCGATGGGGGTGCTCACTGTCGGCGGTCTCGTGACGGTGACCGCCTACACGGTGGCTCTCGGCAGCAACGGATGGCTGTGGTTCGGCTGGGTCGTCCTCGGACTGCTCACGCTCGGCATGGTCCTCAGCGACGGGTGACGCCGCCCCGGCGGCCCACCGCACCGTCCCGGCCCTTCCGCCGGGTCTCACCCCGGGCGGCCCGCCCCGCGCCGACGCACGGGCGGCCCGCCGGGCGGGTCAGGGGGCGACCGGTCCGGCCGAATGCACTCCGGGCTGGTACTTCGGCAGCCTGATGGTGATCTTCATACCGGCGCCGACCGCGGTCTCGATGACGAGGCCGTGGTCGTCGCCGTAGACCTGGCGGAGCCGGTCGTCCACGTTGGACAGTCCGATGCCGCCGGACGGGCTGACCTCACCGGCGAGGATGCGGCGCAGCAGACCGGGGTCCATTCCGGCGCCGTCGTCCTCGATGACCACGAGGGCCTCGGCGCCCGCGTCCTGCGCGGTGATCTGGATGTGGCACTTGTCGGCCTTGCCCTCCAGGCCGTGCTTGACGGCGTTCTCCACGAGCGGTTGCAGGCACAGGAAGGGCAGGGTGACCGGCAGCACCTCGGGCGCGATCTGCAGGGTGACGGCGAGACGGTCGCCGAAGCGGGCCCGCACCAGCGCCAGGTAGTGGTCGATGGCGTGGAGCTCGTCGGCGAGGGTGGTGAAGTCGCCGTGCCGGCGGAACGAGTAGCGGGTGAAGTCGGCGAACTCCAGGAGCAGCTCGCGGGCGCGCTCGGGGTCGGTGCGCACGAAGGACGCGATCACCGCGAGCGAGTTGAAGATGAAGTGCGGGGAGATCTGGGCGCGCAGTGCCTTGATCTCGGCCTCGATGAGGCGGGTGCGGGACTGGTCGAGGTCGGCGAGTTCCAGCTGTACGGAGACCCAGCGGGCGACTTCCCCGGCGGCGCGGACCAGGACGGCGGACTCGCGGGGCGCGCAGGCGACGAGCGCGCCGTGCACCCGGTCGTCCACGGTGAGGGGCGCGACCACGGCCCAGCGCACCGAGCAGTCCGGGGTGTCGCAGGTCAGCGGGAAGGCCTCGCCGCGGCCGGTGTCCAGGGGCCCGGCGAGGCGTTCCATGATCTCGGAGCGGTGGTGGGAGCCCACCCCGTCCCAGACGAGGACCTCTTCCAGGTCGGTCAGGCACAGCGCGTCCGTGCCGAGCAGGGAGCGCAGTTTGCGGGCCGATTTGCGGGCCGTCTCCTCGGTCAGGCCGGCGCGCAGCGGGGGTGCGGCGAGGGAGGCGGTGTGCAGGGTCTGGAAGGTGGCGTGTTCGACGGGGCTGCCGAGTCCGGCGAGGCTCGGCGGGCGGGCGGTGCGCCGGCCGAGCCAGAATCCGGCGGCCAGCAGCGGCAGGGCGGCCACGCACAGGCCGGCCACGAATCCGCTCACGGCGACACCTCCGTCCGTAGTTCCTCGGGCAGATGGAAGCGGGCCAGGATCGCTTCGGTGCCGCCGGGCACCTTGCCGGGCGTGGCCAGGGACACGAGCACCATGGTGAGGAAGCCGAGCGGCACCGACCACAGCGCCGGCCAGGCCAGCAGTGCGTGCAGGGTGCCGTGGCCGGGCATGCCCGCCATGGTGGCGGCGACGGCGAGCAGCGCGGAGCCGCCGCCCACGAGCATGCCGGCGGCGGCCCCGGGCGGGGTGAGCCGGCGCCACCAGATGCCGAGCACGAGCAGCGGGCAGAACGACGACGCGGACACGGCGAAGGCGAGTCCGACGGCGTCGGCGACGGGCAGCCCGCCGACGAGGACGCTCGCGGCGAGCGGCACGGCCATGGCGAGGACGGTGCCGAGCCGGAAGTGCTTGACGTGGAAGTGCCGTACGCCCCAGGAGGGCAGGACGTCCTGGGTGAGGACGCCGGCCACGGCCATGGTCAGTCCGGAGGCGGTGGACAGGAAGGCGGCGAAGGCGCCGCCCGCGACGAGGGCGCCCAGCAGGTCGCCGCCGGGCCCGCCGATCACGCGGTCGGGCAGCAGGAGGACGGCGGCGTCCGCGTCGCCGGTGAGGGTGAGCTCGGGGGCGTAGAGACGGCCGAGGGCGCCGTAGACGGGGGGCAGCAGGTAGAACGCGCCGATCAGGCCGAGGACGGCGACGGTGGTGCGGCGGGCGGCCACGCCGTGCGGGCTGGTGTAGAAGCGGACGACGACGTGCGGCAGGCCCATGGTACCGAGGAACGTGGCGAGGATCAGTCCGTACGTGGCGTACAGGGGGCGTTCGGTGTGGCTCTCGGCCCGTGACGGTGACAGCGCGTCGTCGGCGCCGCGGCCGGTCTCGGGGACGGGGGTGCCCTTGGCGAAGGTCAGGCGGGTGCCGCTGTCGATGCGGTGGGGGCCGACGGGCAGGGTGAGGCGGGTGCCGGCGTGCGCGCGGCCGTCGACGGTGCCGGTCACGGTGACGGTGAGCGGCCTGTCGAGGGTCATCTCCAGGTTGTCCTCGACGCGGACGACGCGCTGCTCGCGGAAGGCGGCCGGTTCGTCGAAGGCGTCGCGGGGGGCGCCGTCGGCCTGCCAGGCGAGGAGGAGGAAGAGGGCGGGGACGAGCAGGGCGGTGAGTTTCAGCCAGTACTGGAAGGCCTGGACGAAGGTGATGCTGCGCATGCCGCCGGCGGCGACCGTGACGGTGACGACGACGGCGACGATGACGCCGCCGAGGGAGTGCGGCGCGCCGGTCAGCACGGCCAGGGTCAGCCCGGCGCCCTGGAGCTGCGGCAGCAGGTAGAGCCAGCCGACGCCGACGACGAAGGCGCCCGCGAGCCGCCGTACGGCCTGGGAGGCGAGCCGGGCCTCGGCGAAGTCGGGCAGCGTGTAGGCGCCGGAGCGGCGCAGCGGGGCGGCGACGAACAGCAGCAGCAGGAGGTATCCGGCGGTGTAGCCGACCGGGTACCAGAGCATGTCGGGGCCCTGGACGAGGACGAGTCCGGCGATGCCGAGGAAGGATGCGGCGGACAGGTACTCGCCGCTGATGGCGGCGGCGTTGAGGCGGGGTCCGACGGTGCGGGAGGCGACGTAGAAGTCGGAGGTGGTGCGGGAGATGCGCAGGCCGAAGGCGCCGACGAGGACGGTGGCGACGACGACGAGGGCGACGGCGGGGACGGTGTAACCGGAGTTCATGGGCGCGGGCTCAGCGGTCCTCCACCAGGCGGACGAGGTCGCGTTCGTTGCGTTCGGCGCGGCGCACGTACCAGCGGGCGAGCAGGACCATGGGGGCGTACAGGCCGAAGCCGAGGACGAGCCATTCGGGGTGGCGCTCGTCGGGGGCCGCGGCGAACACCAGCGGGAGGGGTCCGACGAGGAGGACGAGGACGGTGAACACGCCGAGGGCGGCGCGCAGTTGGGTGCGCATCAGGGAGCGTACGTAGGTGTGGCCGAGGGTGGTCTGCTCGTCGATCTCGGTGCGCGGGCGGTAGTAGCCGGAGGTGGGGCCGGTGCGGCGGGGCGGGCCGGTGACAGTGACGCGGCGTTCGGCGGGGTCCTGGGGCATGGGCCTTCCCCCCTAGTTGGTGGTGCGGCGCATCAGCAGGTCCCGCAGTTCCCGTGCGTGGCGGCGGCTGACCTGGAGTTCCTCGGAGCCGACGATGACGCTGACGGTGCCCGCGTCGAGGCGGAGTTCCCCTATGTGGCGCAGGGCGACGAGGTGGCGGCGGTGGATGCGGACGAAGCCGCGTGAACGCCAGCGTTCCTCCAGGGTGGACAGCGGGATGCGGACGAGGTGGCTGCCCCGGTCGGTGTGGAGGCGGGCGTAGTCGCCCTGGGCCTCGGCGTGGGTGATCTCGTCGACGGGGACGAAGCGGGTCACGCCGCCGAGTTCGACGGGCATGTGGTCGGGGTCGGGTTCGTGGACGGGGATGCGGGGGCTGGGTGTGGTGCCGCGCTGTTCGGCGGCCCGGCGGACGGCTTCGGCGAGGCGTTCCTTGCGGACCGGTTTCAGGACGTAGTCGACGGCCTTGAGGTCGAAGGCCTGGACGGCGAAGTCCTCGTGCGCGGTGACGAACACGACGAGGGGCGGCTGTGCGAAGCCGCCGAGCAGCCGGGCGAGGTCGAGGCCGTCGAGACCGGGCATCTGGATGTCGAGGAAGACGACGTCGATCGCCTCGGGGCCGTCGGGTCCGCACTCCAGGGCGCGGTTGATGCGGCGCAGGGCCTCGGTCGCGTCGCCGGCGCCCTCGGCGCTGGATATGCGCGGATCGGCGGTGAGGAGGTAGAGCAGTTCTTCCAGTGAGGGGCGTTCGTCGTCGACAGCCAGGGCGCGCAGCATGAACGTGGAGTGTAGGTGTTATCCGGACGTCCGGACACGGTCCGGGAGGGGCATTCTCGCGGGCCGCGGCGCCCGGCGCCGCGGTGGACGGGGTGGTGGATACAGTGCGGCCATGAACAGTGGTCCCACGCCGTTCGACGAGCTCGACCGGAAGATCATCACGGCTCTGATGGCGAACGCCAGGACGAGTTTCGCCGAGATCGGCGCCGCCGTCGGGCTGTCCTCGACGGCTGTCAAGCGCCGGGTGGACCGGCTGCGCGACACGGGTGTGATCACGGGGTTCACGGCGACGGTGAAGCCGTCGGCGCTGGGCTGGCGCACGGAGGCGTACGTCGAGGTGTACTGCGAGGGCGCGGCGCCGCCGCGGCGGCTGGCGGAGGTGGTGCGCGGTTATCCGGAGATCGCCGCGGCGATGACGGTGACGGGGGGCGCGGACGCGCTGCTGCACGTGCGGGCGCGGGACGTACAGCACTTCGAGGAGGTGCTGGAGCGGATCCGCGCCGAGCCCTTCATCCGCAAGACGATCAGCGTCATGGTGCTGTCCCACCTCCTTCCGGACAGCCCGGAGGCGGGCGCCAACCAGCCGGCACCGGTTGAAACCTCAGCGGGCGCAGCGACCGTGCGTTGATCCGTCGGACTGCGCAGCAATCCTGCGTCAATGCGCAGCCTTCATCGCTTGTCCATCGTCTGGCCTTCTTCTTACCGTGGTGTCAACCCTGACACCACGCCCAGGAAGCGGAGGAACCCCTCTGTGACCGAATCCCGTGTGCCGCGCCGGCGGCGCTACCTGGTCTGCGAACCCAGACACTTCGCCGTGCAGTACGCGATCAACCCCTGGATGCATCCCGACGCGCCGGTCGACGTGGGACGCGCCCAGGCCCAGTGGCAGACGCTGATGGACGTCTACCGCGATCACGGACACACCGTCGAGACCGTGGCACCCGTGCCCGGGCTCCCCGACATGGTCTTCGCCGCGAACGCCGCGGTCGTCGTCGGCGGCCGTGTCCTCGGTTCCCTCTTCCACGCTCCCGAGCGGCGGCCCGAGTCCGTGCCCTACGAGGCGTGGTTCAAGGCGGCGGGCTACGACGTCTACCACCCCGAGTCGGTGTGCGAGGGCGAGGGCGACTTCGTGCCGGCCGGCCGCTGGATCCTGGCGGGCACGGGCTTCCGTACCACCCGTGAGGCGCACCGAGAGGCGCAGGAGTTCCTCGGCGTCCCGGTGATCGGCCTGACGCTGGTGGACCCGTACTTCTACCACCTGGACACCGCGCTGTTCGTCCTCGACGAGGGCGGCGACGGGTCGGACGGCAACATCGTGTACTACCCCGAGGCGTTCTCGCCGGGCAGCCGCGAGGTGCTCGCCCGGCTGTACCCGGACGCGGTGATCGCCACCCGTCAGGACGCGATGGCGTTCGGCCTGAACTCCGTGTCCGACGGCCGTCACGTCTTCGTCGCGCCGGGGGCGACCGACCTCATCGCCCGGCTCACCGAGCGCGGTTACGTTCCCGTCCCCGTCGACCTGTCCGAGTTCCAGAAGGCAGGCGGCGGCATCAAGTGCTGCACCCAGGAGATCCGCTCATGACCGCTCCCGTCCGTGTCCGTTCGTCCGCCGACCTGATCCGGGCCGAGGAACCGGTCCTGGCGCACAACTACCACCCGCTGCCCGTGGTCGTGGCGGGCGCCGAGGGTGCCTGGGTCGAGGACGTGGAGGGCCGCCGGTACCTCGACATGCTGGCCGGCTACTCGGCGCTCAACTTCGGCCACCGCAACCCGTCGCTCCTGGAGGCCGCACACCGCCAGCTGGACCGGCTCACGCTCACCTCCCGGGCGTTCCACAACGACCAGCTGGCCGAGTTCGCCGAGCGGCTCACGGCGCTGACCGGCATGGACATGGTGCTGCCCATGAACACCGGCGCGGAGGCGGTGGAGAGCGGCATCAAGGTGGCCCGCAAGTGGGCGTACGAGGTGAAGGGCGTCCCGGCCGACCGGGCGACGATCGTGGTGGCGGCGGACAACTTCCACGGCCGTACCACGACGATCGTCAGCTTCTCCACGGACGAGACGGCGCGGGCGGGCTTCGGCCCCTTCACACCGGGCTTCCGGATCGTGCCGTACAACGATCTGGCCGCGCTGGAGGCGGCGATCGACGAGACGACGGCGGCCGTGCTCCTCGAGCCCATCCAGGGCGAGGCCGGGGTGCTGATCCCCGACGAGGGCTATCTGGCCGGGGTGCGCGAGGTGACCCGCCGGAAGGGCTGTCTGTTCATCGCGGACGAGATCCAGTCCGGGCTCGGGCGGACCGGGCGCACGCTGGCCGTCGAGCACGAGTCGGTCGTCCCGGACGTGGTCCTGCTCGGCAAGGCGCTGGGCGGCGGGATCGTGCCGGTGTCGGCGGTGGTCGGGCGCCGGGACGTGCTCGGGGTGCTGCGGCCGGGCGAGCACGGTTCGACGTTCGGCGGCAACCCGCTGGCCGCCGCCGTGGGCACGGCGGTGGTGAAGTTGCTGGAGACCGGCGAGTTCCAGCGCCGGGCGGACGAACTGGGCGTGCTGCTGCGCGACGGTCTGTCCGGCCTGGTCGGCAAGGGCGTCGTCGGCTTCCGCGCACGCGGCCTGTGGGCGGGCGTCGACGTCGACCCGGCCATCGGCACGGGCCGTGAGATCAGCGAACGCCTGATGCGCGAGGGCATCCTGGCCAAGGACACCCACGGCTCCACGATCCGGCTCGCGCCGCCGCTGACGATCACGGCGCAGGAGCTTCAGGAGGCCGTGGCCACGCTTGGCAAGGTGCTGAGCTAGCTAGCGCGGTCTCGGCACGGTGGGGCGGGGGCGCCGGAGGGCGCCCCCGCCCCACGCTGCGTCCTGCGCCCCGGGCGTACTCGGCCTCCGGCAGGAGCCCCGCACCGGGCCCCCGCCCCTGCCGCCCGGGACCGGTCCCCGCACGCCGCGCCTCCCCCGGCCTGCCCCGCCCAGTCCGGCCGCCGGTGGCGGTATGGGTCAAGATGGGGACAAGTGGTGGTAGACCACTCTCCGCGACAGAGAGGTCGGCCGTGGGCGCAGACGAGGAGCGGGACGGGGCCCGGCAGCGGCTCGACGTGGCCGATGCCGCGCCCCTGATGCTCGACGCCCAGGGTGTGGTGACGAGCTGGACCAGGAACGCCGAGGCGCTGCTGGCGTACCCCGCGTCCGAGGCCGTCGGCACCCGGCTGGCCGATCTGCTGGCCGAGCCGGACGCCCGCCGTGTGCCGGACCTCGTCGAGGCCTGCCGCAGGGACGGCGGCTGGACCGGCCCGCTGATCGCGCGCCGCAAGGACGGCAGCCGCGTCGGGGTCGTGGCCCGGATCGCGCCGCTGCAGGGCGGCGACGCCGGACCGCACTGGCTGGTGCTGCTGTCGGAGGCGGTGCACACCCCCGGCCGGGGCATCAGCCGCACGGTGCTGGAGCAGATGGTCTCCGGGTCCCCGGTGGGCTTCGCGATCGTGGACACGGACCTGCGTTTCGTATGGTCCAACGCCGCCCTCGAGCAGTTCGGCGGCGGCCCGGCGGCCGGCCGTCTGGGGCGGAGGATCGCCGATGTCCAGCCGGGTCTGGACGCCGCGGCCATCGAGAAGGAGATGCGGCGGGTACTGGCCACCGGCGAGCCCGTCGTCGGCTACGAGCACATCGGCCGCGTACTGTCCGACCCGTACCACGAGTCGGCGTTCATGATGTCGTTCTTCCGACTGGAGGACGACGCGGGCCACCCGATGGGCGTGTACTACACGCTCTTCGACATCACCGAACGTCACCGCGCCCGCCGCCGCCTCGCCCTCCTCGACCGGGCCGGTGAGCACATCGGCCGCAGCCTGGACATCGAGCGCACCGCGCAGGAACTCGCCGACGTGGTGGTGCCGGAGTTCGCCGACTTCGTCGCCGTCGACCTGCTGGAGCCGGTGCTGCGCGGCGACGAGGTGGCGGCGGCGCCGGTCGTGCACACCCGCGGCGTACGACTGCGCCGCGCGGGCCTGCGGCGGTCGCCGGAACCGGAGGACCCGGACGACGGCGACGCCCCCACGGCGCCCGCCGGAACCACGGGGACCGCAGGAACCGCCGGAACGGCAGGGACCACCGGGACAACCGGGACCACCGGGACCACCGGAACGGCCGGGACCGGCGGGACCGGCGGGACCGGCGGGACCGGCACACTCACCACCTACCCCGCCGGTTCGCCCCCCGTACGCTGCCTCGCCACCGGCCTGTCCTGGCGGGAGGCGCAGCTCGATCCGCTCGCCCACGACTGGACCGGGTACTGCCTGGACGGCCGCGGGTCCGCCGCCGCCCGGGGCCCGCACAGCGCGATGATCGTGCCGTTGCGCGCCCGCGGCACCACCCTCGGCGTCACCACCTTCTTCCGCGGCGAGCGCCAGGGGCGCTTCGACGAGCAGGACCTGCGGCTGGCCGAGGACCTCGTCGCGCGCGCCGCCGTCTGCGTCGACAACGCCCGGCGCTACACGCGTGAGCGCAACGCCGCCCTCGTCCTGCAGCGCAGTCTGCTCCCGCACCGGCTGCCCGAGCAGGACGCGGTCGAGGTGGCCGCCTGCTACCTCCCCGCCGACGAGCTGACCGGCGTCGGCGGCGACTGGTACGACCTCGTCCCGCTGTCCGGCGCGCGCGTCGCCCTGGTGGTGGGCGAGGTGCCCGGGCACGGTATCGCGGCGGCCGCCGCGATGGGGCGGCTGCGCACCGCGGTGCGGACGCTGGCCGCGCTGGACCTGCCGCCCGAGGAGGTCCTCGCTCACCTGGACGACCTGGTGGCCCAGTCGGCGCACGAGGAGGGCATCGAGATGTACTCCGCGGGCGCCGACCTGCCCATGCCGATCGGCTCCGGGTGCGCGTACGTCGTCTACGACCCGAGCGACGGCCGGTGCGCCGTCGCCGCCGCCGGTCACCCCGCCCCGGTGATCGTCGCACCCGACGGCGCGGTCACGCTGGTCCAGTTGCCGCAGGGGCCCCCGCTGGGCGCGGGCGGGCCGCCGTTCGAGTCGGTCGAGCTGACCGTGGAGGAGGGCAGCACGCTGGTGCTCTACACCGCCGGGCTGCTGGCCCGCGGGAACGCCTGGTCGGTGGACGCCGACCGGGACCGGCTGCGCCACGCCCTCGAGGAGTCCGACGCCCCGCTCCCCCTGCGCTGTCAGGACCTGATGAACGCGCTGGTGCCGGCCAGGCCGCACGACGACGTGGCGCTGCTGATGGCCCGTACCCGGCGGCTCGGCGACGGTCAGGTCGCGGCCTGGGAGCTGCCCTCGGACCCCGCGGTGGTGGCCGACGCCCGCCACCGGGCCGCCGGACAGCTCGCGCGCTGGCACCTGGACGAGCTCGTCTTCACGACGGAACTGGTCGTGAGCGAGCTGGTGACCAACGCGATCCGGTATTCCGAGGGCCCCATCCGGTTGCGCCTGATCAGGGAACGGACGCTGGTCTGCGAGGTGTTCGACCATGGCGCCACCGCACCCCACATGCGCCACCCGCGCACCACCGACGAGGGCGGGCGCGGGCTGCTGCTGGTCTCGCAGGTCACCCAGCGCTGGGGCACCCGGTTCGTGCCCGACGGGAAGATCATCTGGGCGGAGCAGCCGCTGACGGACCCGCTGTCCTGACGCCGCGTCGAACGGCGTGGCGCACTGCCCGGAGGGAACCGGATGGGCAGGAACACGGCGGGCGGCGGGCAGGCCCTGTGCCAGCGGTTTCGGGCGGCGGGGCCCGCGCCTAGACTGTTCCCCCACGTTGTGCCGGGTTGACCAGCTGGAACGCGGCGGTTGTGCCGATCGCCAAGTTGAGGAGCGACGCCTTGTTCTACTACTTGCTCAAGTACGTGCTGCTGGGCCCGCTGCTGCGCCTGGTGTTCCGGCCGCGCATCGAGGGCCTGGAACACGTGCCGTCGTCGGGGCCGGCCATCGTCGCGGGCAACCACCTCTCCTTCGCGGACCACTTCGTGATGCCGGCGATACTCAAGCGGCGCATCACGTTCCTGGCGAAGGCCGAGTACTTCACCGGCCCCGGGCTCAAGGGCAGGCTGACGGCGGCGTTCTTCCACAGCGCGGGCCAGATCCCGGTGGACCGGTCGGGCAAGGACGCGGGTCAGGCCGCGATCCGTGAGGGTCTCGGCGTGCTGGGCAAGGACGAGCTGCTGGGCATCTACCCGGAGGGCACGCGCTCGCACGACGGCCGGCTCTACAAGGGCAAGGTCGGTGTCGCCGTGATGGCGCTGAAGGCCAAGGTGCCGGTGATTCCGTGCGCGATGATCGGCACGTTCGAGGCGCAGCCGCCCGGCAAGGTGGTGCCCCGTGTCCATCCGGTCGTCATCCGCTTCGGCAAGCCGCTGGACTTCTCCCGCTACGAGGGCATGGAGGACGAGAAGGCCATCCTGCGCGCCGTCACCGACGAGATCATGTACGCGATCCTGACGCTGTCCGAGCAGGAGTACGTCGACCGGTACGCGGCCGTGGTGAAGGCGGAGGAGACCGCTGCGCAGAAGGCGGCGCAGGCCGGGAAGGGCCGCCGTTTCCCGCGCGTGCCGCTGAGGTGACCGAAGCCGGAGCGGTCGGCGGCGAGGGGAAGCAAGGAGAGCAGGGGCGGCGGGAATGTTTCTCCCGCCGCCCCTTGTGTCACTTTCGTGCCGCTGCCGTCGGTTACGGCGTGGGCGTGGCGTGCGGGTCGCACGTCACGTCGGCGGCGTCCAGCTTGCCGGTGAGCAGGTAGCCGTCCACCCGCTCGTTGATGCAGGGGTTGGTCAGGCTGGTGACGCCGTGGGAGCCCGCGTTCTTCTCCGTGATGAGGCGGGAGCCCGCGAAGCGCTGGTGCAGTTCGACGGCACCCTCGTACGGGGTGGCGGCGTCGCGCTCCGACTGGACGATCAGGACCGGCGGAAGCCCCTTTCCGGTCTTCACGTTCAGCGGGGTCTGCTGCCTGACCGGCCAGGTGGCGCACGGCAGGTTCATCCAGGCGTTGGCCCACGTCATGAACGGGTGGTCCTGGTGGAGCCGCGTGTTGTCGCGGTTCCAGGTCTGCCAGCTGGTGGGCCACTTGGCGTCGGTGCACTCGACGGCCGTGTAGACGGCGTTGCCGTTCTCCGCGGAGGCGTTGCCCGCGGTGTCGGACATGTCGGGTGCGGCGGCGTCGACGAGCGCCTGGGTGTCTCCGGCGACGTACTTGCTGAAGATCTCGGCGACCGGCGCCCAGGAGGAGTCGTAGTACGGCGCGCTCTGGAAGAAGGAGATGAGCTCGGCCGGGCCGATGACCCCGCCGAGGGGGCTCTTCTTCGCGGCGGCGCGCAGTTCCAGCCACTTCTCCTGGACCTCGGCACGGGTGGCGCCGAGGTGGTAGGTGGCGTCGTTGGCGGCGACCCAGTCCTGCCAGTCCTTCCAGCGTCCCTCGAACGCGACGTCCTGGTCCAGGTTGGCCTGGTACCAGATCTTCTCGCGGGAGGGGTTGACGACGCTGTCCACGACCATGCGGCGCACGTGACCCGGGAAGAGCGTGCCGTACACGGCGCCCAGGTAGGTGCCGTAGGAGACGCCCAGGTAGTTGAGCTTCTGCTCGCCGAGCGCGGCGCGGACGACGTCGAGGTCGCGCGCGGTGTTCGGCGTGGTCATGTGCGGCAGCATCTCGCCGCTGCGCTCGTAGCAGCCCTCGGCGTACTCGCGGGCCAGCTTGCGCTGGGCGAGCTTGTCCGCCTCGGTGTCGGGCACCGGGTCGGCCTTGGGAGCCTTGACGAACTCCTGCGGGTCGACGCAGGAGATGGGCGCCGAGTGACCGACGCCGCGCGGGTCGAATCCGACGAAGTCGTACGCCTTCGCCGTCTTCGCCCACACCGCGCTCTTGGTGGTGACCCGGCGCGGGAAGCGCAGGCCGGAGCCGCCGGGGCCGCCCGGGTTGTAGATGAGGGCGCCCTGGCGCTCGGCCTTCGTGCCCGTGCTGCCGATGCGGTCGACGGCGAGCTTGATCTGCTTGCCGTTCGGCCTGGCGTAGTCGAGCGGGACGGTGACCCAGCCGCACTGGATGGGCTTCTCGAGCCCCCAGTCGGCGGGGCAGTCCTGCCAGTCGATGCCGGTGTGCGCCGCGCGCGCCGCCGCGAGGGCGGCGCCCCGGGCCTCACGGTCCTGGCCGAAACCGGCCGGGCTCGCGCTGGCCGTGGGTGCCGTGACGGCCCCGGCCAGCAGTGTGGCGGTGACGAGCGCACCCGCCGAACCCAAGACGGTCACCCGCCGGTTCAGTTTTCTCTTCCTCAAGTGGGTCTCCCGTACATTCTTGCGATTGGGTACGGGGATCCTCGCGGCTGTGCGATCTCCGGGAACAGGGGTCAAGGGACTTCTTTGCCAATCCGATAAACGGAACGAAAGGTCCGTTCGTCGGAAAGCCACCCGAGGCAGCGGGTGTTCCGCAGGCCGGACCCGCCGCGTCCGAGGCCGAGGCCAACGTTCCGGTGCCGAAGCTCCCCAGCACTCACAGGCAGTCCGTGCCCGTCAGAGCCCACGTCGACCTTCCGGTGCCGAAGGTGCCCGGTCCCATGCCCTCGGCCGAAGTCGCTGCCGAGATGACGTCCAAGTCCTCCGGCCCCGCGGGAGGGAAAGCGCCGCTGCACCGCTGCCAGAATCCTGGGCCGCGCCCCGGCAGTGCCTGGGGCCCGCCGCCCGACGACAACCGGCACGGATGGGCGGGAGGCCGGACCGGGGGTGGCCGCCGACTGCCCCGAAGGTCCTTTGTCCGGCCGATCCTCCCGCGATCCTCTCAGCGGTGAGGGGATCTCACACGGCCAGGAGGCGACGGGCAAAGGCAGCCGCGGTCGCGACGACGCGGGCTCGCACACGGGGTGACGTTCGCTCACCGGTGGCGGGCCTTCGTTGTTCTTCGCCCCGACGCGCCCATGCTGCGGAATGATCACCCTGTGACACGTCGAGTACTGGGCAGGGGACCGGCCGCGATCGAGCCTCCCGGGGAGGTGACAGGGGCGCGTCTGCTGCCCGCGGAGAGACTTTCCGGGCCGGACAGGGCAGTGGAGGCTGCGGAGGGCGAGCGGCTGCCGCAGGAGGGCCCGCGGCGGCCCGGCCGGCGACCCTTGGGCCCGGGGGGAACTCTTCGGGTCGCCGCGGATTCGTGATGCGCGTGGCCAGCGAGCTGCTCGGCTCGTTGGCCACTGCCGCCGGTGCCGTTGCGCCAGCGCTCGCCGGCGCAGGGGCGGACGACGCCGGCACCAAGGGTCCGGCCAACCTCGGGTTCGCGCCGGACCCGGCGACGCCGACGACGCCGAGCCATGGCGGCAGGTGCGGCTTGGCCCGGTGCGGAGGGTAGGCCCCCGGCGCTGCCCCCGCCGCGGTTGCCGGTGGTGCCCCGGCCCCGCGCCGCGGGTGCTGGACGGCGGGCGACGCACCGCCCGGGTCACCCTTCCGCCGCAGTCCGGCGGTTGCCGCGCCCCCGGGTGACGGGACTCCGGCGGGTCGGACCGCACGTAGGGCCGGGGGTGAAACGGGCCGAACGGCGTACCCCCTGTCGGCGTAGACGCGCGTCCTTTTCCGGGCCCGGCGCAGTTGCGCGCCGGCGTGGGGCGTGCGGGCGCCGAGCGGTGCTCCGCCGCTGGTCCGGGGCTCGTCGAGGTAATGGACGAAGGACTCCGAGACCCCTCTGTCCACCCGAATGGGCGAAGGGTGATCAACGCCACAAAGCCCTGCGCATGGGGATATTCATACTGCCGACGGTCAAGATCCTTCACTGACGACAAGCCCCCGCCACCGCGGCGGGGCGGTCCGGGCGGACGCCGAATCCTGCCGCCGCCCGGATGCCCGGTCGACAGAAGAGGATGGATCGGCAGGAGTGGAGGACCCGAGCACGACGGGCCGCCGGACCGGCACGACAGCCGTTCCGAGCAGCCCTTGGGGTGAAGCCGCAGCAGCGGCCGGGCTACTTCGCCAGCCCGAATCCGACAGGTCATCCTTCACAGGCGGCTGACGAAGGGTTGCGCATGACCGCGCTCAATCGTGTCCCGTCTCTCCTGGTCCGGGCCGGTACGGCCTCGGCCCTCACCCTCTCCGTCGTGATCGGTTCCCTCGTGATCCCGGGCGCCGGCTCCGAGGCGGTCGCCGCCTCCTCGGCCCACAAGGCGCTCCGGATCGCCGCTTCCAAGAAGGGCGCCCCCTACCGCTGGGGCGCCACGGGCCCGCACAGGTTCGACTGCTCGGGGCTCACGCTGTACGCGTACCGGAAGGCCGGCAAGAAACTTCCGCGTACGGCGGCCCAGCAGTACAACCGGACCCGGCACATCTCCGCGAGCAGTCGCAAGGCCGGTGACCTGGTGTTCTTCCACTCCGGCCGCTACATCTACCACGTCGGCATCTACGCCGGCGGGAACAGGATCTGGCACGCCCCGAAATCCGGGGCGGTGGTGCGGCTGGAAAGGATCTGGAGCCGCGGAGCCTGGTACGGGCGCGTGCGCTGACCACACGCGGGCGGCGGCACCGACGTGCCGTCGCCCCCGCACCGGGGCTGTCCTACGGCTCCTGCTGTCCCGCCGCCGCCACCGCTCCGGCCGGCGGGGCCGTGCCGTGCCACGGCAGCTCGATGGAGACCGTCTTGCCGCCCTCGCGCGTGGGTCTGACGCGCAGCCTGCCGCCGCACTCCGCCGCCAGCCACCGGATGATCCTCATACCGCGCCCGTTGTCCTGCTGGACGGCCGCGGGCAGCCGCTTCGGGAACCGCGGGTGGCTGTCGGTCACTCCGACGCGCAGGCGTTCGTCGCGGTGCAGGGCGACGTCCACCGTGAAGGTGGGTGACGTGCCCAAAGTGTGCTGGACCGCGTTGGTGGCGAGCTCGGACACGATGAGCCGGATCGTCTCGGACTCGTCCGTGCCCGCCGGCAGTCCCCATTCCGCCAGTGTGTCCACCACGAAGGAACGGGACGCGGACACCGAGGCGGGATCGCTTGCCAAAGTGACGGATGCTTCCAGATGGTCTGCCATGGCGCTCTCGTCCCTTTCCCAGGGGACCTTGGTCCGGCATGAAGCGGACGGTTGGAGTACGGTCCCGGACTGGTGCTTCCTCGCCACACTGCCATCATCACCACGGCAAGGGCGGCGATCCATCAACATCTGCATATATCTGTCGCTCGATGCGGTGAACTCTGCGACGCGAGAACGTATTTGGGCGACTCGTAAGGAGTAAGGAGAAGCCCATGAAGCACGGGCCCGCGGTGCGCCGCCGCAAACTGGGCGCCGAACTGCGTGCGCTGCGCACCTCGGTGGGCCTCACGAGTGGGGAAGCGGCCGGGCTGGTGGGATGGCACCAGTCGAAGGTGAGCCGGATCGAGACCGGCACGAGCGGCGTGAAACCGGCCGACGTGAGACTGCTTCTGGACGCCTACGGCGTGGCGGACGACCAGCTCCGGGAGTTATTGCTCGTCCTCGCGGGCGCGCACGACGGCAACGGACGCAACCACTGGTGGCATGCCTATCGCGGTGAACTGCCGCCCACCTACCGGGACTTCATCAGTCTGGAGTCCCAGGCGAGCGCGATGCGCACCCTGGAGACCTCGGTGGTGCCGGGACTGCTGCAGACCCCGGAGTACGCCAGAGCGGTGACCTGCGCCGCGGTCGAAGGCCTGTCCGAGGAACGGCTGGACGCGCTGGTGGAGGTGCGGCTGGCCCGGCAGGACGTGCTGCGCGCGAAACCCCCGCTGACGTTGAGCGCGGTACTGGACGAGGCCGTACTGCGCCGGGAAGTGGGCGGGCCCGGGGTGATGTCGCGGCAGTTGGAGAGGCTGACGGAGGCGGCGATTATGCCGCACGTACGACTGCAAGTACTGCCGTTTGCCGCCGGAGCCCACATCGGGGTCACGGGATCTTTCGTTATTTTCTCATTTTCGCGCACATCTGATCTGGATGTCGTCGTTCTCGACCACTTGACGAGTAGCCTCCATCTCGAACGGAAAGAAGACTTAGAGGCCTACGCAGAGGCCTTCGACTCCCTGCTGGCTCACGCTCTCTCACCCGAGGAATCATTGGAATTCATCGCCGGTATGACCGGTGACACGTAAGGAGGCACCATGACCGCACTGCCTCGGAACGTCCCTTCCAGCAACGACCTGCACGACGTGCACTGGCTGCGCAGCAGCTACAGCACCGGAGCGAACAACTGCGTCGAGGCGGCCCGTCCACGCTCCGGTCCCTGGACCGGGCTGCTGGCCGTCCGCGACTCCAAGGAACCGGCCGGACCCGCGCTGCTCTTCTCCCCGGAGAGCTGGGCGGCGTTCACGGTCGCGTTCCGGTGAGCCGCCGGGCACCCCGGCGCGACTGACCGGTCACCCCGGACGACACACGGCCGTGCGACGCCGACTCATGGCCGCGTCTCGCCGATGACCCGCACCGCGTGTTCCAGCTGCTCCCCGGAGAGATCCGCGCGGGCGGTCAGCCTGAGCCGTGAGACACCGTCGGGCACGGAAGGAGGACGGAAGCAGCCCACGGCCAGTCCCTCGACGCGGCAGTCCGCCGCCCATCGCACGGCACCCTCCGGGGACGGCGCGCGCACGGAGACCACCGCGGCGTCGGGACGTACCGCTTCCAGGCCCCCGGCCGTCAGCCGGGCGTGCAGCTCGGCCGCGACCCCACGGGCCCGCGCGGCCCGCTGCGGCTCGCGGCGCAGCAGCCGCAGCGCCGCCAGCGCCGCGCCCGCGGCCGCGGGCGCGAGCCCGGTGTCGAAGATGAACGTCCGGGCCTCGTTGACCAGATGGTCGATCACCCGGGCCGGGCCCAGGACCGCGCCGCCCTGGCCGCCGAGGGACTTCGACAGCGTGACCGTCACGACCACGTCGCCGGCGCCCGCGATCCCGGCCGCCTCGGCCGCGCCCCGCCCGCCGGTGCCGAGGACGCCCAGGCCGTGGGCGTCGTCGACGACCAGGCCCGCCCCGTGCTCCCGGCCCGCCGCGGCGAGAGCGGCCAGCGGGGCGGCGTCGCCGTCCACCGAGAACACCGTGTCGGACACGACGACGGCGGGCCCCCCGTGCGTGGCAAGTGCCTTGCGCACGCCCTCCGGGTCGGCGTGCCCGACGACCTGGGTGGTGCCGCGCGCCAGCCGGCAGCCGTCGATCAGCGAGGCGTGGTTGCCCGCGTCGGACACGATCAGCGAGCCGTGCGGCGCCAGCGCGGTCACCGCGGCCAGATTCGCCGCGTAGCCGGAGGAGAAGACGAGGGCCGACTCGAAGCCGCAGAAGGCGGCCAGTTCGGATTCCAGCTCGGCGTGGAGTCCGGTGCTGCCGGTGACCAGTCGGGAGCCGGTCGACCCGCCGCCCCAGGTCCGCGCGGCCCGCGCCGCGCCCTCGATGACCTCGGGGTGCCGAGCCAGGCCCAGGTAGTCGTTGCTCGCCAGGTCCAGCAGGTCCGACGCGGCGGGGCGGGGCCGCAGGGTCCGTACGAGTCCGGCGCGCCGGCGCTGCTCCGCCCGCTCGTCGATCCAGCCGAACCCCATGGCCCCTCCGGTGCTGTGGTGGACAGTGCCTTCGCGATCCTCTCCGCGCGGCACCGGCCTTTGTAGGCAGTGCACAGACATTAGCCGGACGGTCGGCCGCCCATGGTGTGGCAATCCACACACGCCGAACGGGGAGGGTTGTGCGAACCATCCTTGGCCCGGCACGCCTCCGTACGTAAGGATCGGCTCTCATGGATCTGCTGAACACGCTGGTGGACAAGGGGCTTCGGCGCGAGCTGCCGACCCGCGAGGAGGCCCTGGCCGTTCTCGCCACGACCGACGACGACCTGCTGGATGTGGTGGCCGCGGCCGGAAAGGTACGCCGGCACTGGTTCGGCCGACGGGTGAAACTCAACTATCTCGTCAACCTCAAGTCCGGCCTGTGCCCCGAGGACTGCTCCTACTGTTCGCAGCGCCTCGGCTCCAAGGCCGACATCCTCAAGTACACCTGGCTCAAGCCCGACCAGGCCTCCGAGGCCGCCGCGGCCGGGGTGGCCGGCGGCGCCAAGCGGGTGTGCCTGGTGGCCAGCGGACGGGGCCCGACCGACCGTGACGTGGACCGCGTCTCCGAGACCATCAAGACGATCAAGGAGCAGAACGAGGGCGTCGAGGTGTGCGCCTGCCTCGGCCTGCTCTCCGACGGGCAGGCCGACCGGCTGCGCGACGCGGGCGCCGACGCCTACAACCACAACCTCAACACCTCCGAGTCCACGTACGGCGACATCACCAGCACGCACACCTACGCCGACCGGGTCGACACCGTGCGAAAGGCGCACGCGGCCGGGCTGTCCGCCTGCTCCGGCCTGATCGCGGGCATGGGCGAGAGCGACGCGGACCTCGTGGACGTGGTGTTCTCGCTGCGCGAGCTGGACCCGGACTCGGTGCCGGTGAACTTCCTGATCCCGATGGAGGGCACACCGCTCGCCACGGAGTGGCACCTCACCCCGCAGCGCTGCCTGCGGATCCTCGCGATGGTGCGGTTCGTGTGCCCGGACGTCGAGGTGCGCATCGCGGGGGGCCGCGAGGTCCATCTGCGGTCGATGCAGCCGCTCGCGCTGCACCTGGCCAACTCGGTCTTCCTCGGCGACTACCTCACCAGCGAGGGCCAGGCCGGCAGGGCCGACCTCGACATGATCGCGGACGCCGGGTTCGAGGTGGAGGGCGCCGGCGACGTGACGCTGCCTCGGCACCGCGCGGGGGGCGGCTGTCACGGGGACGACGCGGGCGGGTGCCACGAGGGTGCTGCGGGCGGGTGCCACGAGGGCGGCGGGGTCTGCGGCTCCGCGCCCGCGTCGTCGTCCGCTTCCGTGCCCGGCGCCGCTCCCGTCACGGCCGACGCGCCTCGTACCGATCTCGTCGCCGTGCGCCGCCGGGGTGCCGGGACCGACCTCGCGCCCAATGCCTGACCTGGGCGTACCCGAGCTGCTCGACCTCGACCGGCGGCACGTGTGGCATCCGTACGGCCCGATGCCCGGGCGGCAGGAGCCGCTCGTGGTGGAGTCGGCGAGCGGGGTGCGGCTGCGCCTCGCCGACGGCTCCGGGGAACTGGTCGACGGCATGTCGTCGTGGTGGTCGGCCATTCACGGCTACAACCACCCGGTGCTGAACGAGGCCGCGCGCGAGCAGATGGGGCGGATGAGTCACGTGATGTTCGGCGGGCTCACCCACGAGCCCGCCGTACGCCTCGCGAAGCTCCTTGTCGACATGTCACCGGACGGTCTGGAGCATGTGTTCCTCGCCGATTCCGGGTCGGTGTCGGTCGAGGTCGCCGTCAAGATGTGCCTGCAGTACTGGCGTTCGCTGGGCCGCCCCGGCAAACGGCGGCTGCTGACCTGGCGCGGCGGCTACCACGGGGACACCTGGCAGCCCATGTCGGTGTGCGACCCCGAGGGCGGGATGCACGACCTGTGGGCCGGGGTCCTGCCACGCCAGGTGTTCGCCGGCCCGCCGCCCGCCGCGTACGAGGAGTCGTACGCGGACGAGCTGCGGTCGCTCGTCGAGCGGCACGCCGACGAACTGGCCGCGGTGATCGTGGAGCCGGTGGTGCAGGGCGCGGGCGGGATGCGGTTCCACTCCCCCGCCTACCTGCGGGTGCTGCGCGAGGCGTGCGACGCGCACGGCGTGCTGCTGGTCCTCGACGAGATCGCGACCGGCTTCGGGCGTACCGGCGCGCTGTTCGCGGCGGAACACGCGGCGGTGACGCCCGACGTGATGTGCGTGGGCAAGGCGCTGACCGGCGGTTATCTGACCATGGCGGCCACGCTGTGCACGCCCGAGGTGGCCGACGGGATCTCCCGCGGCGAGGTCCCGGTACTCGCCCACGGCCCGACCTTCATGGGCAATCCACTCGCCGCCGCCGTGGCGTGCGCCTCGGTCGAGCTGCTGCTCGGGCAGGACTGGCAGGCCGAGGTGAAACGGCTCGAGACGGGCCTGCGGGACGGGCTGGCACCGGCGGCGGACCTACCGGGCGTGCGCGAGGTGCGGGTCCTCGGCGCGATCGGTGTGGTCCAGCTGGACCACACCGTCGACATGCGGGCGGCCACGGAGGCGGCGGTGCGCGAGGGCGTGTGGCTGCGGCCGTTCCGCGACCTGGTGTACACGATGCCGCCGTACGTCACGGACGACGCCGACGTGGCACGGATCGCCCGCGCGGTGTGCGCGGCGGCACGGGAGGGATGACATGCCGGTACTGGTGATCACGGGCACGGGCACGGAGGTCGGCAAGACGGTCGCGACGGCCGCCGTGGCGGCATCCGCGCTGGCGGCGGGCCTGTCGGTGGCCGTGCTCAAGGCCGCGCAGACGGGCGTACGGGAGGACGAGCGCGGGGACGCCGCGGAGGTCGCGCGGCTCGCGGGCGACGTCACGGCGGCCGAGGTCGCCCGCTATCCGGAGCCGTTGGCGCCGGCCACGGCGGCGCGGCGGGCCGGGCGGGCACCCGTGCATCCGCAGGACGTCGCCGATGCCGCGGCCAAGCTGGCCACCGAGCACGATCTGGTGCTGGTGGAGGGCGCGGGCGGCCTGCTCGTACGGTTCGACGCGGCCGGCGGAACGCTGGCGGACGCGGCGCGGCTGCTGTCGGCGCCGGTCCTGATCGTGGCCACCGCCGGGCTCGGCACACTGAACGCGACCGAGCTGACGGCACGTGAGCTGCGGACACGGCGGCTGGAGCCGCTGGGAGTGGTGATCGGCAGCTGGCCGGCCGACCCGGACCTCGCCTCCCGCTGCAACCTCGCGGACCTCCCGGAGTGCTCCGGTACGCCCCTGCTCGGCGCCCTGCCGGAGCGCGCGGCGGCGCTCGGCCCGGCGACGTTCCGGGCCGCGGCCCCGGACTGGCTGGCGCCCCGGCTGCACGGGACGTGGGACGCGGAGGCGTTCCGGGTGCGGGAGGCGCCGCCCGGGAGGGTGTGAGGCCGGGCCCCGCTCAGCCGGGCGGGACGTGCAACGCCGGCGGACGCACCGGCGGTGTCCTGGCGACGCCGGAGGACGATCCGGGGGAGAATCGACCTGGTCCGGTTCTGCTGGGGAGGTCCTCATGGTGTTGCGGTCCAACGGTTCCGGTGGCGATGGCCGGATGGCGGGCGACGCGGTTCACCATCCCCTGTTCGCCCGGTACTACGCGCGGATCAGCGTCGCCGCCGAGTCCCGGATGGGGATGGCCGACGTGCGGCGCGAGCTGCTGGCCGGGCTGTCCGGGCGGGTGATCGAGATCGGCGCGGGCAACGGCCTGAACTTCGCGCACTATCCGGGCACGGTCTCCGAGATCGTCGCGATCGAACCGGAACGGGTGCTGCGGCAGCTGGCGGTCGAGGCGGCTCTGCGCGCCGAGCTGCCCGTCGATGTCGTGCCGGGCGCGGCCGAGGCGCTGCCCGTCAAGAGTGAGGCCTTCGACGCGGCGGTCCTCTCTCTGGTGCTGTGCAGCGTGCGCGACGTGCCACGTGCCCTCGCGGAGGTGCGGCGGGTGCTGCGCCCGGGCGGTGCCGTGCGGTTCTTCGAGCACGGGGCGGGCGGCGGCCGGGCGATGACGTTCACGCAGCGCGCGCTGGACCGGACCCTGTGGCCCCTGCTGAACGGCGGCTGCCATCTGTCCCGTGACCCGGTGGGCGCGCTGCGGGCGGCCGGGTTCGAGCTGGGCACCCACCGGCGGATGAGAATGCCGGAGAAGGGCCCGACGCTGCCGACGTCCTACTGCGTGCTGGGCACGGCGCGGCGCCCGGCCGCCGAGCGGTAGGGACACAGGGCCACCAAGCCTGAAGGCGACAAGACCCCGGGACCTCAGGGCCACAGGTGTCAGGACCTCCGGGCCTCCGGGCCTCCGGGCCTCGCAGCGGGCCGACGGCACGGACAGCGGGCGGTTCCGGTCACAGGCTCCACTGCCGCAGTTCCTCGGCGATGTCCTGCACGGACGCCTCTCCGCTCTTGACCAGCCGGGCCAGCTCCCGCACCTGCACGGGCGAGATGACGACCTTCGCGCCGCTCGCGACGAGGTAGGCGTAGGCCACGGCGGAGGCGAACAGCGCGTTGGAACGCTCCAGCGCGGGGACGTGCATCAGGAGTTGCAGCAGCGCGGCGGCACGCGCGTACGGGGTGTCGTAGACGGGGACGTCGAATATCTCGGCCTCGTGGCGTGCTACGGCGGCGACGAGGGCTCCCCAGTCGGTGATCTGCGGGTCCCCGGGGGTCTTCTGCTCGGCGAGCATCAGCAGCCAGGCGAGGTCGATTCTCAGGTTGCTCAACGGATCAGCGGCGACCTTCGCGCGTGCCCTCACGGTCCGTACCGAACTCCTCGGCGAACACGGACTCGTACTGCTTCATGAAGTCGGCGGCGGACTCCACGAAGGTGTGGCCGACCTCGCCGGTGTCCTGTCTGACCAGTTCCTCGATGTAGCGGTTGACGCTCATCCCGCGGGCCAGGGCGCGTTCGCGGGCGGCGCGGGCCGTGCCCTCGTCCACTCGCACATTCAGCTGGGTCTTCGCCATACCTCGAAGCTAGCGCCGAATCGCTAGCGGAGGCAAGGGTTGGGCCCCGGCGTGTGCCCGGGTCCCGGCCATCGTGTCACCCGCGCCTGTCCACGGCTGCGTCCGTGGCCGCCGCCCGGGTCGGCTGCCCGTGGCCGCGTCCCGGGTCGGCTGCCCGTGTCCGCCGTCCGTGTCCGCGACCTGGCGCGCATCCGCTCTTCTGAGGCATACACGTTGCGCGGCGGGTCACACTGGGTTCGGGCGCCGAGCGCCGGGCGCCCGCCCGTGCACGCGAAACCAGCACGGGAGCCACCACGGGGAGTCACCACGGAGGCAGCCTTGTCCACACCCGCCGCACAGCACGCGCCCGGCCTCGCGTCGTCCGAGAACGGGACCGCGGCCCACGCCCGCGCCCTGACCAAGGCATACGGCTCGGGCGAGACGACCGTGCTCGCCCTGGACTCGGTCGACGTGGACATCGCGCGCGGCCGGTTCACCGCCGTGATGGGCCCGTCGGGTTCCGGGAAGTCCACGCTGATGCACTGCCTGGCAGGGCTCGACACGGTGTCGGGCGGAGAGGTGTGGATCGGCGACACCGAGATCACCCGGCTGAAGGAGCGCGAGCTGACACGGCTGCGCCGGGACCGGATCGGCTTCATGTTCCAGTCGTTCAACCTCATCCCGACGCTGAACGCGCTGGAGAACATCACCCTGCCCATGGACATCGCGGGCCGCAAACCCGATCAGGCGTGGCTCGACCAGGTCATCGACACGCTGGGGCTGCGCGGCCGGCTGCGGCACCGGCCCGCTCAGCTGTCCGGCGGTCAGCAGCAGCGCGTGGCGTGCGCACGGGCGCTGGCCTCCCGACCCGAGCTGATCTTCGCGGACGAGCCGACCGGCAATCTCGACTCGCGGTCCGGCCTCGAAGTGCTCGATTTCCTGCGGAACGCCGTGGACGAGCTCGGTCAGACGGTCGTGATGGTGACCCACGACCCCCGGGCCGCCGCCCACGCCGACCTGGTGCTCTTCCTGGGGGACGGCCGGATCGTGGACGAGATGGGCCGGCCGACGGCGGAGACGGTGCTGGAGAGGTTGAAGCAGTTCGACGCGCACCGCGGCCGCGGCGAAGGCGGCGGTCCGGCCGAGCCCGGTGCGGACGGCGGCCCGGACAGCACCGGTGCGGACGGCGTCGCCCCCGTCGGGAGAGACTGACGCCGTGCTGAAGGCGACCCTCCGGAGTCTGATCGCGCACAAGGGGCGGCTGCTGCTGTCCGCGCTGGCCGTGGTGCTGTCCGTGGCGTTCGTCGCGGGCAGCCTGATCTTCTCCGACACGGTCACGCGTGCCTTCGACCGGCTGTTCGCCTCCACGTCCGCCGACGTGACCGTGGAGCCGAAGAAGGGCCTGGACTCCTCCCGGACGGCCGGTGCCGTGCAGACGCTTCCCGCCTCGCTCGTCGAGCGGATCGCCCGGGTCGACGGGGCGGGGGCGGCGCATCTGGACGTGGAGGTCGGGTACGTCACGGTCGTCGACGAGCACAACGATCCGGTGGGGGCGACCGCGGGCGCCCCCACCGTCGTCACGAACTGGTACGTCACCGACCACAGCCCCCTCACGCTGGCCTCGGGCCGTGCTCCGCGCGGCGACGGCGAGGCGCTGATCGACGCCGACACCGCCGAGAGGAAGCACCTGGAGATCGGCGACACGCTGACCGTGCTGGCCACGCCCGGATCGTTCAGGACCAGGATCGTCGGCATCGCCTCCTTCACCACCACGAACCCGGGCACGACCCTCGTCTTCCTCGACGGGCGGACCGCGCAGACCCGGCTGCTCGGGTCCGCGCATCGGGCCACAGGGGTCACGGTGGACGCGGCTCCCGGTGTGAGCGACGCCCGACTCGCCCGCCGGATCACGGCGGAGCTCGGCCCGGGCCGCTACGAGGTGCGCACCGCGGCCCAGCAGGCGAAGTCGGCCACGGACGAGCTCGGCACGTTCCTCGACGTGGTCAAGTACGTGATGGTGGGCTTCGCGGGGATCGCCGTGCTGGTCGGGGTCTTCCTCATCGTCAACACGTTCTCGATGCTGATCGCCCAGCGGACCCGTGAGCTGGGCCTGCTCAGGGCGCTGGGCGCCGACCGGCGGCAGGTGCGGCGGTCGGTGCTCACCGAGGCGGTGCTGCTCGGCCTGGCCGGTTCGACGCTGGGCCTGGCCGCGGGTGCCGGGCTCGCGGCCGGGCTGATCCGGCTGATGGGCGCCTTCGGCATGAACCTGAAGACGACGGAGATGGTGGTCGGCTGGATCACCCCGGTGACGGCGTACGTCGTCGGGGTCGGGGTGACGTTCGTGGCCGCGTATCTCCCGGCGCGGCGGGCCGCCGGGGTGTCGCCGATGGCGGCGCTGGCGGACGCCGAGATCGCCGGCGTGGGCAAACCGCTGAGGGCGCGCGCGGTGGTGGGCGGCGTCGTCGGGGTGCTCGGCGCGGCGGCGCTGGTGGGCTGCGTGGCCGCGACGACGACGGCGTCGGCGGCTTCGCTGCTGGGGCTCGGTGTCGTCCTCACGCTGCTCGCGACGGTGATCGCGGGCCCGCTGCTGGTACGGCCCGTGATCCGGGTGCTGGGCGGCGCCTTCCCGGCCCTGTTCGGGCCGGTCGGCCGGATGAGCCAGCGCAACGCCCTGCGCAACCCGCGCCGCACGGGCGCCACGGCCGCAGCCTTGATGGTGGGGCTGGCGCTGGTCGGCGGGATGTCGGTGGCGAGCGCCTCGATGTCGAAGTCGTTCGACCAGCAGATCGACCAGACCCTGGGCGCCGACTTCGTCGTCCAGAACAGCAACTTCAGGCCGTTCTCGCCGGAAATCGCCGCCACGGTCCGTGGCACGGAGGGCGTCGGCACGGTCGTCAGACAGCGCTTCGTGCCGCTGGCGGTACGACTGCCGGACGGCAAGCGGGCCGAGACGACCGCCTCGGGCTACGACGACGACTTCGACGACGTCGCCCACGTGACGTACGCGAGCGGTGGCACGAAGGCCGCGCTGGCGGACGGGGCACTCGCCATGGACGTCGACTTCGCGCGCGACCACCGCGTGCGCGTGGGCAGCGTGCTGCCGGTCGAGTTCCCGGCGGGGCGGCACACCGGGTTGACCGTACGCGCCCTCACCGAACAGGGCACCGGCGAGGGATTCGGCACGCGGGGCGGGCTGTTCTTCGGCATCGCGACCGCCGAGAAGTACGTACCGGGCGGGCAGGAGGCGGCGCTGTACGTCAACACGGCACCCGGCACCGGCGCGGACGCGCTGCGGGCCCGGCTGGAGCGCGCCCTCGACCCGTATCCGCAGGTCCAGGTCCGTGACCAGGGCGACTACAAGAAGCTGGTGCACGACCAGATCGCCGTCCTGCTGTACCTCGTGTACGCGCTGCTCGCGCTGGCCATCGTCATCGCCGTGCTGGGCGTGGTGAACACCCTCGCGCTGTCGGTCGTGGAGCGCACCCGCGAGATCGGGCTGCTGCGGGCCATCGGGCTGGCCCGGCGTCAGCTGCGCCGCATGATCCGGCTGGAGTCCGTCGTGATCGCGGTGTTCGGCGCGGTGCTGGGCCTTGCCCTGGGGCTGGTGTGGGGCGTGTGTACGCAGCAGGTGCTGGCGCTGGAGAGCATGCCGGCGCTGGCGATTCCCTGGGGCACGATCGTGGCCGTCGTGATCGGCTCGGCGGTGGTGGGCGTCGTGGCGGCGCTGCTGCCGGCGCTGCGGGCCTCCCGCATGAACGTGCTGGCGGCCATCGCACACGAGTGATGGGCCCGGGCCCGTGCGGAAATCGCGCGCACCGCTGCTGATCGGCGCGAACGGTGACCGGATGCTGCGGCTGACCGCCCAGCACGCGGACATCGCCGCGTTCACCGGCGCGCGGACGGTGCCCGGCAGCACGACAGGACAGCGGGAACCGCTCTCGGCCGAGGACCTCGACGGCCGGGTGGCCCGCTACCGGGAACCGGCCCGGGACCGTACGGAACCGGCGGAGCTCAACCTGCTCGTCCAGATCCGGACACCGCACCGCGTTCCGGGCCCGCGCGCCATGCCTGGCGGGTCACCGGGTACACGCCCGAGGAACGGTGGCGGCGTCGGGTGAAGCCCCTCCCCGGGCAGGGGCGGACGCCCCCGCGGCCAACGCGCTTTGCCTGTCCTTTACTCTTGGGGGATTACTCGGTCTCCATGAAAGGTGTGAGCGTCCGCCCATGGGCGAGCCTCCCTGTCCGCGACATCGCGCGAACCACTCCCTCCTGCCCGATCATGGGACGGAGGTGACCCGATGACCGAAGTGCTCCTGCTCCTGGTGGCGATCCTGTTGTCGCTGGCGTGCGGCGCGTTCGTCGCGGCCGAGTTCTCGCTCACCACCGTCGAGCGCGGCGAGCTGGAAACGGCGGCCGAGCGCGGTGAGCGCGGCGCCGCCGGCGCCCTGAAGGCCGTACGGGCCCTGACCTTCCAGCTCTCCGGAGCACAGCTCGGCATCACCGTCACCAATCTGGTCGTCGGCATGCTCTCCGAGCCCTCCATCGCGGCGCTCATCGCCGGGCCGCTGGAGGACCTGGGGATTCCGCGGTCCACGGCGTCCTCGCTGGCGCTGGTCATCGGTACGGCCCTGTCGACGGTCATCCTGATGGTCGTGGGCGAGCTCGTGCCGAAGAACTGGGCGATCTCCTCGCCGCTGGCCGTGGCGAAACGGGTGGGCAACGCGCAGCGCTGGTTCAGCGCCGTCTTCCGGCCCTTCATCACGCACCTCAACAACACCGCGAACCGCGTGGTGCGCCGCCTGGGCGTGGAACCCGCCGAGGAACTGGCGTCCGCGCGCTCGCCGCAGGAACTCGCGGCCCTCGCCCGGCACTCCGCGCGCAAGGGCGCCCTGGAGGCCGACACGGCCGAACTGTTCGTCCGGACCCTGAACCTCGCCGACCTGACCGCGGAGAACGTCATGACGCCGCGCGTGCAGGTCGTCGCCCTGGAGGCGCAGGCCACCTGCGAGGACGTGGCGAACGCGACGCGCGCCACCGGCCTTTCGCGGTTCCCGGTCTACCGCGGCAGCCTCGACGCGGTCGTCGGGACCGCCCACATCAAGGACGTCCTGACGGTGCCGGCGGAGCGCCGCACGCGCGTGCCGGTCTCCGACCTGATGCGCGAGCCGCTGCTGGTGCCCGAGTCGCTGACCGTCGACCGGCTGCTGGACCGGCTGTCGGGCCGGCGCACCATGGCGGTCGTGATCGACGAGTACGGCGGTACGGCCGGCGTGGCCACGCTGGAGGACATCGTCGAGGAGGTCGTCGGCGAGGTCCGGGACGAGCACGACCCGCACGAGACGCCCGACATCGCCGCGGCCGGCACCGACGACGGGGGGCACGCCCTGTACTCGGCGGACGGCGCGGCCCGCGTCGACCACCTCGTCCGGGTGGGCATGCGCCCGCCGGAGGGGCCGTACGAGACGCTCGCCGGGCTGATCGCGACCGAGCTCGGCCGTATCCCCGCCGTGGGCGACACCCTGGAGATCGCCCGCTGGCGGCTGAGGGTGGTGGACGCCACGGGCCACCGCGCGGCCCGGGTCCTCATGCGCGCGCCGCTGGCCGACGAGCCGGACGCGGCGCAGCCGGTCGGCGGGACACGCGCGCCGCGCGAGAAGCGCGACAAGCACGAGAAGGGGGCGGACGGACGATGACCGTCGTACAACTGCTGATCGGCCTGGCCACCCTGGTCCTGAACGCGTTCTTCGTCGGCGCCGAGTTCGCGCTGATCTCCGTGCGCCGCAGCCAGATCGAGCCGTACGCCGAGGAGGGCGAGCGGCGCGCGAAGAGCGTGCTGTGGGGGCTGGAGCACGTGTCCGCGCTGCTGGCCGCCGCCCAGCTCGGCATCACGCTGTGCACCCTGGTCCTCGGTGTCGTGGCCGAGCCGGCGATCGAGCACTTGCTGGAGCCGGTGTTCCACGCGCTGGGGGTGCCGTCCGGGGCGGGGCACGTGGCGTCGTTCGTGATCGCGCTGGTGGTGGCGACGTATCTGCACATGCTGCTGGGCGAGATGGTGCCGAAGAACATCGCGCTCGCGGAACCGGTGCACAGCGCGCTGCTGCTCGGGCCCCCGCTGGTGGCGCTGGCCCGGGCGCTGCGGCCGGTGATCTTCACGATCAACGCGTGCGCCAACGCCTTGCTGACGCTGCTGCGGGTGGACATCAAGGAGGAGGTCACGGCGACGTTCTCGGACGCCGAGCTGGCCCGGATCGTGAGGGACTCCGGCGAGGCGGGTCTCATCGACGACCGCGCCCAGGAGCGGCTGCACGACGCCCTTGAGCTGGGCCGCCGCCCCGTGCGGGACGTGGTGCTGCCGCTGGAACGCGTCGTCTACGCGCGTGAGGGCGTCACGCCCGGGCAGTTGGAGGCGCTGGCCGGCGAGTCCGGGTTCTCCCGCTTCCCGGTGGTGGACGAGGGACGCCGGATCGTGGGCTATCTGCACGTGAAGGACGCCCTGGACGCCTCGTCGGGCGACGTGCCGTTCCTGGCGCGGGACATGCGGCCCATCGCGCGCGTACGGGAGAGCACGCCGCTGGACGACGTCCTGACCGCGATGCGCCGCAGCCGTACGCATCTGGCGGCGGTGCTGGGCACCGACCGGAAGCTGGCCGGGCTGGTCACCATGGAGGACGTGCTGCAGGAGCTGTTCGGCCGGCGGACCTGAGCGGGCGGTCTCCGCCGGGCGGCCGGGGCCTCGCGCCGGGCCCTGGCCGTCAGACCCCGTGTCAGACCCCTGTGCCGTCGGGCCAGGGCCGACACGTCCTGGCCGACAGGCCCTGGCCATCGGGCCCCCGCTGTCACAGCCCGCGCCGTCGGGGCCGTGGCCGTCAGGGCGACCGACTGTCGGGTATGTGCACGCGCTACCCTTTCTGTCGCCATGCAGACGAACCCCTCCCACACCAGCCTGGTCGCCCTCGGCGACTCCTTCACCGAGGGCATGTCGGACCTCCTGCCCGACGGCTCCTACCGGGGCTGGGCCGATCTCCTCGCCGCCCGGATGGCCGCCCGCACACCCGGCTTCCGGTACGCCAACCTCGCCGTACGCGGAAAGCTCATCCAGCAGATAGTCGACGAACAGGTCGGCACGGCGGTCGCCATGCAGCCCGACGTCATCACGCTGGTCGGCGGCCTGAACGACACGCTGCGGCCCGCGTGCGACATGGTGCGCGTCCGTGACCTGCTGACCGAGGCCGTGGAGCGGCTGGCACCGAGCTGCAAGCAGCTGGTGCTGATGCGCAGCCCCGGCCGGCGGGGCCCGGTCCTGGAACGGTTCCGGCCCCGCATGGAGGCGCTGTTCACCTGCGTCGACGACCTCGCCGCCCGGCACGGCGCGCTGGTCGTCGACCTGTACGGAGCGCCCTCGCTGGGCGACCCGCGGCTGTGGGACGTGGACCGGCTGCACCTGACGGCGGAGGGCCACCGCCGGGTCGCGGAAGCCGTGTGGCAGAGCCTCGGCCACGAGCCGGAGGACGCCGAGTGGCACGTGCCGATGGCGCTGACGCCACCGCCCGGCTGGGCCGCGCGGCGCGTCGCGGACGTCCGGTTCGCCCGCCGGCACCTGCTGCCGTGGATCGGCCGCCGCCTGACAGGCCGCTCCTCCGGCGACGGCCGCGCTCCCAAGAGGCCGGAACTGCTGCCGCTGGAAGGGGCGGAACTGCTGCCGTACGAGGGGCCGTCCGCGTAGGGGCGAGATCGCGGCGGGACCGTGGGGCGCCGCACGGAGGTGTCCGACGGCCTGTCGGGCGCGGCGGGCACCGGCCCGCCGGGCGCCGGAGCCGGACGGCCGACCGGTTCTCGTAGGTTCCCACGAACCGACCCGTTGCACGGACCTGCACGAATCGCCAGTAGACTCAATCCACGTGACTTCTGCTCCCGCGCCCACGCCCCACATTCCCAACGTCCTCGCCGGACGCTACGCCTCCGCCGAGCTGGCCGTGCTCTGGTCTCCCGAGCAGAAGGTGAAGCTGGAACGCCGGCTCTGGCTCGCCGTGCTGCGCGCCCAGAAGGACCTCGGCATCGACGTCCCGGGCGAGGCGCTCACCGCGTACGAGCGGGTCCTCGACCAGGTCGATTTGGCCTCGATCGACGAGCGCGAGAAGGTCACGCGGCACGACGTGAAGGCGCGGATCGAGGAGTTCAACGCCCTCGCCGGACACGAGCACGTGCACAAGGGCATGACGTCCCGGGACCTCACGGAGAACGTCGAACAGCTCCAGGTCCGGCTGTCGCTGGAGCTGATGCGCGACCGGACCGTGGCCGTGCTGGCCCGCCTGGGCAAGCTGGCCGGGGAGTACGGCGAGCTGGTCATGGCCGGCCGGTCCCACAACGTCGCCGCGCAGACCACCACCCTCGGCAAGCGTTTCGCGACCGCCGCCGACGAGCTGCTCGTGGCGTACGGCCGCGTGGAGGAACTGCTCGGCCGGTACCCGCTGCGCGGCATCAAGGGCCCGGTCGGCACCGCCCAGGACATGCTCGACCTGCTCGGCGGCGACGCGGGCAAGCTCGCCGAACTGGAGCAGCGGATCGCCGGACACCTCGGCTTCTCGCAGGCGTTCACGTCGGTCGGCCAGGTCTACCCGCGCTCGCTGGACTACGAGGTCGTCACCGCGCTGGTGCAGCTGGCCGCCGCGCCGTCCTCGCTGGCGAAGACGGTCCGGCTGATGGCCGGGCACGAGCTGGTCACCGAGGGCTTCAAGCCCGGCCAGGTCGGCTCGTCGGCGATGCCGCACAAGATGAACACCCGCTCCTGCGAGCGCGTCAACGGCCTGATGGTGATCCTGCGCGGCTACGCGTCGATGACCGGCGAGCTGGCGGGCGACCAGTGGAACGAGGGCGACGTGTCCTGCTCGGTGGTGCGCCGGGTCGCGCTGCCGGACGCCTTCTTCGCGCTGGACGGTCTGCTGGAGACGTTCCTGACGGTGCTGGACGAGTTCGGCGCGTTCCCGGCGGTCGTGGCCCGGGAGCTGGACCGCTACCTGCCGTTCCTCGCCACCACCAAGGTGCTGATGGGCGCGGTGCGCGCGGGCGTCGGCCGGGAGGTCGCGCACGAGGCGATCAAGGAGAACGCGGTCGCGACGGCCCTCGCGATGCGCGAGCGGGGCGCCGAGCGCAACGACCTGCTCGACAAGCTCGCCGACGACGGGCGCATCCCGCTGGACCGCGCCGGGCTCGAGGCGCTGATGGCGGACAAGCTGTCCTTCACGGGCGCGGCGGGCGATCAGGTCGCCGTCGTCGTCGGCCGTATCGAGGAGATCGTGAAGCAGCACCCCGGGGCCGCGGGCTACACACCCGGCGCGATCCTCTGACGGGGCGCCGACCGCCCGTTGTGCCGCGCTTCACCGCCGCCGAACTGGAGGCCGCCCGCGACCGTCTCGTACCGGACGTCGTCGCGGACGGCCTGCGGGTGCTGTTCTGCGGCATCAACCCGGGCCTGATGACGGCCGCGACCGGCCACCACTTCGCCCGACCCGGCAACCGGTTCTGGCCGGTGCTGCATCTGTCCGGCTTCACTCCGCGGCTGCTGAAGCCGTCAGAGCAGGACGAGTTGTTGTCGTACGGGCTCGGGATCACGAACGTCGCCGCGCGGCCCACTGCGCGGGCGGACGAACTGACCGCCCAGGAGTACCGCGAGGGCGGGCGGCTGCTGGCCCTGAAGGTGGCGCGGCTGCGGCCGAGGTGGCTGGCCGTGGTCGGGGTGACGGCCTACCGGGCGGCGTTCGACGACCGGAAGGCGCAGGTCGGTCCGCAGGAGCGGACCATCGGGGAGACGCGCGTGTGGGTGCTGCCCAACCCCAGCGGGCTGAACGCACATTGGACGGCCGCGACGATGGCCGAGGAGTTCGCGAGGCTCAGGGCCGCCTCCGAGGGGTAGCGCGTCACGTTACGGCGGGTCGACGTCCGTGACGACCGCGAGGAGCTGGAACGGCAGTTCCCTGTCCCACTGGGAGACGCCGAGGGCCAGCCAGCGGTCCCGGCCCGGTATGCGCCACAGGTGCAGGTCCGGCACGTGGGAGCTCAGCGTGTCCCACGGCTCGGGTATGTCCTCCGCGCTCTGCGCCCGCTCGAACACCCCGGCCAGGCCGATGAGGTACGGCGGTCCCCAGCGCGCGGCCAGCCGCTCGCTCAGGCCGTCCCGGTACGCCTCGAACTGCTCCTCGGCCCGCTCCCACTCGGCCGGGTCCCCCGCCCAGAACTCCCCGCTCGTCGCCAGCGCGGCCGTGGCAGGGCCGAGCCGGCCGGACGCGACACGCGGTCTGCCGTACTCCGCGGTCAGGTCCTGGGAGCACAGCCGCTCGATTATTGCGAGAGCCCGCGCGATGTCCATGGGAGCCAGTAAACCCGTCACCACTGACAATTGGCGCTCCATCAGGCACCGTCCCGCGGGGGCGGCCCCCCGGGCAGACGTCCCCGCCGCACTGTCGGGTGTCCCGGCGGAGCGCGCTCCGCACCCGGCCGTGCACGGCGCGGACGGTGGCGTCGCGCGCGGGCGCGGTGCCGGCGAAACCGGGGCGCGGTCCGCACCCGGGCCGTGATCACGGCCTACGAGCCGGGTTCGGGGCAGCGCGGCGAAACGGCGGCCCGTAGTGGGTCCGGGCGGGCCCCGGTGTTCCCTCGGTCGCCGGGGTGCCCGGTGCCGAGTACGATCCGGCCAACACGCGCACGAGCTGGGAGGACGGACGGTGGGACGGCTGACCGGCGGGGATCCCTCGCTGTTGCGGAGGATCAACAACGCGGTGGTGCTGCACGCGCTGCGTGCCACGGACTGCGCGACGCTGACCGAGATCACCCGGGTGACGGGCCTGTCCCGGCCGACCGTCGAGGACGTTGTCGAAGGGCTGATCGAGGCCGGGCTCGTCGTGGAGAAGGCGGCCGAGGAAGGTGCCGCGCGCAAGCAGGGTCGGCCGGCGCGGCGGTTCCGGTTCCGGGCCGAGGCCGGGCATCTGCTGGGCCTCGAGATCGGCGCCCGCCGGGTCGCCGTGCTCCTGTCCGACCTCGACGGGCGGGTCATCGGCTCCCAGGCCAAACCCGTCGGCGAAACCGACTCCGCAGACGAGCGGATGGAGCGGCTGCGGGGCGCCGTCGCCGAACTGCTGCGCCGGGCCGGGGTGGCCCGCGGATCGCTGCGGGCCGTGGGGGTGGCGACGCCGGGCATCGTGGAGGCGGACGGCGTCGTGCGTCTCAGTACGGCCCTGCCGGAGTGGACGGGGCTGCGGCTGGGCGAGCGGCTGAGCCGGTCCTTCAAGTGTCCGGTGCTGGTGGAGAACGACGCCAACGCGGCCGCGGTCGCCGAGCACTGGAAGGGGTCGGCCACCGAGTCGGACGACGTGGTGTTCGTCCTGGCCGGGCTCAGCCCGGGAGCCGGTTCACTGATCGGCGGGCGGCTGCACCGGGGGTACGGCGGGGCGGCCGGAGAAATCGGCGCGCTGCACCTGCTGGGGCGGGAGGCGACGCCGGAGACACTGCTGTCGACGACGGACGAGCCGTTGCACCCGCTGGACGAGCAGGCGGTCGCCGAGGTGTTCAGGCAGGCCCGCGAAGGTGACCAGCGGGCCCGTGCGGCGGTCGAACGGTTCCTGCAGCGGCTCGTGCACCATGTCGCGGCGCTGGTGCTGGCGCTCGATCCCGAACTGGTCGTCGTCGGTGGGTGGGCGGCAGGGCTCGACGGGGTGCTGGAGCCGTTGCGGCGGGAGTTGGCGCGCTATTGCCTGCGGCCGCCGAAGGTGGCGTTGTCCCTGCTCGGGGAGGCGGCGGTGGCCACGGGGGCGTTGCGGCTCGCGCTGGATCACGTGGAGGAGCAGTTGTTCGCGGTGGAGGGGACCGTCACGGGGCGGTGACGGGCGGCGGGGCAGGAGCGGGGCACCGGTGTTCTCAGGTGCCCCGCGGTGCCGGTGCCGCGTCGGGCGGATGCGCGGACCGGCGCCGCACCGATTGCCGCCCGCGCCCGCCCGTGCCGCCCCGGCGGCACGACTGCCGGCGGGTCGACGGACGGCGGGTCGACGGACATGCCGCTTCCACGGACGGACGAACGGGCCCGGTGCGCACGGCTGTTGCCCGCGGCGCGCGTGCCGGACCCGTTCCCTTCGTTCAGGACGCCCGGCGTTGCGGGTCCTCGTGGATCCGTACCCCGCCCGTTTCGCCGAAGGTGAGGCGGCAGGTGTCTGCGCGGTACGTCGCGAGGGAGACGGCGGCGACGCCGCTCGCCGTGAAGTAGCGCGTGGTGACGACGAGGACCGGCGCGCCCGGGAGGCGGTCGAGTTCCCTGGCGTCGTCCGCGCGGGCCGAGCCGAGTTCGACGGCGTTCTCCTGACGCTCCAGGTCCAGCCGCTGCAGCTCCCGCAGGACGGCACGCGCGCGTGCGGGGCCGCAGGGTGCGTCTATGGCGGTCAGGTCGGGCACAGACGCCGACGGGATGTACAGCAGCTCGGCGGCTACCGGCTGGCCGTGCGTGGTCCGGGAGCGGCGCACGGTGTGCACGGGCTCGTCCCGGCCGGTGCCCAGGATGGCGGCCACGGCGACGGGCGGTGCGCCCAGGTCGGAGTCGACGGGCTGCCAGGCGTCACCGGTGGCGCCGGGCCAGGTGTCCTGCTCGGCACCGACGGACACGCCCACGCGGGGCGGAGCCACCGTCGTACCGACGCCGCGGCGGCGCTGCAGGCGGCCTTCCAGCTCGAGCTGTTCCAAGGCCTGGCGGAGTGTGGCGCGGGCGACGCCGAAGCGGGCGGCGAGGTCGCGCTCGTTGGGCAGGATCTCCCCCACCGTGAACTCCGAGTCCAGCGCGTCGCTGAGCACGGTCTTGAGGTGCCAGTACTTCGGCTCCGGCACCGATTCGAGCTGCGTGGTCCCCACCCTGTCCTCCACGATCGCCGTGTCACGTCGCCGTGTTTCGCCGCCGCGTCCCGGCGTCGTTTCAGCGCCCTTGTTTATTAAAGGTTGTTTCACTTATCTGTGACCATAAGGCGGCCCTCACCCTTGGTCAAGACCAATCCTCCCTCCCGTGGTGATCACAGCGCGGGACGGGCCTCCGGACCCGTCCCGGCACACCCCGGGTCTACCCGCCGGTAACTGTTGCTGACAGGCTGTCCCACACCGTTCGTCCGGTCGAGCCGACGAGGAGCAGCATGTCCGCAACCGTCTCCGTCACGATCCCCACGCCCCGTGGCCCGGAGCCCCTGACCGTCGCCTACCGGCGGGTGGGAACCGGCGAGCCCCTCCTCCTGCTGCACGGAATAGGCCACCACCGGCAGGCCTGGGACCCGGTGATACCGGTGCTCGCGACCGAGCGGGACGTGATAGCCGTGGACCTTCCGGGCTGCGGGGGCTCCGCGCCGCTCCCGGCCGGCCTGGCGCACGACCTGCCGACGACGACCGCCGTGCTCGCCGCTCTCTGCGAGACGCTGGAGATCGGACGGCCGCACGTGGCGGGCAACTCGCTGGGCGGCCTGCTGGCCCTGGAACTCGGCCGTGAGCAGCGCGTACGATCCGTCACCGCGCTGTCCCCGGCCGGTTTCTGGACCCGGGCGGAGCGGCGTTACGCCTTCGGGGTGCTGAAGGGGATGCGGGTCGGGGCGCGCCTGATACCCCGGCCGGCCGTCGAACGGCTGGCGCGCTCGGTCGTCGGCCGCGCCATGCTGACGAGCACCATCTACGCTCGTCCGGGCCGCCGTTCGCCCGAGGCGGTGGTCGCCGAGACGCTCGCCCTGGCCCGCGCCGAGGGGTTCGACGAGATCCTGCGCGCCGGTCGGGAGGTGCGGTTCACCGACCCCCTGCCCGGGGTTCCGGTCACCGTGGCGTGGGGCAGCGGGGACCGGCTGCTGGTGCCCCGGCAGGGCATACGGGCCACGTACGTGATCCCGCGCGCACGACTCGTACGGCTGCCCGGCTGCGGTCACGTCCCCATGAACGACGACCCCGCCCTGGTCGCGCGCGTCCTCCTCGACGGCAGCCGCTGACCGGCCCGCGGGTCCCGCCGCGCGGATTCCGCCCGTCACCCGGCCGGTCGGCCGGTCTGCGCAGGCGGTCGGCCGGCCGGTCGGGGCGCCGACCGAGGCCCGGGGACGGGGCGGGGCGGGTCCGTGCGTGTCCGGTACGGCGATCGGGGCCCGAGGCCGCTCCGGGGCCCGGGATCCGGGCTCTTCCCCGAACGGTAACCGTGGAGCGCCCCCCGGATCGCGTCCGCCCGGTGTGCGCCGTCGCAACCTGCGCGTCAGCCCGGTTCCTCGTCCCGTTCCCGGCTGAGCAGGCGCAGCAGGGGGCCGGTCACGGCGGTGGTCGCGAGCGCCATCAGCACCAGCATGGCGAACAGGGACGGTGACAGCAGACCGGCGGACAGGCCGGTGTTGAGGATGATCAGCTCGGTCAGACCGCGGCAGTTCATCATCGCGCCGAGCCGGGAGGAGTCCCGCCACGACAGGTCCGCGAGACGCGCGGGTACGAGCGTGCCGGCGAACTTGCTCAGCGCCGCGGCGCCCAGCACGGCGAGGCAGAGCAGCCAGCCGCTGGTGCCGTGCACGCTGCCCAGGTGCGTGCCGAGGCCCACGGTCATGAAGAACGACGGCAGCAGCAGCCAACTGGTGAGCCCTTCCACCCGCCAGGCGATGTCCCGTACGGCCTGGGTGCGCGGCATGGCCAGCCCCGCGGCGACCGCCCCGAACAGCGCGTGCACCCCGGCCTGGTCGGTGGCCAGGGCGCACAGCAGGACGGTGACGAGGACGATGCTGGCGGTACGGGCGGCCGCCATGGGCCCGTCGGAGCGCTGCCCGGCGAGGAGGCGGGCCAGCAGAGGTCGTACGCCCCACCACACCACGACGGCGAACAGCGCGACCCAGCCGACCGTGACGGCCGCCGTTGCCGGGGAACCCCCGGAGGCGAGCGCGAGGACGAGGGCGAGGAGACACCAGGCGGTCACGTCGGCGACGCTCGCGGAGGCCATCGCGAGGGTGCCGAGCCTGCTGTGCAGCATGCGCTCGTCGGACAGCAGGCGGGCCAGGACGGGCACGGCCGTGATGCTCATGCTCAACCCGAGGAACAGCACGAAGGGCAGCGTCGCCACACCGTCGGGTCGCTGGCCGGCGGGCATGACGAGGGCGATGAGCACGCCGGCCAGGAACGGCAGGGCCATGCCGGAGTGGCCGATGAGCGTCGACGCGGGCAGTCCGTTGCTCCGCAGTGTCGCCAGGGACAACTCCAGCCCCACGGTGAACATGAAGAGGGTGACACCCAGTTGGCCGAAGTTGTTCAGGAAGGGGACCACTTCGGTGGGCAGTGCCCACTGCTGGGCGTCCGGTGCCAGCGCCCCGAACACCGAGGGCCCCAGCAGGACTCCGGCGCCGATCTCCCCCACCACCCGGGGCTGTCCGATCCGGCGGGCCAGCACTCCGGCCGCTCCCGCGCACGCGGTGACCAGGGCGAGGGCGCCCAGCACCCGGTAGAGGGGCACGCCTTCGGGGGCGGTGGAGGCGCGGCCGGTGGGCCCGGCGTATCCGACGGACACCAGCACCATCGCGGTGACGGCGACGGGCACACCGACGAGCGCGCCGTAGCCCAGCAGGACGCGGCGCGGGGAGAGACGGACCGGGGTTGGTTCCGGGGCTGTGGTCGTACTGCCCTTCACGGACTACTCCTTGTCACATCGGCGAGCGCCCTGCCGTACGGCAGACAGGGGAGATGCTGCCTGTCCCCGTCCGGCATACCGAGCCCTGATTGGGGCCATCGATCGGCGCGGTAGCCGCCCGGTTGACGTGGATCGGCCACGGGCAGACGGAGACAAAAAGGGGCTCGATGCCGAAAAGCGTGCGAGATGGGCTCGACGGACAAGAGGCTGTGATCCGGGAGAGAGCCGGGCGAGGGGGTGAAACCGCCTACGCTCGGGGGCGGTACCGGGAGCGGGGGGGCAGACGCGGTGTGCCGTGGGAGGGGCCCCGCTTCGTGGCGCCGTGCCGTGCGTAGGGCTCGGTCCGGGCGCTGGAGGTCCCGCATCGTTCCTGGCGTCCCCGGGCTTCCGGGATCACGCGTGCGTACGAACGCTGTGGCCATCTGGTCTTCACTCGTCCCCACGGACGTGAGGGTGGGGCCCCTCCAGGTGGTCGTACCGGTTCCCTTCCGTGTGCGGTCGGTTGTTCACTTGGGGTTTGCGTGTGCGCTGCGACGCACCAGTAGGTGTGGCACTGCACACTGGCCGGATCACGTCCCTGGAGGCGCAGCCATGTCAGACCGTCCGCTCCCCGGCCGCCGCAGCGTGCTGCGCGGCTCCCTCGCCGCGTCGGCGGCCCTCGCCCTGCCGGCCACCGTGCTGCGCGCCGCCCCGGCGTTCGCCCGGTCCGGCCGCCCCTCGGCCGACTGGGGCGTACAGGCGGGAGACGTGACCGCGAACTCCGGTCTCGTGTGGGTGCGTTCGGACCGCCCGGCCCGGATGATCGTGGAGACGTCCGCGACGGAGTCGTTCCGCAACCCCCGCAGATGGCACGGTCCGCTGCTGGACGCCGGCACCGACTACACGGGCACGACCCGGCTGCGGGGGCTGCCGCCCGGCGAGCAGATCCACTACCGGGTGCTGCTCGCCGACCCGGACGACCCGCGCCGCGGCGGCGAGCCGGTCACCGGCACGTTCCGCACCACGTCCGTCGTCCGCCGCGACGGCGTGCGCTTCCTGTGGTCAGGCGACCTGGCCGGGCAGGGCTGGGGCATCAACCCCGACGTCGGGGGCTACCGCATCTACGACGCGATGGCCCGCCTCGACCCGGACTTCTTCCTGCACAGCGGCGACTCCATCTACGCCGACAGCCCCATCTCGGCCACGGCGGCCCTGCCGGACGGCGGCGTCTGGCGGAACGTCACCACGGAGGAGAAGTCCAAGGTCGCCGAGACTCTGGCGGAGTTCCGCGGCAACTTCCGCTACAACCTGCTGGACGACAATCTCCGGCGGTTCAACGCCCGGGTCCCGACGATCGCCCAGTGGGACGACCACGAGGTGCGCAACAACTGGTATCCCGGCGAGAGCGTCCCCGCGAGCGACGCCCGCTACACCGAGCGCAGCCTCGACGTGCTGGCGGCGCGTGCGCTGCGGGCGTTCAGCGAGTACACCCCGGTGTCCACGCTGCGGCCGGGCGCCGCCGAGGGCCGTATGTACCGGGTGCTGCGGCAGGGTCCGCTGCTGGACGTGTTCGTGCTGGACATGCGGACGTACCGCAACGCCAACTCGGCCGGTGACCAGACCGTGGACCCGCAGGGCATCCTCGGGCAGGAGCAGTTGGAGTGGCTGAAGCGGGAACTGGCGCGGTCGCGCGCGGTGTGGAAGGTGATCGCCTCCGACATGCCGATCGGGCTCGTGGTGCCGGACGGCGGGGAGGGCAGGCGGAACTTCGATGCGGTCGCGCAGGGCGATCCGGGCGCGCCCCTCGGCCGTGAGCTGCAGATCGCCGAGCTGCTGCGGTTCGTCAAGCACCGGCGGATCACCGGCACGGTGTGGCTGACGACCGACGTCCACCACACCTCGGCGCAGCACTACCAGCCGTCGCGTGCCGCGTTCGCCGACTTCGAGCCGTTCTGGGAGTTCGTGTCGGGGCCGCTGAACGCCGGTGCTTTCCCGGCGGCCGCGCTGGACGGCACGTTCGGGCCGGAGCGCGTGTTCCTGAAGGCGCCGACCACCTCGAACGTCTCGCCCGCGGGCGGCTACCAGTTCTTCGGGGAGGTCGACATCGACGGCGACAGCGGGGAGATGACGGTGCGGCTGCGCGAACGGGACGGCACGGTGCTGTTCACCAAGGTGCTCCAGCCGGGCCTGGTCGGCCAGTGACGGCCCGGCCGTCGGCAACAGAGGCCGCGTACCGCGAAGCGGCACACCACACCACGACCTCCTGTGCCGGCGGCCCGGCGGAACACCCCGCCGGACCGTCCGCCGTCCCGGGGCGGGGACGCGGAAGCGCTCCCGCCCCGCCCCCGGCTCAGTCCCTGGCCAGCGCCGCGTGCGGCGTCGTCGCGGTCGCGGGCTCCCCGAGCGCCCCGTCCAGGTCGTTCCACAGGTCGTCGACGTCCTCCAGGCCCACCGACATCCTCAGCAGCCGGTCGCCGACCCCGGCGCCGCGGCGGTCGTCGGCGTCCACGATGCGGTGGCTGATGGACGCCGGGTGCTGGATGAGCGTGTCGACGCTGCCGAGGCTGACCGCCGGGGTGATCAGCCGGACGCCCGCGATGACGGCGTGCGGGTCGCCGTGCACCTCGAAGGAGACCATCGCGCCGCCGATCGACGGGTAATGCACGCGGGACACGCGCGGGTCGGCGGCCAGGCGGTGGGCGAGTTCGGCGGCGTTCGCGGACGCGGCCCGCACCCGGACGGGCAGCGTGGACAGGCCACGCAGAAGCAGATAGCCGGCCAGCGGGTGCAGCACCCCGCCCGTCGCGAACCGCACCTGCCGCAGCCGCCCGGCGAACTCCTCGTCGCAGGCGACCACCCCGGCCATCACGTCGCCGTGCCCGCCGAGGTACTTGGTGGCACTGTGCAGCACCAGCCGCGCCCCCTGCTCGGCGGGCCGCTGCAGGACGGGCGTGGCGAACGTGTTGTCCACGAGCAGCGGCACGGTGCCGCAGGCGTGGGCGACGGCGCGCAGGTCGACCTCGGCGAGCGTCGGGTTGGCCGGCGACTCGACCAGCACCAGGCCGGTGTCCGGGCGCAGCGCGTCCGCGATGCCCGCCGGGTCGGTCCAGGTGACCTCGGAGCCGAGCAGCCCGGCGGTCAGCAGATGGTCGCTGCAGCCGTAGAGCGGCCGTACGGCGACGACGTGGCGCAGACCTGTCGCGTTGCGGGCGAGGAGGACGGCACTGAGGGCGGCCATGCCGCTGGCGAAGGCGACCGCGGCCTCGGTGCCCTCCAGCTTGGCGAGGGCGGTCTCGAACCGGGCGACGGTCGGGTTGCCGAGCCGGGCGTAGACAGGCGGGCCGTCCGGGTCCGCGCCGGTCTCGGCGAACGCGTCGATGCGTGCGGCCTCGCCACGGCTGTCGTACGAGGGGTAGGTGGTGGACAGGTCGATCGGCGGGGCGTGCAGTCCCTGCCGGGCGAGATCGTCGCGGCCGGCGTGCACGGCCTCGGTGGCCAGTGCTCTCGATGCGGTGGGCGTGTCCATGACCGCAGAGTGAACGGCGGCCGGTGTTCCGGGGGCGAAGCCCGTGTTACGTTCGGTCGGTGTCCGAATCTGTCGTACTGGATCCGGTCGATCTTCACCTGCTGCGGCTGCTGCAGAACGACGCCCGGACCACCTACCGCGATCTCGCCACCCGGATCGGGGTCGCGCCGTCCACCTGCCTGGACCGGGTGACGCGGCTGCGGCGGGCCGGAGTGATCCTCGGGCACCGGCTGCGACTGGACCCGGCGAAGCTCGGCCGGGGCCTGGAGGCGCTGCTGCTGGTGCAGGTCAGGCCGCACCGGCGGGAGTTGGTGGGCCCGTTCGTGGACCGGATCAGGGCGCTGCCGGAGTCGCGGAGCGTGTACCACCTGACCGGTCCCGACGACTATCTCGTCCATGTCGCCGTCGCGGACATGGCCGATCTTCAGCGGCTGGTTCTCGACGGGTTCACCTCACGGCGCGAAGTCGCCCGGGTGGAGACGCGGCTGATCTTCCAGCAGTGGGAGTGCGGGCCGCTGCTGCCTCCTTCGCCCTCGGCTCAATCCGAGTGACGTGCGGCGGTCTGCGTTGCAGGATGGCGACATGTCTGACACCAAGAGCCCGCTGCCCCGCGAGGTCGCCGACCGTTACGTCGACGACCTCATCGCCCTCGACCCGGTCACCGGCACCTACCTAGGCGTGAAGGAGAGTTCGGGCAGGATGCCCGACCTGTCGCCCGCGGGCCAGGAGGCCGTCGCGGACCTGCTGCGGACCACGCTGGCCCGCCTCGACGAGGCCGAGCGGCAGCCCGGTGCGGACAGTGACATCGAACGCCGGTGCGCACGGCTGCTGCGCGAGCGGCTGACCGCCGAACTCGCCGTGCACGAGGCCGACGAGCACCTGCGCGCGGTGGGCAACCTGGGCACGGTGGCGCACTCGGTGCGCGAGGTCTTCTCGGTGACGCCGAACGACACCGAGGAGGACTGGGCGGCGATCGCCGAGCGGTTGCGCGCGGTGCCCGCGACGCTCGCCGGATACCGCGAGTCCCTGGCCCTGGGCCTGGAGCGCAAGCTGTACGCGGCTCCCCGCCCGACGGCCACCTTCGTGGGCCAGCTCGGCGAGTGGGCCGACACCGGCCGGGGCCGGGGCTGGTTCGAGGACTTCGCCGCCGACGGCCCCGAGGCGCTGCGCGGCGAGCTGGACAAGGCGGCCCAGGGTGCGACAGCGGCCGTGGTGGAGCTGCGGGACTGGATGCGCGACGTGTACGCACCGGCCGTCGACGGCGCGCCGGACACGGTGGGACGCGAGCGCTACGCCCGCTGGTCGCGCTACTACAACGGCACGGACCTCGACCTGGACGAGGCGTACGCCTACGGCTGGTCCGAGTTCCACCGCATCCTCGGCGAGATGAAGCAGGAGGCGGAGAAGATCCTGCCGGGCGCCGGGACGCCGTGGGTGGCGCTGACGCACCTGGACGAGCACGGCCGGCACATCGAGGGCGTCGAGGAGGTCCGCGTCTGGCTGCAGGGCCTGATGGACGAAGCGATCGAGAAGCTCGACGGCACGCACTTCGAACTGGCCGAGCCGGTGCGGAAGGTGGAGTCGTGCATCGCCCCGCCCGGCAGCGCCGCCGCACCGTACTACACGTCCCCGTCGGAGGACTTCTCCCGGCCGGGCCGCACCTGGCTGCCCACGATGGGCCTGACCCGCTTCCCCGTCTACGACCTGGTGTCGACGTGGTACCACGAGGGCGTCCCGGGTCATCACCTCCAGCTCGCGCAGTGGACGTACGTCGCCGGGAACCTGTCCCGCTACCAGGCGACGATCGGCGGGGTCAGTGCGAACGCGGAGGGCTGGGCGCTGTACGCGGAGCGCCTGATGGACGAGCTGGGCTTCCTCACCGACGCCGAGCAGCGGCTGGGCTACCTGGACGCGCAGATGATGCGGGCCACGCGGGTCATCGTGGACATCGGCATGCACCTGGAGCTGGAGATCCCGGCGGACTCGCCGTTCCACCCGGGCGAGCGCTGGACACCGGAGCTGGCCGAGGAGTTCTTCGGCGCGCACAGCAGCCGTCCGGCGGATTTCGTGGAGAGCGAGCTGACCCGCTACCTGACCATTCCGGGCCAGGCCATCGGCTACAAGCTGGGCGAACGGGCCTGGCTGCTGGGCCGGGAGAACGCCCGTAAGCGCCACGGCGACGCCTTCGACCTCAAGGCCTGGCACATGGCGGCCCTGTCGCAGGGCTCGCTGGGCCTGGACGACCTGGTGGACGAACTGTCGCGACTGTGAGCGGCGGCACGGCCGCGACCGTGCGCCCGGGGCGGAGCAGTGGCGCCGGAGGCCGGCTGTCCCGGGGCGGCCGGTCGTCATGGAACCCGGCCGCCGTTCGGCCCGTCCTCAGCGGCGGAGTCCGCCCTCCGAGTCCCTGACCCGACCGGTGGGGTCGAGGACCGACCGGTGGGTTCGCGGACCCGACCGGTGATCCGGCCCGCTTCGTCCGTGGCCCGCCACGGGGGAGGCGGGCCGGTGCCGTACGCCCGCGAGGGCGGTGCGGCCGGCCGGCCGAGAGCTCGTCAGCCACCGCCGGGAAAGGGACGGTCCGTTCGTCGCAGTGTCGTCTCCAGGAAGGTCGCGGCGGCCAGCAGGCGGGTGTCGTGGTGAGCGGGTGCGGAGGCCAGGAAGCCGATGTTGCCGGTCGTGGGTGTGCCGATGGGCAGGGTGACGCCGGGCATTCCGAGGTAGCTGAGCAGCATGGTGGTGCGCAGGGTGCGGCCGTTGGTGAGGTCGTAGGTGTGCTCGTCGGCGAGGAGGGGTTCGAGCGGGGGTGCCAGGTGCCGGACCGCGGGGCAGACGAGGACGGCGTTCCCGTCGCCGAGTTCGGCCTGCAACTGGCGGCGCAGGGGGTGCATCGCCTGGTGGACGAGTTCGACGCGCGGCTGCCGGCGTGCGTGTTCGGTGAGTCTGCGCAGGACGCCGGGGTCGATCCTGTCGCGCTGGGCGCACCTGAGCACGTCTCCGTAGCGCTGGTGGGCCTCGGCGGCGACGATGGTTCCGTGCTGGTCCATGAGGCTCTGCGCCTGGTCCAGGGCGGGCAGGTGCCGCTCCTCGACGTGGACGCCCTGGTCGGCGAGGACGTCGAGTACCTGGGCGAACCGGCGTTGGATACCGGGTGCGCAGTCGGTGACCAATTCTCCGACGGGGACGACGAGCCGGAGCGGCCCGGTGGCCGGTACCTGCGCGGCGGACGGCTGCGCGAGGAGACGGTCGGTGACGGTGATGTCCCGCATGGAGGTGGCGAAGACGCCGTGGCAGTCCAGGGTGGGCGCCAGGGGGATCATGCCGTCGTTGCTGTAGCGGTTCTCGCTGGCCTTGTAGCCGATCACTCCGCAGAAGCTCGCGGGGATGCGCACCGACCCGGAGGTGTCCGTGCCGATGGCGATGGGGACGATGCCCAGGGCGACGGCCACGGCTGATCCCGAGGAGGATCCGCCCGGGACGAGCGGCCGGCCGGGGCTGCTGGAGGGGTTAGCCGGGGTTCCGTAGTGCGGGTTGACCCCGAGGCCGGAGAACGCGAACTCGCTCAGGTTCGTCTTGCCGGTGAGGACCGCCCCGGCTGCCGAGAGCTGTTGCACGACGGCGGCGTCGCTGCGGGCCGGCGGCCGTGCGGCGCAGATTCTCGAGCCCGCGGTCGTGATGGCCCCGGCGGCGTCGTAGTTGTCCTTGACGGCGACGGGTACGCCGTCGAGGGGGCCCAGGGGCCGTCCGGTGGCGTAGCGCGCCTGGCTGGCTTCGGCCTCTGCCTCGGCGCGTTCGGCGGTGACGGTGATGAACACCCATGCCGCCCGGGAGTGCTGGGTGCGCTGGAGGGCGTGGTCGGTGAGCCGGCGGGCGTCGAGATCACCGGCGGCCAGCCGGGAGGCGGTGGCGCAGCCGTCCGAGGGGCCGTCCGCGTGGTCGTCGGCGTCGCCACCCGGACGGCTTTCGAGGTGGACGTCGTGTCCGTCGAAGTAACAGCCGCCGTGCCCGGGCTGCTGCTGTCGGTCAGTGTTCAAGGCCGGTGCCTGCCGTGTCGGGGAAAGGGCCCGGGAGCGGGCTCGGGAGCGGTTTCGGGAGCGGGCCGGGGCGCTGCGTGGAGGCGGTGTCGGCCAGGGAGCGGCCGCGGGTCTCCTCGCCGAGGGTGAGGGTGACGAGCAGTCCGGCGATGTTCACTCCGGCCATCAGCCACATGATGGCGCCGACCCCGGTGCCGTCGAGCATCATCGGGAGCATGAACGTGGAGATCGCGGCGCCGACGCGGCTGATCGCGACGACGGTTCCGGTGGCGGTGGCCCGTACGGCCGTGGGGAACAGCTCGTTCGGGTAGACGATCTCCAGGAAGTTGCAGGCCCCCGAGGTGACCGCGTAGAGGGCCAGTGCCGCCACCAGGACCTGCGGCGGTGCGCCGGGTGCGAGCGCCATGAAGGCGAACGCACCGGCCATGATGACGAATGTCCAGGTCAGGAGCGGACGGCGGCCGATCCGGTCGACGAGCATCAGGCCCGGGACACCACCGAGGAGGAACATCGCGCTGATGATCAGCTCGGTCGAGTACGTCGAGTCCGTCCCCAGCCCGATCCCGGCCAGGATGTCCGGACCGAATGTGTACACCGCGAACAGTGGGATGACGTGGGCCGTGTAGAAGATGCCGACGAAGACGACGCGGCGCAGGTAGACCGGGTGGAACAGGTCCGCGTACCGCGTGGGCGCGGGTTCCTCGGCGAGTTGGCCGAGGCGCGCGCCTTCGCCCCACACCTGCCGGCAGACCGTCTCGGCCTCCGTGGTAAGCCCTTTGCTGAGCAGCCACCGGGGGGATTCCGGCGTACCCAGCCTGAACAGCAGGGTCGCCGCTCCGAAGAGGGCCGGTGAGGCGAGCATGTACCGCCAGGCGTCGTCGCCGAGCGTGGACAGGGCCCAGCCGCAGCCCGCCGCGGCGGCGGCTCCCGCGGCCCAGACCACGAACAGGCTCCCCAGGAGCTTCCCCCGGTGTCTGCTGGGCACGAACTCGGCGAGCAGACTGCTGGCGATGGGGTAGTCGGCGCCGATGGCCACGCCCAGCACGAACCGCAGCGCGACGAGGTGCCAGGTCTCGGTGACGAAGGCGGAGGCCAGGGAGGCGAGGGTGAGGACGAGGAGGTCGGCGACGTACATCACCTGGCGGCCGACCTTGTCGGTGATGAGGCCGAACACGCCGCCGCCGACGAAGATCCCGGCCAGTGCCGCGGCGGCCACCAGTCCGGTCTCGACTCCGGACAGGCCGAGAGCCGGTTCCATCGTGATCAGGGCGATGCCGATGATGGTGAGCGCGTAGCCGTCCAGGAACGGGCCGCCGGCGGAGTACAGGGTGAGTTTCTTGTGGAACCGGTTCAGCGGTGCGTCGTCGATGAAGGAATCATTCGACATGGCAACTCCTCCTCCTTCTTCACCTTTTCGGGGAGGTCCGGGCGGGGCCGGGCGGGCAGGGGGAAGACGTCCGTGACGCGGGTGAAACGGGAACCGATCCGGCCGAGGGGACGGAGCCTGCCGAGATCGATGTGTCCACTGCCCGGGGTGAACAGTTCGCGAGCAACGTGGAACGCGACGACCTCGGCGATGACGAGCGCGTCACTGCCGGGGGTGAGGACCGTGTGGAGTGCGCATTCCATGCTGATCCCGGCTTCGGCGACCCGCGGGGGCCGCACCTTGACCGACGCGGCCGGTGTCACGCCGGCGACCTGGAATTCGTCCACGTCGGCGGCGTAGTCGGGAGACGTGCGGCTCATCCGGTCCGCGAGGTCGTCGGAGACGAGGTTCACGACGAGCTGCCCGGTCGCCCGGATGTTGCGCAGCGTGTCCTTGGGCTCCCCGTCGGGTGCCGCCTCGATCGTCAGCGACAGCATGGGCGGTTCCGCGGAGACGACGGTGAAGAAGCTGAACGGGGCCAGGTTCAGCACGCCGTCGCTGCCGACGGTCGAGGTCCAGGCGATGGGGCGCGGGACCACGCCGGCGCTGAGCAGGTCGAAGACCTCATCGCGCGGCAGACCGGCCGGATCGACGACCACGTGGGAGGCGCTGTCCGGGGCCTCTTCCCGCGTCATGACGACTCGACCGTCTGCTCGCCCGGGGCGCCCGTGACCCGGACCTCCACGTCCATCGGCTGCTGGAGGTCACCGTTGACCGGGACGAGGTCCTGGGGGCAGGCGGACAGCACGACCACCACGTCCGTGAGGGCCCGCAGGAGCACGGAGTCGCCCGGAGAGCTGACCGGCGCACCGAACACGATGCTGCCGTCCGCGTCGACGGGCACGTTCATGAACAGGTTGAGCGGAGCGGGCACCGGGGCCAGGAGGTCCGGGTGGCCGGCGTCGGCGAGGGCCCGGCGGTAGTTCTCGCTGCAGTTGTCGTGGTGGCCCTCGTGCCCCAGTTGCTGGTAGCGGACGGGGTCACAGGCCGGGATCAAGGTGTCGTGCACGCCCGGAGAGGTGTCCTCGGCGATCTGCAGGACGGGCGAGCGCCGGTCGTCGAGCAGGGTGTCACCGGTGCGCACCATCAGACGGCCGAGCACGGCGCGCGTGTGCGCCATCGACAGCGCGTGGCCCGGCTCCTGCCGCACCACGGCCCAGGTGTCGACGACCTGACTGCCGTACGTGTTGATCACACGCAGTGTTCCGCCCCGCGGGACCTCGAAGGCCGCGCCTGTGCGCGCGGTCAGCGTCGTCGTGGTCGTCGTGACAGCCATGATCTCTCCTCGATGTTCGGAGCCGAGGTGCCTTCGACGCCCGCAAGTGAGCTCCGCCCGGGCGGACTTCGGGGCGATACGATAGGAACGCAATCGGTTGCGCATGACGATTACGCAATCGGTTGCGTCCGTCAAGACATGGGAGGATCGAGGCATGGCCGAGTCCCACGACGCGCCCCGCCGCAGGCAGCCCGTCACCATGAAGGCAGTGGCCGAGCACGCCGGGGTGCACGTATCGACGGTCAGCCGCGCGCTGAGCGAATCCACCACCGGCGTGAGCCTCGAAGTGGTCGCGCGCATCCGGGAGATCGCCCGCGAACTCGGCTACCAGCCCAACACCGCCGCGGCCAGCCTGCGCACCCGCAGAACACGCGGCATCGGCGTGGTCGTGCCGCGGCTCACCGACGCCGTACTGGCGACGATCTTCGAGGGCATCGACGCCCACGCGACCGACAACGGCTACCAGGCAGTCGTGGCGAGCACCGGCGACAACCCGGACGAACGCCACCGCCGTCTGAGCCTCCTCAAGCGCCGCATCGACGGACTCATCGTCGCCGACGCGCATCTCACCGACGACTCACTGGCCGACATCGCCGACACCGGTGTGCCGTTCGTGCTGGTCAACCGGCGGGTCGCCGGCCATGTCTCCGTCACCTGCGCGGACGAGACGGGCGGACGCCTCGTCGGCCGGCACTTCCTCGACCTGGGCCACCGCCGTATCGGCATCGCCGGGGGCCACCCGTGGGCCAGCACCGCCGTGGACCGGGCGCGCGGCTGCCGGACCCACCTCGCCGAGCAGGGCGTGCGCGTGCCCGACGACCACGTGCTGCACTACGGATTCGACGTGGACAGTGGCCGCCGCGCGGCCGAGGCGCTCCTCGATCTGGCACCCCGGCCGACCGCCATTTTCGCGGTCAACGACTACTCGGCACTGGGAGTGATGGCCGCCATGCGCGACCGGGGCCTGGTCCCCGGCCGGGACATCGCTGTCGCGGGCTTCAACGACACCGACATCGCACGGCAGTTGACCATCCCCCTCACCAGTGTGGACAGCAACCCGCACCGCATGGGACAAACAGCGGCAGAAACGTTGCTGGACCTGCTGGCCGGCAAACAGGTGACCTCGGTCGAGCTCGCCCCGGTCCTGCGGATCCGCGCCTCGTCCACGGGAAGCGTGAACCCGGCTTCCCGCCCGTAGGCCCCGCTTCCTCCGCCTCGCAGCCGCACGCATTTGAGTCTGCTAGGGCCGGTCGGGACGCACCGTGCGCCGGGTGGTCCGGACGACCGGCTTCAGGGATGCCTGACACATGGTCACCGCGAGACCGGCGCCCGGCACGCGAGCCCCCCACGTTGCCGAACCCCCTGATGGCTCCGCCGGCAGGACGTACCGGTGCCGGCGACCGCTCCCACCCGGCTCCGCTCCTTCACCCGCGCGCAGGTGTCAGCCGCCCTCTAGGCGAGCCGCCGCAGTTGGACGAGGCCCAGCCAGGTCTCGGGGCCCGGCTGTACCCGGGCCGCGCGGACTGCGTAGCGCCCGGGGGCGAGGGCGATGCGGACCTGGCCGGCGCCCGGGTCGGCATTGCCGGGCCGGGCCGCGTCGAACAACCGCACCGGGCCGGGCACGTTCCACCGCACCTCCGGCGACCACTCCGCCACCTGAAGGGCCGCGGGCACGCCGGCCAGCAGCTCCGCCTCGGAGTCGGCGGCGGACCAGCGGACGAAGACGCCCTGGTCGGGCAGGAAGGCGGTCGAGGCGGGTTCCTCGCCGAAGACCAGGGCCACGCCGTCGCCGACGGGCAGCAGCCCCACCTGGCCGTCGACCTCGCAGGCCCGGTCGTAGTCCGACGCGGTCTCCTCGCCGTCGGCCCCCGTCCAGAACGGCAGCACTGTCTCCGGCACCGCCACCAGGGGCCCGCCGCCCGAATCGACCCATTGCACCGTGCCCGGCTCCGCGTAACGCACCATGCGCAAAACCTACATGCACATGCCCACCCGCAACCGTCTGCCGTCGGCCAACTCCCCTGTCGTACAACGCAGTCGGCGCCACGGGTGCGGTGCGGGGCCTGACCGGGTGACAGCGGACCGGCCGTACGGCTCACACGGCTCTGCCGGGTCTCGTACGGGAAGCCCCGCGCACCCAGCGGTCGAAGCCGCGGGGCATCTCCCGGACGCGACGGCCGGGAACGGCGGGCGCGAAAGGTGGGAACGGCGGGAACGAAGGGCGGGAACGAAGGGCGGGAACGAAGGGCGGGAACGGCGAGCGCGAAGGCCGGGAACGGCGAGCGCGGAAAAGCCGAGAATGCTCGGGAAAGCAGCTCTGACCAGCACTCGCGCGGGCGGCGGCGTCACACGGAGATGCGGAGGCGCAGAGATGCAGAGGCGCAGAGGCGCGGAGGCGCAGGTCAGCGCGCTCCGCTCTGGCGCAGCACCGAACCGGTCCGGTCCTTGACGACCTCCAACTGGGCGTGGATGCGCCGCCTGAGGTCGGCGACGTGGCTGACGATGCCGACGCTGCGGTCCCGTTCGCGCAGGGAATCGAGGACGTCGAGGACTTCGTCGAGGGTCTGGTCGTCGAGGCTGCCGAAGCCCTCGTCGATGAAGAGGGTGTCCAGGCGCACCCCGCCCGCTTCGTCGGTGACGACGTCCGCGAGGCCGAGGGCGAGCGCGAGGGACGCGAAGAACGTCTCGCCGCCGGACAGCGTCGCCGTGTCCCGCTCCCGTCCCGTCCAGGCGTCCACGACGTGCAGCCCGAGCCCACTGCGGCCGCGGCCGGTGCGGTCGTCGGAGTGGACGAGGGTGTAGCGGCCGGACGACATGCGCTGCAGGCGTGCGGTCGCGGCGGCGGCGACCTGCTCCAGCCTGGCCGCGAGCACGTACGACTCCAGGCGCATCTTCCGCTCGTTGTCCGCGGACGTCCCGGCGGCCAGGCCGGCCATGCGGGCGATGCGGTCGTGCTCCTCGCGCAGCGGCCCGAGGCGCCGGACGGAAGCCGCGGCGTGGGCGGAGAGCCGGTCGAGTTCGGCGCAGCGGCGGGCTGCGGCGTCCCGCGCGGAGACCGCGTCACGCAGCCGGCGGTCCGCCTCGGCCAGGCCGTGTTCGGCGGCGGTGACGTCGGCGGGCGGGGCCTGCGCGGCGACCGCGGTGTCGGCCTCGGCGAGGACCGCGCGCACCGTGGCCTCCTCCGCGTGCCAGGCGTCGAGCCGGTGCTGGAGTTCGCGGTGGGCGGTGTCGCCGAGCAGGGCCACGGCGGCGGCCTGCGGGGTGTCGAAGCCGGCGCGGAACGCGGCGTCGGCGAGCCGGGAGTCGGCCGCCTTGAGGCGCTGGGCGGTGTCCTGGGCGGTGCGGGCGCGGTCGGCGGCGTCGGTGAGCAGCGCGACCTGTCGTTCCAGCTGGGAGGCGCGGGCGGCGACACTGTCCAGGGCGCCGCGCGCCCGCGCGAGCTCCTCCTCCAGACCGGCCTTCTCACGGTCGAGGCGCTCGCGGTGTCCGACGCGGGAGGCGGCGCGGACGGCGGCCTCCTGCCGGACGGCGACGCGCCGCTCCCGCTCGTGCTCGGCCCGGCGCAGTTCCTCCTGCGCGGCGTGCAGCCCGGAGGCGGCCTCGCGCGTCTGCGCGTACTCCCGCTCCAGTTGCTCCGCCTCGGCGGCCAGGCGCCCGGCCGGCGCGTCACCGGCCTCGGCGGTCGCGGCGGCCAGCGCCTCCCGTACGGCGCCGAGGCGGCGCTCGTCCTCCATGCGCCGCTCCTCGGCCCGCTGGTGGGCGGCGAGGGCGCGTTCCTCCGCGTCCCGGTCGACGTGGCCCGCGAACTTGCGGGCGGGGGCGGGGTGTTCCGGGCTTCCGCAGACGGCGCAGGGTTCGCCTTCGCTGAGGCTCGCGGCGAGTTCGGCGGCGATGCCGGTCAGTCGCTGTTCCTTGAGGTCGAGCCAGTGCGCGCGGGCCCCGACGGCGTGTTCGGCCGAGGCGAGGGCCTGCCGCTGCGCCTCGTCGCAGTCGAGGGCGAGCCGGTCGCGCTGCCGGGCCGCGGTCAGCCGCCGCCGGGCCGGTTCGCGCTGCACGGCGAGCTGTTCGGCACGGGTCGCGGCCTGCTGGGCGGCGTCCACGCCGTTCTGCAGCCCGGTGCGGAGCGTGTCCCATTCGGCCAGCCAGGCCTCCGCCTCCTCCCGTACGTCCTCGTCGGCGCGCTCCTGCCGGTCCAGGTCGGCGCGCTCGGCGACGAGCCGGGCCAGCCGCTGTTCGGCGCGGCGTGCCGCGTCCAGTCCGCCCAGTTCCTCGGCGGCCCGGCGGGCGGCGGCGGCCAGCCCGGCGGCGCCGGCGTCGGCGAGGTGGTCCGGCAGCGGCGTACGCGCGCGTAGCTCCTCGGCCGCGGCGCGCCGGTGTTCGGCGTCGGCGGACTCCCTGAGGTCCAGGGCGGGCGCCACCGCCTCGGCCTTGCGGCTGCGCTCCATGCGCTGCTGTGCCTGCCGGTGGGCGTCGGCACGCTCCTGCAGCCGCCGGGCCCGCTCCCGCGCCTCCCCGAACCTGTGCTGCAGCCGCGCCAGTTCGCGTACGTCGCGCAGTGCGCGGTCGGCCACGGCGCGGGCGGATTCGGCGGCTGCGAGGCGGCTGTGGGCGGCGGTGAGCTGTTCGCGGGCGGTGCTGCGGGCGACGGCGGCGGCGGTGAGGACGGCGTCGGCGAGGCCGGGGTCCCCCGGTGCCAGTGCGGGGAGCTCCATGGCGTCGCCCGCGGCCTGCTGCATGCGGTGGGCGTCGGCGAGCAGTTCGGCGTCGCCGTCGCGCACCCGGGTCTCGGTGGCGCGGCGGCGCTCGGCGAGGCGCTTTTCCACCTCGGCGAACCGGCGCGTGTCGAAGAGACGACCGAGCAGCTTGCCGCGGGCCTCGGCGTCGGCGCGCAGGAACCGCGCGAAGTCGCCCTGGGGCAGCAGCACGACCTGGCAGAACTGCTCCCGGCTCATGCCGAGCAGCTGGGTGATCTCCTCGCCGATCTCCTGGTGGGAGCGGCTGAGGTCCTTCCAGGCGCCGGCCCGCGCGTCGTACTCGCGCAGCCACGTCCCGGCCTTGTCGAGGGTGGTGCCCGAGCCGCGCTTCTTGGGGCGTTCCCAGGGCGGCTGCCGGGTGATCTCCAGGCGGCGTCCGGCGACGGTCAGGTCGAGGGTGACCTCGCTGCGGGTGGCCGGGGCCGCGTGGTCGCTGCGCAGGTTCATGCCCTGTCCGCCGCTCTGCCGGGTCCCGGGCACCGAGCCGTACAGGGCGTAGCAGACGGCGTCGAGGACGGACGTCTTGCCCGCGCCGGTGGGACCGTGCAGCAGGAACAGACCGGCTGCCGACAGCGCGTCGAAGTCGACGCTCTGGGTCCCGCCGAACGGCCCGAACGCCGTGATGTCCAGCCGGTGCAGCCTCACCGCGCCACCTCCCGCACCGCGTCGTCCGCGCGTGCCGCGTCGAGTGCGTCCCGCAGGACGGCCCGCTCGTGCGCGTCGGGGGCCGCGCCCCGCACGTGGGCGACGAAGTCCTCGGCGATCTCCTGGTCGTCGCGGCCCTCAAGGCGGCGGGCGTAGGACACGTCGGGGTCGTCGGGTCGGCGTTCGGGGTCGAAGACGAGGCTGAGGGTGTGCGGGAAGCGCTCGGCGAGCCGGGCCATGGGCTCGGGCGGGCGGACCGCGTCCGTCACGGTGGCCTCGACCCACGCCTCCTCGTGCCGGGCGAGCCCGGGGTCGGCGAGCAGCTCCTCCAGGGTGCCCCGGATGCGGGCCAGCGGGCGCGGCACCGGGCAGTCGACGCGCTCGCCGGTGCGGGTCCCGTCGGCGGCGAGATCGACGAGCCACATGCTCTTGCGGTGGTCGGCCTCGGAGAAGGAGTAGGGCAGGGGGGAGCCGGAGTAGCGGACGCGGTCGGTGATGGTCTGGCAGCCGTGCAGGTGCCCGAGCGCCACGTAGTCGACGCCGTCGAAGACGCGCGCGGGCACGGCCGCGACGCCGCCGACGGTGATGTCCCGCTCGCTGTCGCTGCCCCGGCCGCCGGTGACGAAGGCGTGGGCGAGGACGACGGAGCGGGTGCCGGGCGCGCGTGCGGCGAGGTCGGCGCGGACGCGGTCCATGGCGGCGGCGAGCACGGCCTCGTGGCCCGCCCTGTCGACGCCGAACTCGTCCTTCACCAGAGCGGGTTCGAGGTAGGGCAGCCCGTAGAACGCGACGTCGCCGTGGGCGTCGGGCAGCAGCACGGGGGTGCCGCAGGCGGCCGGTTCGGTCCGCAGGTGGATGCCGGCGCGTCCGATGAGTCCGGCGCCGACACCGAGCCGTCGGCCCGAGTCGTGGTTGCCGGAGATCATCACCGTGGGCACGCCGAGGGCGGCGAGGCGGTGCAGAGCGTCGTCGAACAGCTCGACGGCGGCGAGCGGCGGCACCGCGCGGTCGTACACGTCCCCCGACACGACCACCACGTCGACCTCGCGCTCCCGCGCGGTCGTGACGAGGTGACCGATGAACTCGGCCTGGGCCCCGAGCATGTTCACCCGGTGGAACGCCCGGCCGAGATGCCAGTCGGAAGTGTGCAGCAGTCGCATGATCCAGAGACTAACGGCCGGGTCTGACAGTGGGGTGATCAGTCCCGTATCACCCGTCAGGGCACAGCCCGTTAGGGATGTCGGGGACTGTTCACCGGTCCGCGCGCCCGCCCGGTCAGGCGTTGTCGTGGGCGTCCCCGTAGGCCTCTCCGCCCAGTTCGCACCGTGCCGTGCCGGCGGTCACGTCGGCGAGCCAGGACTCGAACGCGGTCACGTCCTCGTCCGGCAGTCCGATCTCGATCGTGACCGCCTCGCCGTAGCGCACGTCGCGCACCTGGCGTCCGGTGGAGCGCAGCTCGTTGTGGAGCTTGCCCGCGCGCTGGTGGTCGACCGTGACGGTGGCGAGCCGGAAACGCCGCCGGGTGATCGTGCCGAGCGCGTCGAGTGCCTCGCCGACGGCGCCGCCGTACGCGCGGATCAGTCCGCCCGCGCCCAGCTTGACCCCGCCGAAGTAGCGGGTGACGACGGCGACGACGTACCGCATGTCGCGGCGCAGCAGCATCTGGAGCATCGGGACGCCCGCGGTGCCGCCGGGTTCGCCGTCGTCGCTCGCCTTCTGGATCGCGGCGCCGGCTCCGATGACGTACGCCCAGCAGTTGTGGCTCGCGTCGGCGTGCTCCCCGCGGACCGCGGCGACGAACTCCTGCGCCTCCTGCTCGGTGGCCGCCGGGGCGAGCGCGCACAGGAAGCGGGAGCGGTTGACCTCGGTCTCGTGCACGCCCGCGTGGGCCACTGTGCGGTACTCGTCCGGCATCCGGTCAGCCTAATTGGTGGTCAGGGGCGTTCCGGAGGGGCGCCTCGCCCGGGCGCGGGGCCGGGCCGCCGCGGGGGCAGGGACGGGCCGCGCCCGGCGGCCGCGGCGGCTACCGCTTCCTGCCGCGCGGCACCATCACCGAGGTCAGGACGGCGGTGCCGGGTGCCAGATCCCGCCAGCCGGTGCCGTGCCGGGCGAGGACGGCGACGGCGGATGTCGGGAACTTCGTCCTGACCTGCCGCAGGGTGTCGCCGAGCCCGTCCCCGGCGAGTTCCAGGACGAGGTCCTCCAGGCCCGGGTTGTGTCCGACGAGCAGCAGGGTCGCGACCCGCGCGGGTACCGCCTGCACGACGGCGAGCAGGTCGTCGGCGCCGGCGGCGTACAGCCGCGGGTCGTGACGCACCGGCGGCGGCGTGCCCCACTGCCCGGCGACCAGGTCCCAGGTCTGCCGGGCGCGGACGGCGGTGGAGCACAGGGCGAGGTCCGGAAGCAGGTCGGCCTCGGCGAGGGCGTGTCCGGCGGCGGGGGCGTCGCGTCGCCCGCGCGGGGCGAGCGGGCGGGCGTGGTCGGGGATGCCCTCCGGCCGGGCGGACTTGGCGTGCCGGAGGACGACGAGGCGGCGCAGCGGGCCCGCGCCGGAACGCTCGATCACGCCGGGCCGCCCAGGTCACGGGCGAGGCCGACGCCGAGAATCCGGTCGGCGTGCACGTACGTCTCGAACCGGGCGCCGTCCGGCAGCTCCGGGTCGCCCTCCACGTCCCGCAGGACGTGGAGCATTCCGGGCACGTCCAGGTCGTCCTCCCAGGCGGCACGCACGCGTGCGCGCACGTCGTCCGGGACGGGCCGCGAGGGCAGGCGCGCCCAGTCGGCGACCGCGCGCCGCCAGCGGGCGAGCGTGTCGCGGGCGTCGCGCAACGCGGCGGGGTCGAGACGGCAGGGTGCGCTACGGGGATGCATGAGCAGCGCGAGGCGCAGGGCGGCGGGGTCGGGCTCCTTGGCCGTCGGGTCAGCGGCCTCCGCCGCACCGGACACCGCTCCCCCACCGGACGCGGCCACCGCGTCGGCCCTCGCCCTCGCCCTCACGCTCGACGCCACCTCCACACCGCAGGCCGCGCCCACGCCGGGCGCCGCCTCCGCGTCGAGCGTCCCCTCCGCGCCGGACGCCGCCTGCTCGACGGGCGCCACAGCGATGCGGATGCCGTCGCTGTTCGGGCCGGCCCCGGCCGTGGAACTGCCCGCGACCGCCACACCGGTCACCACCGCCGGATCGCCGTCCGCCCCCGGGCCGCCCTCGCCCTCGGTCGCCCGACCGGCCCGGGCCGCCCCGGGCTTTTCCGCCATCCGGCTTCCCTCCGCGACCACGTGAATAACCCGGGTCTCGCCGAGCCCCCTCGCGTCGGCGTCCGTGCCGTGCTCGAAAGGCCGGATGCCGAGGGCGGCGGCCGCGGCGCACAGCTCGGCCCGGTCACGCTCACCGGACAGCAGCGCCCAGACAGGTGTGCCGCCGAGTTCCAGGGCGCGCACGAGGGTGTCCGCGACGAGCAGCACGCGCAGGTTCGTGGGGTCGAACCCCGAGGTGTGTGCCTCGACCCGGGTCAGAACGCGGCGGGGCCGGGCGGCGTCGACGAGCTCGCCGCTACGGGCGTCGGTGATGCGCAGCACGAGGCGAGCGTAGGCGCCCCGAGGGCGGAACGCAGTCCGGCGGACCCCACCTCCGCGCACATCCCGCCCGTCCTCTGCCCCTCCTCCGTCCGGCTTCGCCCGTTCGCCGCCCGCCCCGTCCTCACCCCGTCCTCGGGCGCCTTCGGCACGGTGGGCCGGCGTCCCGGGTCCGTCGTCGTGATCTCCGGGGAATCTTCCGGCACCCCTGCCCGTTCCCCGGATGACAGGAGAAGCGCGCGGCTCAGCCCGAGGAGGCCGACGGTGTACGGCGACGACGCAACGGTTCGCAGGATCCTCACCGACCTGGGCGACACCTGGGCGGTGGTGGGTTTGTCGAACAACCGCTCCCGTGCCGCATACGGCGTCGCGGAGGTGCTGCGGCGCTTCGGCAAGCGAGTCGTGCCCGTCCATCCGAAGGCGGAGCCGGTCCACGGCGAGCAGGGTTACGCGTCCTTGCAGGACATTCCCTTCGACGTGGACGTGGTCGACGTGTTCGTGAACGGCGACCTGGCGGGCGCGGTCGCCGACGAGGCGGTGGCGAAGGGCGCCAAGGCCGTCTGGTTCCAGCTCGACGTGATCGACGAGGCGGCGTACGCGCGGACCCGCGAGGCCGGTGTGGACATGGTCATGGACCGCTGCCCGGCGATCGAGATACCCCGCCTGGGCTGAGCACCGCCCGCCCGGAAGCACCCCCGCCGCACATCACGGTCCAGCGGTCGCCCCCCCTCGGACACGCAGCCCGGGCCGCCTCCCGCACCCCGCGGACAGCCCGGCGCTCATAATGGGCCCGTGACCCGCACCCCTCGCCCGGCCGACGCCGACTCCCCTTGTCCCGCACGGTTTCCGGTCGTTGTCGTGGGCGCCGGTCCGGCCGGCCTGACGCTCGGGAACATCCTGCGGGCTGCCTCCGTGGACTGCCTGGTCCTGGAGACCGGTACGCGGAAGTTCATCGAGCAGCGGCCCCGGGCGGGGTTCATCGAGGAGTGGGCGGTCCGCGGCCTCGAACGACGCGGACTGGCCGGGCGGTTGCTGGAGCACGCGCCGACGCACACCGAGTGCGAGTTCCGGGTCGGCGGAGCCCGGCAGCGGTTCCGGTACACCGAGCTGACCGGCATGCGGCACTTCGTCTATCCCCAGCCGCTGCTGGTGACGGACCTGGTGCGCGAGTACGCCGACGTGCGCGGCGGGGCCGTGCGCTTCGGCGTCCGGGACGTGACGCTGCACGACACCGACACCGACCACCCCTCGGTGTCGTACGTCTGCCCCGAGAGCGGTGAACGGCAGGTCGTGCACTGCGACGTCGTGGCCGGCTGCGACGGGGCGCGGGGCGTGACCCGCACCGTGCCGCCCCCGGGGCGCACGGCTCGGCACGACTACGGCATCGGCTGGCTGGCCCTGCTCGCCGAGGCACCGCCGTCCTCGGACTCCGTGGTCTTCGGCATCAACGAACGCGGTTTCGCCGCCCACATGGCGCGCAGCCCCCAGGTCACCCGCTACTACCTCGAATGCCCGCCCGGCGACGACCCGGAGAACTGGCCCCACGACCGCGTCTGGTCCGAGCTGCGCCACCGGCTCGCGGCGACCGGGGCACCGCCGCTCACCGAGGGGCGGCTGCTCGAGAGACGCGTGCTCGACATGCACAACTACGTGGTGCAGCCCATGACGAGCGGCCGCCTGTTCCTCGCGGGCGACGCGGCCCATCTCACCGCGCCCATCGCCGCGAAGGGCATGAACCTCGCCCTGCACGACGCCTTCCTGCTCGGTGACGCACTGGTCGCGTGGCTCACCGGGGGCGACGACCACGGCCTGCGCGGCTACTCCGAGGCGAGCCTGCGACTGGTGTGGCAGTACCAGGAGTTCTCGCTGTGGCTGTCCGACGTCTTCCACGGGGCGTCGTCCGGCGATCCGTTCCGCGCGGGCACCACGCTCGCCCGGCTGCGCCGCCTCCTCGACTCCCCCACCGCGGCGGCGGCGTTCGCCGAGCTGTACATCGGCAAGCACACCGCCCACGGGCACCTCACCCCCTTCAGTCGTGCGGGGGCCGGTCGCTGAGCCGGTGGTCCGCCACGTTCAGCGCCTCCTCCAGCAGGCGGCGCAGATGGCCGTCCCGCAGGCTGTAGACGACGCGTCGCCCCTCCTTGCGTGTCGTGACCAGCCCCGCGAGCCGCAGCCTCGCCAGATGCTGGCTGACCGCCGGGCGCGCCGTGCCGCACGCCTCGGTGAGTGTCGTGACATCGGCTTCTCCCCCGGTCAGCGCGTGCAGCAGGGTGAGGCGGGTGCGGTCGCCGAGCAGGGCGAGGAGCTCCGCGGCGAGCGCGAACTGTTCCTCGCCCGGACTGCGCGGGTGCGCATCATGCGCAGATGACAGGTGCATGCGTGCGCTCATACGCACATAATGGCGCCGTGGGCGGCCCTCGTCCACCCGCGCACATCGGAAGGGGCGACCCGTGAGCGACCGCCACCACCCAGAGTCAGGCCCCCCGCACGCACCCGACCACCTGCGCGCACCCGACCACGCCCACACCCACGACCACACGCACGGCCGTGAGCACCAGGAGTTCCAGGAGCATCAGCACCCCCATCCCTCCCCGAGCGGCCTGCGCCGTCTGACGCACCTGCTCACCCCCCACTCGCACGAGAGCGCCGGCAAGCTGGACTCCGCCCTGGAGACCTCGGCCCGCGGCATGCGCGCCCTGTGGGTGTCGCTCGCCGTGCTCGGCGTGACCGCGCTCGCGCAGGCGGTCGTGGTGGCCGTCTCCGGTTCGGTGGCGCTGCTCGGCGACACGGTGCACAACGCGGCGGACGCGCTGACGGCCCTGCCGCTGGCCGTCGCGTTCGTGCTGGGGCGGCGTGCGGCCAATCGCCGCTTCACGTACGGCTACGGGCGGGCGGAGGATCTCGCGGGCCTCGCGATCGTGCTGACGATCGCGGCCTCGGCGGTGTTCGCCGGGTGGACGGCCGTGGACCGGCTGCTGGACCCGCGTCCGGTCGAGCACGTACCGGCGGTGGCGGTGGCGGCGCTCGCCGGTTTCGCGGGCAACGAGTGGGTGGCCCGGTACCGGATGCGGGTCGGGCGGGCGATCGGCTCGGCCGCGCTGGTCGCGGACGGCCTGCACGCCCGTACCGACGCTTTCACCTCACTGGCCGTGCTGCTGGGCGCGGGCGGCTCCGCCCTGGGCCTGCGACTCGCCGACCCGGTCGTCGGACTGGCGATCACGGCCGCGATCGTCCTGGTGCTGCGGGACGCGGCGCGCGAGGTGTTCCGGCGGGTGATGGACGCCGTGGACCCGGCGCTGGTGGACCGCGCCGAGCACGCGCTGGCCGGAGTCCCAGGGGTCCGCGGGGTGGGTGAGCTGCGACTGCGCTGGATCGGGCACCGGCTGCGCGCGGAGGTCGCGGTCGTGGTCCGCGGGGACGTGTCCGTACGGGAGGCGCACCGCATCGCCGTCGCCGCCGAGCACGCCCTGCTGCACGCGGTCCCCCGTCTCACGGCCGCACTGGTGCACGCCGACCCGGAGCCGCTGCCCGGCGAGGCGGACCCGCACCTGCCGCTCGCCCACCACGCGACGGCGTAACCGCGCTCCGCGCCACCTCCCGCAGGCCGCCCGGCGAGGCATCACCGCGGCTCAGGCCAGGGGGACTCCCAGCCCCTCCAGCACCACGGCCCCCGGCAGTTCCGCGAACGCCTTGCCCGGGACCAGCAGTTTGCCACGCCGTCGTCCACTGCCGACCAGCACGTACGGCAGGTCGACGACCGCCGGGTCGACCAGCAGCGGCCAGGCCCCCGGCAGACCGAGCGGCGTGATGCCGCCGTACTCCATGCCGGTCTCCCCGGTCGCCGTGTCCATGGCGGCGAAGGACGCCTTGCGCGCGCCCAGCCGGCGACGCACGGCGCCGTTGACGTCGACCCGCGCGGTGGACAGGACGACGCACGCGGCGAGCGTGGTGTCGCCGCCCCGCTTGCCCGCGACGACCACGCAGTTCGCGGACCGCTGGAGCAGTTCCCGGCCGTAGTGCTCCACGAAGACGTCGGTGTCGGCCCACCGCGGGTCGGTGTCGACGTAGACGATCTCGTCGGCCGGGACGCTGCCGCGCCAGTCGCGTACGGCGTCGGCGACCGGGCGGGTCAGCTCGTCGAGGCAGTCGGGGGCGGGCCGGGCGTGGTCGAAGTGTCCGATCGGAGCGCGCATGGGCGCAGATTACCGCCGGGCGCACAGCGTCCGAGGGGGCGTCTCAGCGGACCGGCGGCACCGACACGGCGAGCACCATGGCGGTCGGTACGTCGCCCCGGTTGCCGTAGGTGTGCGGGGTGTCGGCCTCGAAGGTGGCGCTCCCGCCGGCCGGTACGAGGTGGTCGGCGCCGTCGACGGTGAGGGTGAGCTCGCCGGCGGTGACGTGGACGATCTCGACGCTGCCGGTCGGGTGCGGGTCGGAGGCGCTGCTGTCGCCGGGCATCAGCTGCCAGTCCCACATCTCCAGCGGGCCGGGCGCCTCCGTTCCGGCGAGCAGGCGGCTGTAACTGCCCGCCGCGGTGTGCCACAGCCGCATGGCCTGGTCCGCGGGGACGATGCGGACCTTCGGCCCCTGCTCGTAGTCGAGGAGGGTGGTGATGCTGATGCCGAGCGCGTCGCCGATCTTGACGACGGTGCCGAGGCTCGGGTTGGTGCGGGCCTGCTCGATCTGGATGAGCATGCCGCGGCTGACGCCGGCGCGGGCGGCGAGCACGTCGAGGGTGAAGCCGCGCTCGGTGCGCCAGCGCCTGACGTTGCGCGCGAGGGACTGGGTCAGCAGGTCGAGGTCCGACACGTTCCATCCACACTTCTGGACAATATTCTGCATGTCATGGTGCAGCACAATGAACTATTGTGTGATGCACCGGATCGTCCATTGCACTGTACTGCGAGGCCACCGCCCCATGACAGCACTCTTCGCTCTCGCCACCAGCCTCCTGTGGGGGCTGGCCGACTTCGGCGGCGGCCTGCTCACCCGGCGGACGCCCGCCCTGACGGTGGTCGTCGTCTCGCAGACCGTGACGGTCGTGGTGCTCGGCACGATCGTCGCCGCCACGGGCGCCTGGAGGGAGGCGGGACCGCTGCTGTGGTTCGCGGCGGCCGCCGGACTGGTGGGCCCGGTGGCGATGCTGACCTTCTACAAGGCGCTCGCCCTGGGCCCGATGGGCGTCGTCTCCCCGCTCTGCTCACTGGGCGTGATCGTCCCGGTCACGCTGGGCCTGGCACTGGGCGAGCGTCCGGGCCCGCTGCAGATCGTCGGCATCGTGGTGGCCGTCGCCGGAGTGTGCCTCGCGGGCGGCCCGCAGTTCCGCGGCGGCGCCCCCGTGCAGCGGCAGGCCATCTGGCTCACGCTGGTGGCGGCCTTCGGGTTCGGCGCGGTGATGGCCCTGATCGCCGAGGCCTCGACCACGGTCACCGGGCTGTTCCTCGCGCTGTTCGTGCAACGCGTGACGAACGTGGCCGCGGGCGGCCTCGCCCTCTGCGTCTCCGTGCGGCGCGGCGCGCCCGCGCTGCCCCCGGCCGGCTTCCCCTGGGCCTCCCTGCCGGCACTGGGCTTCGTCGGCCTGGCGGACGTGGCCGCCAACGGCACGTACTCGATCGCCGCCCGGCACGGCCCGGTCACGGTGGCCGCCGTGCTCGCCTCGCTCTACCCGGTGGTGACGGCGCTCGCCGCGCGGGGCGTGCTGCACGAGCGGCTGCGCGGGGTGCAGGCGGCGGGCGCGGGCCTGGCACTGATGGGCACGGTGCTGCTGGCGAGCGGCTGAGCGCACCCGGGCCGGCCGCCGACGCGCCCGGCGCCTCAGGCCCCGGGCTCCAGCTCGGCGAGCCGGGCCGCCTGCGCCTCGTCCAGCCCCGACAGCGCGAGCAGCTGGTCCGGCGTGACCCCGTCGGGGATCGGCACGGGCGCCGGGGTCCTGAGCGGCGGCTGCCAGCCCTCGCCGGCCGTCCACCGCCGTACGACCCGGGCCGGCGCCCCCGCCACCACGGCATGGTCGGGCACGGTGCCGCGCACCACCGCACCGGCCGCGACGACGACGTTCCGCCCGATGCGCGCGCCCGGCAGGATCACCGCGCCGGTGCCGATCCAGCAGCCCGGCCCGATCTCCACGGGCTCCATCCGCGGCCACTGCCTGCCGATGGGCTGGTGGGGATCGTCGTAGGAGTGGTTCGTGGACGTGACGTAGACGTACGGCCCGACGTAGCAGTCGCTGCCGATGGTGACCGTCGTGTCGGCGATGACATGGCTGCCGCGGCCGAGGACGACACCGTCGCCGATCCGCAGGATGGGCTCCGGCCCGAGGTCGAGGTCCGGCATCAGGCCGGCGGTCAGGGTGACCTGCTCGGCCACGATGCAGTGAGAGCCCAGGTGGATCCACGGTTCACCGAAGACCGTGCCGAGCGGAAAGGCCAGCCTGGTACTGGTTCCCATCGCTCCGAACCGGAACCGCCCGGGGTGCTCGGCGGTCACGGAGCCCGTGCGCTGCACCCAGGCCCAGGCCGCGTGAACGGCGCGCTGCCCGAGGCGGCGCCACCATGACGAGAACGTGTTCTTGTGACGGGGCACCCGCTCACGGTACTCAGCGATCGCCCGAATCGGACATCGCAGGCCTGTGATCTTCACCCCACCGCGGTGGCGTACGGTGCCGGGGAACACCAGGGCAGGGCGAACAGGGAGGCGACGATGGCGCACGAGGCGCTGGTCCGGGGCATCGGCGGCAGGGAACCGAAGGTGGATCCCGAGGCGTTCGTGGCACCGACGGCCTCGGTGGTCGGGGACGTGACGCTGCACGCCGGTGCGAGCGTCTGGTACGGGGCGGTGCTGCGCGGCGACGTCGAGCGGATCAGCGTCGGCGCGAACAGCAACGTCCAGGACAACTGCACGCTGCACGCCGACCCCGGCTTCCCCGTCACGGTCGGCGAGCGGGTGTCCGTCGGCCACAACGCCGTGGTGCACGGCGCGACCGTGGAGGACGGCTGCCTGATCGGCATGGGTGCCACGGTGCTCAACGGCGCGGTGATCGGCGCCGGTTCACTGGTCGCCGCCCAGGCCCTGGTGCCCCAGGGGATGCGGGTGCCCGCGGGGTCCCTGGTGGCCGGGGTGCCCGCCAGGGTGAAGCGCGAGCTGACGGCGGAGGAGCGGGAGGGCATCACCCTCAACGGCGACATGTACGCGGGTCTGGCGCGGGCTCATCGGGACGCGTACGAGGACTGACGGGCGGGCGTACGACGGACGGCCGTCCTCGCACGACGGTGAGCCGTCGGCCGGTGGGCCCCGGGCCGCTGGGCCGCGCGGTCGCGGCCCTGCGCAGGGGCCGGTTCAGTCGCGGGTCGCCGGTGCCGGCTCCGCCGACGTGTCCCCGTCCGAAGCTGCGCCCGCGGCTGTGGCTGCCTGCGCCTTCTTCGCCTTGCGTTTGAGGACCAGCATCGACGTGAGGCCGATCAGGACCGCCAGGACCAGACCCACCCACGAGAAGCGCTTCAGCCAGGCCTCGGCGACCACGCCCACGTAGTAGATGACGGCCGTCGTGCCGCCCGCCCAGAGGATGCCGCCGAGAACGTTGGCCGTGAGGAACTTCCAGTACGGCATGCGCAGTACGCCCGCCAGGGGGCCGGCGAAGATGCGGAGCAGGGCGATGAAGCGGCCGAAGAACACCGCCCACATGCCCCACTTCTCGAAGGACCGCTCGGCCGTCGCGATGTGGCCGTCACTGAAGTGGCCCGGGAACTTCCCGCTCAGCCAGGCCAGCAGCGGCCGTCCGCCGCGGCGTCCGATGGCGTAGCCGATGGAGTCGCCGATCACCGCGCCGACGGTGGCGCAGACGCCGAGGACGATCGGGTCGATGCCGGTGTGCTGGGAGGACAGCAGGGCCGCCGAGACCAGGATGATCTCGCCGGGCAGCGGGATGCCGAGGCTCTCCAGGCCGATGACCAGGCCGACGACGGCGTAGACGGCTGCCGCGGGCACGGTGTCGAGCCATTCCTGGACGTGCAACGCCGGTCCTCCCAGTCTCGTGGATCTCCGCGCCCCGCAGATCTCCGCAGGCGTCTGCGCGTCTTGCAGATCTCCGCATGTCCGCGTCTGCGCGTCCCGCGGATCCGCGCTGCGCGGAGGCACGCCGCGATCGGCGCCCGTCAGGGAAGCCTACCGGGTCACCGGGACACCGCCCCCGCTCCACGCGGCAGCGCACTCCCCCGGTACGAGGCGGGCGCCGGGCGGGGCGAGGTACGGGCCGCGGGCGGCGCGACGGGGCCGAGACGCGAGGTCAGCCGTTGGGACGCAGCGTCCAGACAACCGTCATCTCGGTGGTTACGGCGCCGTCCTCGCGCCGGATGGCGACACTCACCGGGAACTCGGGGCGCCGGCCCGCGTCGAGCTCGGCGACGACCTCGGCGATCGGCCGGCCCAGCGTGGCGGTGGCCGTGACCGGTCCGAGGGCGATCTTCTTGAACGCGATCTCGGCGGTGACGGGCAGCGGCACGGCGCGCGAGAGCTGGTCCCCGAAGGCGGCCAGGACGATCGCGCCGCTGGCGGACTCACCGAGCGTGAACATCGCGCCGGCGTGCGGCCCGCCGACGTGGTTGCGGTACTCGCTCTGGTCCGGGAGTGCCAGGACGGCCTTCTCCGGCGTGGTTTCCAGGTACTCCAGGTTGAGGGTCCGAACCATCGGCACCGTGGCGGCGAGCAGCTCGCCGATCGACATCTGGTCTGCGGTCATACCCGAACGTTACCCATGGGTAGCCTCGGCTGACCAGGGGCGTGTGATGATCGTCGTAACCGCGCGGCTCGGGCGGCCGACCGGGCAGCCGCCCGGGTCGACCGGCGCCCCCGGCACCGGCAGCGGCAGCGGCAGCGGCACCGGCAGCCGAGCGTGTCGGCGCCGAGCAGCCGTCGCAGCGTCGCGCCGCATCCGCACCAGTACGGGCCGGCCACCACGGGCCGGCCCGTACGGCGGGCAGGGCCACTTCGTCTCGTGGTCGTACGTCGGCGCACCGGGGTGTCCGGCGAGAATGGCGGACACCATGGTCCGGGCGATCCTCTCGGCCGTGCGCTCGAGGAGCCGGCCGCATCGAAGCGTCCCCGCCGCGAGTTGCTACGTGCCCGTCAAAGGGCAGTGACCGAACCGTGTCCCTGGCGCCGCTAGGGTGGCTGCCCATGTGGCCAGGACAGCAGCCGCCCGGGGGCGACCAGAACCCGCAGGCGAACAACCCGTACCAGCAGCCCGGATACCAGCAGCCGAACCCGTATCAGCAGCCCGGTTACCAGCAGACCGGTCCCCAGGGCCAGCCCCAGTGGGGCCAGCCCACGGTGCCGATCACCGCGCAGCCGCCCGGCGGAGGGGGCGGCAACCGCACGAAGCTGATCGCGATCATCGCTGCCACGGCCGTCGTCGTGGTCGCCGGTGTCACCGGATTCCTGGTGCTCGGCGGCGACGAGGACGACACGGCGGGCAGCGGCGGCACCAAGGGCGGTGGCGGCGCGACGGTGTCCGCGTCGCCCTCGGAACCGGGCAAGCCGACCGAGTCCGCCACGGGCTCCGACGACAACCCGCGTGGCACCGAGACCGAGAAGCCGACCATCCCCGGCTGGAAGGTCGTCATCAACCCGAAGTGGGGCACGGCCTTCGACGTCCCCGCCGACTGGGAAGTCCAGTCCCCCGGTCTGACGATCGGTTTCGAGGACGACAAGTCCGACGACGGCAAGCCGCTCATCGTGATGTCGGCCCCGGCGATCTACAAGTCCAAGTGGTGCACGACCGACGAGAACAAGGACGGCCGCACCGAGGACACCTCGCTCGCCGCGACCGGCACCAAGGGCGCCAACGGTGCCAAGGACACCGACGAGGTCGCCGTGAACACGGTCGCCTGGTGGGTGTTCGGCGGCTACACGCAGCCCGACAAGAAGAGCATCACCTTCGACAAGAAGGCCAAGGCCTACACGACCAAGGCCGGCATCAAGGGCAGCATCGCCACGGCCAAGTCGAACGGCACGCCGCAGAAGGGCAAGTGCGCGAGCGACGGCAAGGCCTTCACGTTCGGCTTCAAGAACTCGGCCGGCGACTTCGTCTCCTGGAACTTCTACGGCGCCCGCGGCGTCAAGGACGAAGTACCCGACGAGACCATCATGAAGATCCTCAGCACGGTCCGGACGCACGGGGAGCCCACGGGCGGCTGATGCACGACGCCAGGTCCGGACCGGAGTGTTCTGTCACGACTCCCGGTCCGGACCCTCGAACCCGTCGCGGCATGGCCCGCGCGGTCAACCGACGATCACCACGGCGATCATCATGAGCCAGCACATCGCCGTCAGTGCGGGAAGCAGCACCATGAACAGCCCGGTCGGCGATACCTGCAGCCACTCCGAGCCGGTCTCTCCCACCGCCCGGCCGACGATCCGCTGTCCACCGTGCCAGGCCATGCGCTCTTCCAGTTCCGTGACCACCTGCTTACGGGCCAGCAGGTAGCGGCGCCCGTAACGCAGCATCTGGGAGAACGCCACAGCCGCGCAGAATCCGATGGCCGAGATGATCAGGACCAGGCAGCGAGCGAGCCGCTCGGACTTGGCTCCGTCGGGCCCCAGGGCGATGCCGACGGCGGCGGCGAGGCCGGCGGTGATGTACAGGAAGTTGTTCAGTTTCTGCCAGTTGATCGAGTCCTCGTGCTTGTAGAGGTCCACGGCGATGGTGTACTGCGTCTGCAGCATCCCTTCCCGCGGTTGGCGCCGCACCCACACCACGCGCAGGCGGCCGTCCGGGGGCGTGAGCCGGGTCAGCTCCTCAAAGCCGAGCTTGCGGTGGAACCTGCTGGAAGCTTCGTTGGGCGGATCGGAGACGACAGCGGCGATCACGGGGCTCTGCTTCCACTGCTCGAGGACTTGGTAGTACAGCCGCGACGCGATGCCTTGTCTGGCGGCAGAGCGTGACACACAGATTTGCTTGATCACCAGGAAGTTGCCCAGCACCGTCTTGATCCTGCGGTTGAGCCACTCGTCGGCTTCGATCTGCTGGTCGCTGTAGGCCAGCAAAAAGCCGAGAACGTTTCGGCCCTTGACCGCTACGTAGAAGTGCTCGGCCGTGGTCAACCGGGCCCGGTAGGTCTCCACTGCATAGCCCGAGACGAGGAAGCCCTCCGCGGCTGCCGTACTCCGATCCGTACGGTCCAGGCTTCGCGACGCAGCCAGTTCTGCGATCTGCTCGAGGTGCTCCTCTTTCGCACGGACGATCTCGATTGCATCCGCCTCCGCGTCCGCCATCCCCCGCCCCTTCCACCCTTGAATCCGCTCAACGCACCGACTGCCGCTGAGTTGACGTCATATCAGATCCTTTCAGCCTCACCGGCCACACGGAATGCAAAGGTCAGCCAATGCCGAACGAGCCGCCCGGTGGCTCGGGTGAGGGGACGGCGTCCCCGTCCAGGACGGGCCGAGCGGTGCCGGTGAAGTCCCGTAGGGCGGGGCCGTGTTCGACCCGGGCGGGGAACGCGTCGGCGGCGGTCCGCCGGGCCAGGGCTGCGGTGTCGAGGGGTTGGTGCGCGGCGACGAGCACCGCGTTGCCGAAGCGGCGCCCGCGCAGCACGCCCGGCTCGGCGATCAGCACCAGATACTCGAACAGCGCGGCGAAGGTGGCGAGCTGGGAGCGCAGGAAGGCGAACGGCGCCGCGTCGGCGAGGTTCGCCAGGTAGACGCCGCCGTCCCGCAGCACCCGCGCCGCCTCCCCGGCGTACGCGAGGGACGTCAGGTGCGCGGGCACGCGGGAGCCGCCGAAGACGTCGGCGACCAGGACGTCCGCCGAGTCGGCGGGCGCGGACGCCAGCCAGGCGCGCGCGTCGGCCGCGTGCGCCGTGATGCCCGCGCCGTCCGGCAGCGGCAGGTGTCCGGCGACCAGCTCCAGCAGTCCCCGGTCGGCCTCCACGACGTCCTGCCGGGAGCCGGGCCGGGTCGCCGCCACGTACCGCGGCAGAGTGAACGCACCGCCACCGAGGTGCAGGACGTCCAGCGGGCGTCCCGGTTCCGCGACGACGTCCAGGACGTGGCCGAGCCGTCGGGCGTACTCGAACTCCAGGTGCGTCGGCTCGTCGAGGTCGACGTACGACTGCGGCGCACCGTCGACGGTCAGCAGCCACGCCCGCTCCCGGTCCACGTCGGGCATCAGCTTGACGGTGCCGTGATCGGTGACGCGGGTCACGGGTATGGGCTCGTTCACCTGCCCATTGTGCCTGCGTGCAGGAGGGCTCGAGGCCCGCCGACCGGCCGGAACCGGTCGGCGGGCCTTCCCCTGACGCTGTTCAGTGGACGGCGGTCACCGTGCCCGCCCCCACGGTGCGGCCGCCCTCACGGACGGCGAACCCGAGGCCGGGCTCCAGCGGAACCTCCCGGCCCAGTTCCACGGTCATCGACACCGTGTCGCCGGGCCGCGCGACGGCCACGTCACCGAGGTCGACGTCGCCGACCACGTCGGCCGTCCTGATGTAGAACTGCGGCCGGTAGCCGGTGGAGACGGGCGTCGTGCGTCCGCCCTCGCGGGCCGACAGCACGTACACCCGCGCGGTGAACCGCCGCCGCGGCCGGACGCTGCCGGGCGCGGCCACCACGTGCCCGCGCCGTACGGCGTCCCGGGGCACGCCGCGCAGCAGTACCGCCACGTTGTCCCCGGCCTGCGCCTCCTCCATGGGCTTGCCGAAGGTCTCCAGCCCGGTGACGACGGTGCCGACGCCGGCGCCGAGCACCTCCACCCGGTCCCCCACGCGGAGCGTGCCGCGCTCGATGGCGCCGGTGACGACCGTGCCGCGGCCGGTGATGGTGAGCACGTTCTCCACCGGCAGCAGGAACGGGGCGTCCACGTACCGTTCCGGCATCGGGACGTACGTGTCCACCGCGTCGAGCAGCGCCTCGACCGACGCCGTCCAGCGCGGGTCGCCCTCCAGCGCCCCGAGACCCGTACGACGGGCACGGCGTCGCCGCCGTAGCCGTGCGCGGTGAGCAGGTCGCGGACCTCCAGTTCGACGAGGTCGATGAGCTCCTCGTCGCCCGCGTCGGCCTTGTTGAGGGCGACGACGATGTGGTCGACGCCGACCTGCCGGGCGAGCAGGACGTGCTCGGCGGTCTGCGGCATGATCCCGTCGAGCGCGGAGACGACGAGGATCGCCCCGTCGAGCTGCGCGGCACCGGTGACCATGTTCTTGACGTAGTCGGCGTGGCCGGGCATGTCGACGTGGGCGTAGTGCCGGGTGTCGGTCTCGTACTCGACGTGCGCGATGTTGATGGTGATGCCGCGCGCCGCCTCCTCCGGGGCACGGTCGATGCGGTCGAAGGAGACGTACCGGGTGGCGGCGCCGCGGTCGGCGAGGACCTTGGTGATGGCGGCGGTCAGGGTGGTCTTGCCGTGGTCGACGTGACCCATGGTGCCGATGTTCAGATGCGGTTTGGTGCGGACGTAGGCCGTCTTGGGCATGGCGACACCTCGAAGTCGTGAGGGTGACGGGCGAGGTCCCGGCGGCGCTGCGGGCGCTCGGCCGGGACGGGGACCCCGGGGAACTCGCCGACCCTCCCCCTGCGGGGTCCGCCGGTCGATCCGGGGAGGGTCAGCTTCGGGCGCCGTCGACGGCGGCCAGGTACGCGCGCACGGCAGCCTTCGGGGCATCCGCGACGGCGGATGCTGCGAGGTGGAAGGCGTACCGGAACATGGCGTCGATCATCGCCGCCGGCCCGCTCCGCGTCGAACGGTTTTCCCCGCCCGCCGGTTCGGCCGGTCCGCTCAGGCCGGTCCGCCGGTTCGGGCCGGTCCCCCGATGTTCTTCAGCGCTTCGCGCACCGACAGCGGCGCGAGGCTGTCTCCCTCCCGCGCGAGGAAGTCCCGTACGGCGTCGGCGTCGGTCTTGGCGTACTCGCGCAGGCACCAGCCGATCGCCTTGCGGACGAAGAAGTCCTGGTGCCCGGCCTGCCGCAGGCAGTAACCGAAGAGGCGTGCGGTGTCGGTGCGTTCCCTGTAGCGCAGTTGGTGGAGCAGGGCGCTGCGGGCGAGCCACAGGTCGTTGTCCTCGATCCACGCGTCCATGTCCGCGGTGAGGCCGCGGTCGGCGGCCACGAGCCCGCCGACCACGTGCGCGGCGAGCAGGTCGACGGTGTCCCACCACGGGACGGTGGTGACGCGTGCCGGACGACCGGCAGGACGGCGGAGGAGCAGCGCCCGGCGTGGTGGCGCAGGTAGTCGACGGCGAAGTAGTGGTACTCGCGTTCCGGCAGCCGCCAGCAGCGCAGCGCGACGGCGGCGCAGTCACGCTCGGCGGGCCGCGGCATGCCCTTCAGGACGGTGCGGGACAGGGCGCGGCGGACGGGCGCGGCCAGGCCGAGGAACGGGGCGACGTCCTTCATGTACGCGCGCATGGCCGGGGCGCGTCCGGGATCGGCCGCGGCGCCGTAGGTGGCGGTGAGCCGCTCCAGCACGGTGTCGGCGAGCGCGCTGCCGGGGATTTCCGGTGCGGCCCCGGGTGTCTCGTCGGCGGTGACAGCCATGAGACAGACCATACGGCGATCACATCATCTTGTCGGTTAGTGTCACCGGATGCCCGATGCCACCACCCGCTCTGGAGGCACCGCCACGGCTCCTCCCCGGGCCGCCACCACCGAGCTTGCCGTCACCGTTCCCGCGGTGACGGCCGTTGCGGCTGTTCCGTCCGTCGTCGCGGTGGGTTTCGCCGCGCGCTGCACGAGAGCCCTGCTGTCGCCGTGGGCGCGGCTGGCGCTGCTGGTGGTGCTGCTGGCGGCGGGGGCGTCGGCGGTGCTGGTGTTCGAGCCGCAGAAGGTGCTGACGGACGGCTGGCCGCCGCAACTCGGCGGTGCGGCCGCGGCGCTGGTGTTCGTGGTGGCGTACGGGCTGTGCACGGTGGCGTTCGTGCCGCGACCGTTGCTGAACCTCGCGGCGGGGGCGCTGTTCGGCCCGCTGCTGGGGCTGGGCTCGGCTCTCGCGGGCACGGTCCTGGGCGCCGGGATCGCGTTCTGTCTCGGCCGGCTGCTGGGGCAGGAGGCGCTGCGGCCGTTGCTGCGGGGCCGGGTGCTCCGGGCGGCCGACGGGCAGCTCAGCCGGCACGGTTTCCGTTCGATGCTGGCGGCGCGGCTGTTCCCCGGGGTGCCGTTCTGGGCGGCGAACTACTGCGCGGCCGTCTCCCGCATGGGCCTGCTGCCGTTTCTGCTCGCGACGGGTCTCGGCTCGATCCCGAACACCGCCGCGTACGCGGTGGCGGGTGCCCGCGCGTCGACGCCGACGTCCCCGGCGTTCCTGATCGCGCTGGCCTGTATCGCCGTACCCGCGCTGGTGGGCGTGGTGGTGGCCTGGCACAAGCGCCACCACTTGCGCGCACACTGACGGCGGGCGGCGAGCGGGGCGCCACGATCCCTTTCGCCCTGTCGGCGCCACCGGCTGCCGGCCGACGGCGGGGCGGGGCGTCACACCGCGTTGCGCGGATCATGGCGTCGGCGAGTCCGCCCGCCTCGCACATCGTCCGCAGGCCGTGACGGGCCCGGCCGTCCTCCGGGACGGGCGGCACCCGGCACGTCGTGACCGCAGAGGCCCGCGAGTGCCTCGGGGACCCCCTGCCGGGGCGAAACCCCCGTGTCGGGAGGGTCGTCCGAGGACGCTACGCTGCCCCTCGGCACGCACCTGATCCTTGATCACCACTCCCGGGCGGCTCGGTGTGCCCGTCGCCCGTTCCACGATCGGCGCTTGGACTCCGTACCTCATGTCTTGGTTTGAATCCCTCATCCTCGGACTCGTCCAGGGGCTGACCGAGTTCCTTCCCGTCTCCTCCAGCGCGCACCTGCGGCTGACGGCGGCCTTCTCCGGCTGGGAGGACCCGGGCGCGGCCTTCACCGCGATCACGCAGATCGGTACGGAGGCCGCGGTGCTGATCTACTTCCGCAAGGACATCGGGCGGATCATCTCGGCGTGGTTCCGCTCGCTGGCCGACAAGTCGATGCGCGGCGACCAGGACGCGCGCATGGGCTGGCTGGTGATCGTCGGCTCGATCCCGATCGGCGTGCTGGGTGTGACGCTGAAGGACCAGATCGAGGGGCCGTTCCGCGATCTGCGGATCACGGCGACGATGCTGATCGTCATGGGCGTCGTCCTCGGCGTCGCGGACCGGCTCGCCGCCCGCGACGAGTCCGGCGGGCGGCACCGCGCCCCCATGCAGCGCAAGGGCCTTCAGGACCTCGGCGTCCGGGACGGCCTGATCTACGGCGCCTGCCAGGCGATGGCGCTGATCCCGGGTGTCTCCCGGTCGGGCGCGACGATCAGCGGCGGTCTGTTCATGGGCTACACGCGCGAGTCGGCGGCCCGTTACTCCTTCCTGCTCGCCGTCCCCGCGGTCCTCGCGTCCGGCCTGTTCGAACTCAAGGACGCGATGGAGGACGACCATGTCGCCTGGGGTCCGACGATCTTCGCGACGGTCATCGCTTTCGCGGTGGGTTATGTCGTTATCGCCTGGTTCATGAAGTTCATCAGCACGAAGTCCTTCATGCCGTTCGTCTGGTACCGCATCGTCCTGGGCATCGTCATCATCGTGCTGGTCACCATGGGTGCCCTCAGCCCGCACGCGGCGGAGTCGGCCGGCTGAGCGGACCGTCTGCGTAGCCGCTCGGTAGCGCAGTGTCAGTGTTTGGCCCTACCCTGGGGCACATGTCCCCCGATTCCGTGACCCCGGTTTCGCCGTCACCGGATTCCGTGCGGCCGGCCGCCGAGGTCAACGAGCAGATCCGCTCCCTGTGGCTGCGCGCCGGTGGCTCCCTGTCCGCCCAGGAGCGCGAGGAGTACGAGCTGCTGGTCATCGAGTGGGCGGCCGCGATCCGCAGCACGGTGATCGAGGCGGCCTGAGCCGGGACACCGGACCGCACAAGGGGACGCGGGCCGGCCGGGGCCCCCGGCCTCCACCACCGCTCCGGTCCCGCACCGGCACCGGAGCCGTCCCCGGCCCCAGGCCCTCAGCGTCCTCCCGCCACCCGCAGCACCGCCCCCGTCGTGTACGACGCCTCCGGCGACATCAGCCAGGCCACGGCCGCCGCGATCTCCTCGACCCGGCCCGGCCGGCGCAGCGGAGTCGCGGGCGCCAGCCGCCACGGCCGGCCGGGGTCGCCCATCGCCGCGTGGATGTCTGTCTCGACGGTCCCCGGCGCGACCGCGTTGACGCGGACGCCGTCCGGGCCGAGTTCCTTGGCCAGGCCCACGGTCAGCGCGTCCACCGCGGCCTTCGTCGCGGCGTAGTGCACGTACTCGTCCGGGCTGCCGAGGGTCGCGGCGGCCGACGACACGTTCACGATGGCCCCGCTGCCGCGCGGCACCATCGACTGCGCGGCCCGTCGCGCGCACAGCAGTACGCCGAGCAGGTTGACGTCGACGACGCGACGCAGGTCGGCGGTGTCCGCGTCGACGAGCCGCCCCAGCATGCCGGTCACACCGGCGTTGTTCACCAGCCCGGTCACCGGTCCGAGTTCCCGCTCGGCGGTGTCGAAGAGGCGCTCCACACCGGCCTCGTCCACCGTGTCCACCGCCACGGTCACCGCGCGCGCCCCCGCGTCACGGACCCCGTCCGCCACCGTACCGGCGGCCTCGGCGTCCCGGACGTACCCCACGACGACGTCATGGCCGTCCGCCGCGAGCCGCAGGCAGGTGGCGGCGCCGATGCCCCGGCTGCCACCGGTCACCACCGTCACGGGACGGGACATGAGGTACCTCCACTGGTGCGGCCCGGCCGATCATGCGCGCTCAGCTTCTCAGACGGCCCGGCGCCTCGTCGGGCCGGGACACCGCCGCTTCACGGGGCCGTCCCGCGGTCCTGCCGTGCGGTGCGGCCACAGCCCCTCCAACCTGCGGCGAAGCCGACCCCCGGCGGCTGCTGACGCGTGGTTATGCGGGCCGGTGATTGCTGGATAGAGTCGCCCCGTTACAACTGGTTGTGGGGCAACCAGTGCCTTGGGGAGGGCTTGCAGCACATGAGTCGTCGCTCGACTGGTCATGTCGGTGTCTGGGCCGAGATGCAACGGCAGCAGCAACGCCAGCTGGAGGCGGAGGCCGGGCGGCGGAGGCGGGAAGAGCAACAGGCGCGTTCCTATCAACGCCGAGCCGCCCAGAGTCACCGCGAGTACAAGCAGGCCGAGGCGCTTCGACGCACGGAGGAACTGGACGCCCGGGTCGCGTCGCTGCGGGGGCTTCTGGCCGCGGGATGCCGGGCTCCGGCCTTCCGGGCTTCCTCCCTGATGCGTGCCGAGGAGGTTCAGCCCTTCTCCCCGGGAGCGCTCGCGCAGCCGGTTGCGATGCCGGACCCGAGTCACTACCAGGCGCAGGGCGGCGGGTGGACCGCGGGACGCCGTGCCCAGGCCCAGGCCGAGGCGCGGGCGCGCTTCGAACGTGACTGGCACGCGGCCCAGGCCGCGGAGGCGCAGCGGCAGCAACAGCTCCAGTCGTACCGACGGGAGTACCAGCAGCGGGCCGATGCCCGGCTGGCGGACGTACGGCGGCACAACGCCGGGGTCGTCGCGGTGACCGAGGGCGTGGGGCGCCGGGAGCCCGAGGCCGTCGTCGAGTACTTCTCGGCCGCTCTCTACTCCTCGACCGCATGGCCCGAGGGGTTCCCGCGCCAGGTCGCGGCGGCCTACGACCCTGCGGCCCGGCAGCTGGTGCTGGACTGGGAGCTGCCCGCGTACGACATCGTGCCCGAGGTCAAGTCCGTCCGGTACATGTCCTCGACCGACCAGTACAAGGAGACTCCGCGCCCGGCGGGGCAGCGCCGGGCGCTGTACAAGGAGGTTCTCGCCCAGTGCGTCCTGCTCGTTCTCCACGAGCTCTTCGCCGCTGACGCATTCGGTGCGCTCGAGTCGGTGGCCCTGAACGGGTTCGTGGACGGACACGACCCCACGACCGGCCGGCCGGGCCACATCGTCCTGGCCACGGTCATGGCCGCGCGCTCCTCCTTCTCGGACCTGCATCTGGCGCAGGTGGACGCGGGCAGCTGCCTGGCCGACGCGCTGCGGGGGCAGCTCTCGGCACGGCCGGACCAGCTCGCCCCGGTACGGCCCGGCCGCCGGCCCCAGGACGTCGGGAATCGTGTGGTCGCCCACGGCGGCGACGAAGAACCGAACCTGTACGAGATGGACCCCCTCGCCTTCGAGGAACTCGTGGCCGAGCTCTTCGAGGCCATGGGAATGCAGGCGGTGACGACGCAGCGTTCGAACGACGGTGGTGTGGACGTCAGGGCGCTGGACCCCGCGCCGATCCGGGGCGGGCAGATCATCGTCCAGGTGAAGCGCTACCGCGGCACGGTGCCGCCCACCGCGGTGCGCGACCTGTACGGCACCGTGCAGGACGCCGGCGCCAACAAGGGCGTCCTCGTGACCACGTCCGGGTTCGGGCCCGGCTCGCACACCTTCGCCAACGGCAAGCCCCTGGAGCTGGTCTCGGGCACCGAGCTCGTCGATCTGCTGCACCGCCACGGGCTGCGCGGGCGGCTGGGCGAGAAGGGCCGGCGGGTCCCGGCGCAGCCGGCCCCGCCGGCCGCGGACACCTCGTTGCCCGACGACTACAACGTCCTCGGCATGTCGTGGGCCGGAAGCGTCGCCCTGGACGTGTGTGCGCTCGTCTGCCGGGGCGGCCGGGTCCTCGGCGACGACCACTTCGTCTTCTACAACAACCCGCGCACGCCGGACGGCGCCGTACGCGCCCTGCCCGCCACCGCGCCCGACAAGGCCGCGGTCTGTGTCTCCTTCGACGGCCTGCCGGACGAGGCCGATCGCTTCGTCCTGGTCGCCGCCATCGACCCCGAGGTCAACCCGGACGCGGACCTGTCCGGTTTCACGGACGCCCGCATCCGCCTGCTCGACCCGACGCTGACCGAGCTGGGACAACTCGAGGTGTCCGACGGGCGAGCGGGTGAGACCGCCCTGGTGCTCGGGTCCTTCCGGCGACGGTCCAACGGGGACTGGGACTTCGTCCTGGGCGGCAGGGGCTACACGGGCGGCCTGGAGGAACTCGTACGGGACTTCGGCATCGACGTCGAGTAGGACCGGACCGGACCGCCGCGCGAGGGGACCGACGCGGTGTGGAACACGTATCGCCGCTGCGTGATGCGGCGGGCCGGTCGAGCCGCGCCGTCGTCACGCGTCCCGGCCCCCGGCCGCGGGGAAAACGCCATGTCGCCGCGTAACCCTTGGCGTGGCTCTTCCCGTGCCCAAGACTGTGGCGATGACGCAGCGCGTAGAACTCGCCACCGTCCGGGACCGGCTCGCCATCGACGACGTGATCACCGACTTCGCGATCGCCGTCGGGGACGGTGACTGGACGGCGTACCGGTCGCTCTTCGCCCCGCGGGGCCGCGCCGACTACCGGGCGGCGGGTGGCATCGAGGGGGAGGCCGGGGAGGTCGCAGACTGGCTCGCCGGGCGCCGGGACGGGTTTCCGGCGCGGCAGCATCTCGTCGTCAACCGGCAGTTGCGTTTCGGGGTCTGGGAGCAGGACAGCGGCGACACGGCCCGCGTCCGCGCCGACTACGTCAGCCCGGTGGTCCCGGCCGGGGACGACGCGTCCGTCCGGATGTACGGCGGCCGGTACGGCTTCGCCCTGCTGCGTACGCCGGACGGCTGGCGGCTGAGCGGGGTGGTCGCCGAGGAGCGGTGGCACCGCGCTCCCGGCGACCCCGCCTCACCTGCGATCCGCTGAAGCAAGGCACCTCCGGCCGCACCCGGGCCGGCCGCCTGCCGACGCGCATGCCCCCGGATCGCGCGCGGCGTGCACACCGGAGGCTTGCGCGGGGTAGGAGGCGCGCATGATGACGCTCGGCGAATGGCTCGCCTCCCCGTGGCGGCGCTCGACCACTGCCGCACTGGCGGGTGCCCTGCCCGTCCTGGCCTTCCCCGCCCCGTCCCTGTGGTGGTGCGCGTACGTCGCGCTGGTGCCGTGGCTGCTGCTCGCCCGGACCGCGCCGACGGCGCGACGGGCGGCGTACGACGGCTGGTGCGGCGGGTTCGGATTCATGCTGGTGATGCACCACTGGCTGCTGCCGTTCCTGCACGTGTTCACGGTCGTCATCGCCGCGCTGCTCGGGGTGCTGTGGGCGCCGTGGGGTCTGCTGGTGCGGCGGCTGCTGGGCGGGGCGCCCTCCCGGCGGCGGGTGGGCGCGGCGCTTCTCGTGCTGCCGTCGGGCTGGCTGCTGGCCGAACTGGTCCGCTCGTGGGAGGGGCTCGGCGGCCCCTGGGGCATGCTCGGGGCGAGCCAGTGGCAGGTGGAGCCGGCACTGCGGCTGGCGTCGGTGGGCGGGGTGTGGCTGCTGAGCTTCCTGCTGGTCGCAGTGAACGTCGCGGTGGCGGTCCTCGTCGCGATTCCGCGGACCCGGGTCCCCGCCGTGGCGGGACTGGTCGCGACCGCTGCCGTCACCTCGGCGGCGTGGGTGTGGTCGCCGCGCCCCGACGTGGACGACCGGGTCGAGATCGCCGTTGTGCAGCCGGGTGTCGTCTCCGGCGCGAACGGCGTCGAGCGGCGTTTCGACCGCCAGGAGCAGCTCACCCGGCGACTCGCCGGCCAGGACGTGGACCTGGTCGTGTGGGGCGAGAGCAGCGTCGGATTCGACCTGCGGGACCGGCCGGACCTGGCTGATCGCCTCGTGTCGCTGTCCCGGGCCACGGGTGCGGAGATCCTGGTCAACGTGGACGCGCGGCGCTCCGACAAGCCCGGTATCTACAAGAGTTCCGTGCTGGTCGGACCGGACGGCCCGACCGGGGACCGTTACGACAAGATGCGCCTCGTGCCGTTCGGCGAGTACGTCCCGGCCCGCTCCCTGCTCGGCTGGGCGACGTCCGTCGGCCGGGCGGCGGGCGAGGACCGCAGGCGCGGCGGCGGGCAGGTCGTGATGGACGTGGGCGACGGGCTGCGGATCGGGCCCATGGTGTGCTTCGAGACCGCGTTCCCCGACATGAGCCGGCATCTCGCGGGCGACGGCGCGGACGTTCTGCTCGCGCAGTCGTCGACGTCGACCTACCAGCAGACCTGGGCCCCCGGGCAGCACGCCTCGCTGGCGGCGCTGCGGGCCGCCGAGACCGGCCGCCCGATGGTGCACGCGACGCTGACCGGTGTCTCCGCGGTGCACGGCCCGGACGGCGCCCGCGTCGGCCCCTGGCTCGGCACGGACACCGTCGGGGCGCGGGTGTACGACGTTCCGCTCGCGCACGGCACCACGCCGTACGTCCGCTTCGGTGACTGGCCCGCGCACGCCGCGCTGCTGGTCCTCGCCGTCTGGGTCGCGGCCGAGGGGGTACGGGCCGGGCGCCTCAGGCGGTCCGCTCCTGAACCTCCCGCACCACCCGCTCGCACAGCTCATGAGTCTCCAGCGCGTCCCGGGCGCTGAGCACCTGGCCCGCCCGCACCGCCTCCAGGAAGGCCAGCGCCGCCTGTTCGATGCCGCGTTGCCGTGCCACCGGCACCCAGTCGCCGCGCCGCCGCACGGTCGGCTGGCCCTTGTGGTCGATCACCTCGGCGAGGTTGACCACCTGGCGCTTGGTGTCCTGACCGGAGACCTCCAGGATTTCCTCGGCGGAGCCGCTGAGCCGGTTCATCACGCCGAGCGCGGTGAAGCCGTCCCCGGCGAGCTGGAGCACGACGTGGTGCAGCAGGCCGTCCTCGACGCGGGCGCGCACGGTCACGTCGTCCACGGGGCCGGGCACGAGGAAGCGGAGCGTGTCGACGACGTGGATGAAGTCGTCCAGGATCATCGTGCGCGGTGGCTCCGGCAGCCCGATCCGGTTCTTCTGCATGAGGATCAGCTCGCGCGGATGGTCGGCGCACTGCGTGTACCCGGGTGCGAAACGGCGGTTGAAGCCGACGGCGAGGCTCACCCCGCGGTCCTCGGCGAGGGTCACGAGCCGCGTCGACTCGGCGAGTGTGTGGGCGAGCGGCTTGTCGACGTACGTGGGGACGCCCGCCTCCAGCAGCCGGGTCGCGATCTCCGGGTGGACGGCGGTCGGCGCGTGCACGAACGCGGCGTCCAGGTCCTGGGCGAGCAGCGCGTCGAGGTCCGTGTGACGCTGCGCGGGCGGCAGGTGGAGGCCGTCGGCGACCCGGGTGAGGGTGGCGGGCGTGCGGGTCTGCAGGTGCAGTTCGACGCCGGGCAGGGAGGCGAGGACGGGAAGGTAGGCCTTCTGCGCGATGTCGCCGAGTCCGATGCAGCCGACCTTCACGGGGTGCTCTCCTCTGCCGGGTGCCTGCCGACCGCTCGCCGGCGCCACCGGCGGTCTGCCGTCGCCCGGCGGTGGTCGGCCGGGTTCTGCCGAAGCATACGGTGCGTCCGTTTCTCTCCGCTCGCGGCTTCGTGCGAGCGGGCGGTGCCCGGGCGGCCGCCGGTCGGCGATGCCGTCGAGGCCACGCGGGAAGGGCGCGGGTCCGGCGGGCGGTGGCTCGGTAGTCCGGCCAAGGTGCCGGGCCGGGCGGAAGTGCGGACGGGCCCGCGGAGAGGCCGGCCGGCGTGCCGAGCCGGAGAGAATCTGATGGTGGGACCGGACGGCCGTGGGTGACGATGCGGACATGACGAGTGAACGCAGTCTCCCCTCCACCACCGCCGACGAACGCGCCATGCTGGAAGGCTGGCTGGACTACCACCGGCAGACTCTGGCCCACAAGTGCGAGGGGTTGAGTGACGCCCAGCTCAGGACCGCTTCCGCCGCGCCCTCCGACCTGACCCTGATGGGCCTGGTGCGGCACATGGCGGAGGTGGAACAGCACTGGTTCCGCAGGGTGCTCATGGCCGACGACTCGAAACCCCTCTACTCCAGCGAGGCCGACCCGGACGGCGAGTTCCACCTCACCGAGGAGGACACCTGGCAGGAGGCCCGCGCCGCCTGGCAGGCGGAGATCGACACCGCGCGGCGCAACGCGGCCGGCCTCGGCCTGGACGACGTGGGCCGCGGACGCAGCCGTCTCGCCGGCACCATCAGCCTGCGCTGGATCTACACGCACATGATCGAGGAGTACGCCCGCCACAACGGCCACGCCGACCTGCTCCGCGAGCGCATCGACGGCGCGACCGGCGACTGACGTCACCCCGCGCCGCCGCGCCCCCCTCCGTACGGGGCGGGGAGATCACCCGTGCGGGGCATAGTGCGCCCGTCCGGCGCCCCCGGCGCCCGCCGAGCCAGCAGAGTGGCGCCCGTGCATCGAACGACGACCAGCGCAACGCTCCTGGTGACCATGGCGGTCTCCGTCCTGACCGGCTGTGTGACGGTCGAGCGTCCGTCCCTGGCGGGCGTCTCGGCGGCTCCCGCCCGGCCGCCGGCGCCCGGCGCGGACGAGCGGCAGCAGCCGCGCATCGTGCAGGCCCCGGCCCGCGAGGCGCTGGACCGCGTCTCCCCCTCCCGCGAGGCGGAACCGGACCCTTCGGCCCCGCGCCGCCCGTCGGCGCCGGCCCCCGGGCGGGACGGGCAGCCCGAGCGGTCCCGGCAGCCCCCGCACCTCCGGCCGGCGCCCCCCGTACCACTGCCCCCGCGCGCCGACCTCCCCGGCCTGGCGGACGACATCCATGAGGACGTCCGCGGTGGCGACACCGACGTGTGCGCCCTGGGAGACAAGTACGGCGGCTGGCGCCAGGGCAGCCCCGAATCCGCCATCTGCCGCGAGGCACAGGGGAGGTGAGAGGCAGCCCCCGCACGAACCGGCGCGGGAGCCCTTACGGCCGCTGCCTCGGCGGTCGCGGGCCGGGCCCGTCCGCCGGGCCGTCTTCCCGCAGCCGGGTCTCCAGACGCCCGATCGCCGCCCGTACTCCGTTGCCGTAACCGTCGTCCGCGAGGAACTCCGACGCGACGCGGGCGCGGCGCAGATGGGCGCGGGCGGCCCGGCCGTGGCCGAGTTTGAGGTAGTCGGCGGCGAGGTTCAGCTGCAGGGACGGGTACAGGGAGCGGACCGCGAGGGCGCCGTCCTGAGGGGCTACGCGGTCGTCGGCGATTTCCCCGGCGGCCGTGAGCGCCCTGAGGTCCCAGGCCAGCTCGTCCGCGGGGTCGTCCTGCGTGTCGGCCATGTAGTGGGCGAGCGTGCACCGGTGCAGCGGGTCGCCGTCCTCGCCGATCTCGGCCCACAGGTCCAGGAAACGCCGTTGGGCCTCCTCGCGGTCCCCGGCGTGATGCAGCATCACCACCTGGCCGATCCGCGTCATCACGGCGTCCGGCGCCGCCTGCTCCTGTCGCTCCGCCACCGTGTCCTCCGCGCTCGCCGGCTGTCACCGCCGACGCTAACCGCCGACACGGGCGAGACCCGTCATGCCGCACCGGACCGGCCCGGCGAGGGGCCTGCGGCCGGCACGCGGGACATGCACGGCAGGCACCGGGCCGGCCCGGTGAGGGACCGGCCCGGGCGGGTCAGCCGAGGTTGGGGATGCGCCAGTCGACCGGCTGATGGCCCTGCAGCGCGATCGCCTCGTTGATCTGCGTGAACGGGCGGGAGCCGAAGAACTTCTTCGCCGACAGCGGCGAGGGGTGCGCCCCCTTCACCACCACGTGCCGCGTGGCGTCGATCAGCGGCAGCTTCTTCTGCGCGTAGTTCCCCCACAGGACGAACACGGCCGGGTCGGGCCGCTCGGCGACCGCGCGGATCACCGCGTCCGTGAACCTCTCCCAGCCCTTGCCCTTGTGCGAGTTGGCCTCACCGGCGCGGACCGTGAGCACCGCGTTGAGCAGCAGGACGCCCTGCTCGGCCCACGGCATCAGGTAGCCGTTGTCCGGGACGGGCGTGCCCAGCTCCTCGTGCAGCTCCTTGTAGATGTTCCTGAGGGACGGCGGAACGCGGACGCCGGGGCGGACCGAGAAGCACAGACCATGGCCCTGGCCCTCGCCGTGATAGGGGTCCTGCCCCAGAATCAGCACCTTGACCTTGTCGTACGGCGTCGCGTCCAGCGCCGCGAAGACCTCCTCGCGCGGCGGATAGACGGGACCCCTCGCCCGCTCCTCCTCGACGAACTCGGTCAGCTCCTTGAAGTAGGGCTGCTGCAGTTCGTCGCCCAGAACCCCGCGCCAGGACTCGGGCAGCATGGCGATGTCGGTCACGTCAATTCCTCACGATGTGCGGTCACTTCAGGTCTCAGAACCTACCGGCGCCCACTGACATCGGGTCCCTCGGACCGCACGACGTGCCCTACCAGCTGGTCTTGCGGTGCAGCTCCCACATCATCATGATCGTCGCCGGGTCCAGGGCCCGCTCCGCGCCCGAGATCTCGTTGCTCGCGCCCACGTACTGCCTGCCCTGCCACAGCGGCAGCAGACGCGCGTCCTTCACCAGGACCTCCTGGGCCTCCTCGAACGCCTTCACCACGTCACCGCGGTCGCTCTCGCGGCGTGAGCGGGGCAGCAGCTCGCTGGTGATCCTGGTGGCGGTGTAGGGCGTACCGAGGGCGTTCTGCTCGCCGACGAAGGGGGCGATGAAGTTGTCGGGGTCCGGGAAGTCCGGGGACCAGCCACGGCCGAACACCGGGTACTCCCCCTTCTGGTAGCCCGTCACGTACGTCCGCCACGGGCGGCTCTTGAGTGTGATCTCGAAGAGGCCGGACGCCTCCAGCTGGCTCTTGATCTCCTTGAACTCCTGGGCGGTCTCGGAGCCGTACCGGTCCGTGGTGTACCAGAAGGTGAGCGGGACGGGCGTGGTGATGCCGGCTTCGGTGAGGATCTCGCGCGCCTTGTCGGCGTCGGGCTCGCCGAAGACGTCGAAGAAGGGCGTCTTGTGGCTGGTCAGTCCCTTGGGGACCATCGAGTACAGGGGGACGACGGTGTCCTTGTAGACCTTGTGCGCGATGGCGGCGCGGTCGATGAGCTGGGCGATGGCCAGCCGGACGGGCTTCTTGTCCGCCATCGGGTCGTCCGGGTTGAAGACCAGGTAGTTGATGTCCGTGCCCGAGCCCTCGACGATCTGGATGTCCTCGTGGGAGTTCTTGCTCTGGAGGGCGACGATGTCGCTCGCGGCGAGACCGCGGTAGGTGAGGTCGATCCGCTTGTCCCGCAGGGCCTTGACCATGCTGGCGGAGTCCGCGAAGTACCGCACGGTCACCGCGTCGTTCTTGCGGTCCGCGAAGCCCGCGTAGTTCTCGTTCTTGTCGAGTTCGGCCTTCTTGCCCTCGGCGTACGACTTGAGGGTGTAGGGCCCGGAGCCGAGGATCCTGCCGTCGTCGCGGACGGCGTCGGCCGGGTACTCGTCGGGGCTGACGATCGACATGGCGGGTGTGGCCAGCACGAACGGGAAAGTGGCGTCCGCCTTGTTGAGGTGGAAGATCACCTCGCGGTCGTTGGGCGCCTGCACCCGGTCGAGGCTGCTGAGGAGGGCGGCGGGGCCGCCGTTGAAGTCGAGGGTCCGGATGCGGTCGATCGAGTACTTCACCGCGGCCGCGGTGAGCGTGTCCCCGTTGGAGAAGGTGAGGCCCTCGCGCAGTTCGCAGCGGTAGACCCGGTTCGAGGTGTCGGTGAAGGCGCACTCCTTGGCCGCGTCCGGCTGGGGCGTGGTCGCGCCGTCGGGGTAGGCCAGCAGCGTCTGGTAGATGTTGCGGAAGAGCTCCCAGGAGCTGTCCCACGACGCGGCGGGATCCAGCGTGCTCGGGGCGCTGGTGGTACCCAGCACGATTGGTCCGTCGTCCTCCGGGGTATCGGAAGACAGGACACCGCACCCGGCCACCAGCGATGATATGGACGCGATGGCCGCCATCCGCCGCAGGCCTCGGTTCCCGTTGAACACGCGCACGCTCCTCGATCTGCCGTACCAGTCGAACTGCCGTACCCAGGGTCGGCAGACGATACCGCAGCACCGCGCCGACCGGACCTCCCAGGGCGCTGTGACCTTGCCCGACACCCCGATGACTACGTTGTCACCCCTCCCTGCGCCCCGCGCCGGTACGGGCGCCCGCGGCCCGCTGCGGTACGGGCGCCGCGCCCCGTCGTCGTGCGGGCGCCCGTACCGCCGCCGTAGGGGTCAGCCCACGCCGGCGTTCAGGAAGATGCCGCCGTCGACGACGAGCGTCTGCCCGGTGACCCAGTCCGACTGTTCGGAGGTGAGGAAGGCGGCGGCGCCGCCGATGTCGGAGGGCACGCCGAGCCGGCCGAGCGGGTAGGCCGCGGCGGCCTCCGCCTCCCGGCCCTCGTACAGGGCCTGCGCGAACTTGGTCTTGACGACGGCCGGGGCGATCGCGTTGACCCGCACCAGCGGCGAGAACTCGTGTGCGAGCTGCGCGGTCAGGTTGATCAGCGCGGCCTTGCTGACGCCGTACGCGGCGATGAAGGGCGAGGGCGCGATGCCCGCCACGGAGGCGATGTTGACGATCGCGCCGCCGTTGTCCTTCTGCCAGGCGTGCCAGGTCTTCTGGGCGAAACCGAGCGCCGAGATCACGTTGGTCTCGAACACCTTGCGCGCGACGTTCAGGTCGAGGTCGGCGATCGGCCCGAACACCGGGTTCGTACCGGCGTTGTTGACCAGGAAGTCGACGCGGCCGAAGGCCTCCATCGTGCGCTCGACGGCGACGGCCTGGTGGGCCTCGTCGTGCGCCTTGCCCGGAACGCCGATGACCCGGTCGGCGCCGAGCCTGTCGACGGCCTCCTTGAGGGTGTCCTCGTTGCGGCCGGTGATGCAGACCCGGTCGCCGCGTGCGACGAGCGCCTCGGCGACGCCGTACCCGATGCCGCGGCTGGCGCCGGTGACGAGGGCGGCCCTGCCGGAGAGTTCCACGGAAGTCATGTGCGTGTTCCCCTAGTCGAGCGGTCCGCCGGCGACGTACAGGACCTGGCCGGAGACGAAACCGGCCGCGTCGCCCGTGAAGAAGGCGATGGCGCCCGCGACGTCGTCCGGGCGTCCCACGCGCTGCACCGGGATCTGGGTGGCGGCGGCGGCCTGGAAGTCCTCGAAGCCCATGCCGACGCGCTCGGCGGTGGCCTTGGTCATCTCGGTGACGATGAAGCCGGGCGCGACCGAGTTCGCGGTGACGCCGAACTTGCCGAGCTCCTTGGCGAGGGTCTTGGTGAAGCCCTGCATGCCGGCCTTGGCGGCGGCGTAGTTGGCCTGGCCGCGGTTGCCGAGGGCGGAGGACGAGGACAGGTTGACGACGCGGCCGAAGCCCGCGTCGACCATGTGCTTCTGGCAGGCCTTGGTCATCAGGAAGGCACCGCGCAGGTGCACGTTCATGACCGTGTCCCAGTCGGAGGCGCTCATCTTGAACAGCAGGTTGTCGCGCAGCACGCCCGCGTTGTTGACGAGGATCGTCGGCGCGCCGAGCTCCTCGGCGATGCGCGCGACGGCGGCCTCGACCTGCGCCTCGTCGGACACGTCGCAGCCGACGGCGATGGCCCGGCCGCCCGCGGCGGTGATCTTCTCGACGGTGTCCTTGCAGGCGGCCTCGTCGAGGTCGATCACGGCGACCGCGCGGCCCTCTTCGGCCAGCCGTACGGCGGTGGCGGCGCCGATACCCCGCGCGGCACCGGTGACGACGGCGACCCGCTGCTCAGTGGTGGACATTGCTGCTTCTCCTCGACCTAGGGATGCGGCTCTCGCGCGGCACGCCACGATGGGTGAGCGACCGCTTAGTACCTTCAGCAGACGTGACGCTAGAAGCCCCGGCACCCGGTGTCAACGGCACACCGGGCGCGTGTGATCCATTCCCCGCGCGCCGGGCCCCCGGCGCCCTCGTGCGCCCCGCCCCTCGGCCCGGACGAAAAGCACCCGGTCGGCCCTCGGCCGCGCGCGGCTGCCGCGGACCTTCCCTAGCGTCGGAGCCCGAGCCACTTACGGCCGGAGAAGGCCCCGTGGCAGGAAAGGAGGCGCACCATGCGCCGTAGCACCGGTGCCCTGGGCACGCTGATCGCGCTCGTTTCGGCTGCCGCGCTGGCCCATCCCGCACACGCGCAGGACCTCGACTGCCGCGACTTCACCTACCAGGAGGAGGCGCAGGCCGTGTTCGACCTGGACACGAGCGATCCCCACCGTCTCGACGAGGAGCAGGGCCCGGACGACGGGAAGGCCTGTGAGGCGCTGCCCCGGCGCGCCGGGCTCACGTCGTCCACCACTTCACCGAGCCCCATGACATCGGCCGCGAGCCCGACCACCCTCCCGACGGCGACCGCCTCGCCCACGGTGCCCGTCTCCCCCGGTACCGCCACGACGACTCTGGGCGTGCGGGGCGGTCAGGGCGGTTCGTCGTCGGGCGGGCCGAGCGGCGGGGACATCGCGGTGGGCGCGGTGTTCGTGGTGGGCGCGGCGCTGGCCACGGGTTTCTGGGTGAGGCGGCGCCGCAGCTGACCCCGTCGTCCGCGGCGGGGTCAGCGCACGAGCAGGTCGAGCAGGCGCCCCGCCTCGGCGGCCGGATCGGTGGTGAGGCCGGTGTGGACCGGGCCGGGCTGGAGCACCGTCGAACGGGGCGCGACGAGCCAGCGGAACCGGCGGCCCGCGTCGTCCCGGGCCGCCTGTCCGGCGGCTTCGCCGCCCTCGCACACGTCCTCGACGGCGCGCAGCGCGGCCCGGACACCCGCCACGTCCGCGTCCGGGTCCAGGGCGAGCAGACGGGCCTCGTCGAGGTGGACGCGTGCGACGACGAAGGCCCGGGCCCGGCAGTACAGGAGCACGCCCGCGTTGACGCACTCGCCGCGCTCGATGCGCGGTACGGCCCGCAGCAGGGCGTACTCGAAGACGTCCCGGCCGCCGCCCTGGCCCGCCCTGATGATGTGGCGCTCGGTCACTGGTCCCCCTTGACGCGCTGGTGGATGACGGCGGCGCGGGCGAGCAGGGGGCGGGCGTAGGCCCGGCGCAGCTCGTCCGGGGTGGTGAAGCCGGGCTCGCCGGTGAGCCAGACGTCCGGGATCTCGGCGGTGACCTCGGCAAGGAGGTCCTCGGTGACGAGGGGGGCGAGGTCGGCGGCGGCCGCGGCGATGTCCGGGCTGAAGCGTGCGAGGACGTGCTCGGAGGCGTCGTAGGGGCGGGCCGCGGAGGTCTCGGCGCCGGGCCAGTTGTGGTGCCAGATGACGGTGGCGCCGTGGTCGATCAGCCACAGCTCACCCTGGTGGACGAGGAGGTTGGGGTTGCGCCAGGACCGGTCGACGTTGTTCACGAGCGCGTCGAACCAGATGATCCGGCCGGCCTCCCGCGGGCTCACCGGGAAGGCGAGCGGGTCGAAGCCGAGCGCGCCGGACAGGAAGTCCATGCCGAGGTTGGTGCCGGAGCTGGACTTGAGGAGTTCCTGCACCTGCTGGTCGGGTTCGCCGAGGCCCAGCAGCGGATCGAGGTGGACCGTCACCAGGCGCGGCATCCGGAGGCCGAGCCGGCGGGCGAGTTCGCCGCACAGCACTTCGGCGACCAGCGTCTTGCGGCCCTGACCGGCCCCGGTGAACTTCAGGACGTACGTCCCGAGGTCGTCGGCCTCGACGAGCCCCGGCAGGGAGCCGCCCTCCCGCAGGGGCGTGATGTAGCGGGTCGCCACGACATCTCTCAGCATCTTCCAGGACCTCGTCGCCTGTCTGCCCCGCATGTCACGGTCGGTTCGGCCCCCGTCGGGCCCGCTCCGCGGAAGCGTCCCCGGGCGGGCCCGAGGAGGGGCCGGAGACTCCGGGTGGTTCCGGCCGGCACGCGCATCTCGCCTCCCCCTCCCCGCTGTCCGTCTGGAGCCGCCCGTCCCTCGTCCACGGCCTCCGGCATGAAGGGAGCATAGTAACCGAGAGTGACAGTCTGGGAGGACGCGTGGGCCCTCGGGCAGGTCAGCCGTACATCGCCACGCGGTAGAGCTCCGCGAGCGCGTCGTCGATGGGATGGGGCTGCGGCCTGCCCCAGGAGTCGAGTCGGTTCCATCTCTGCAGGTTCACCGCGACGGTCATCCGCCGCCTGCCGTCGGCACGGATCATGGCCAGCGCTCCGGCACCCCAGGCCGTGCCGCCGTGACCCCAGAAGGTGTCCTGGCCGGCGGCCTCCATCGGGTGCAGGCCGAGGCCGTAGTCGATCGTCCGGCCCTCTTGGGAGACGACCGGAACGGTGCGTTGCATCTCTGCCAGCGACGACGGGCTGACGATCTCGCCGGCCAGCAGCCTGCCGAAGAAGAGGTTGAGGTCCGTGACGGTCGATATCAGCGAGGCCGCCGGCCCCACCCACGACATGTCGTAGACGCTGTAGTCGCGCGGCGGGTCGATCATGCCGAACCAGGCCTCGTACATCTGCGAGTGCGGCCCGCCCACGTAGGGCCCGGCGGGGAGTTCGGTGTCCTGGAGCCCGGCGCGCTCGATGACGTTCCGGGTGATGTACCGCTCGGCCGTCGTGCCGGTCACCCGTCCCAGGAGTTCGCCGAGGAGCAGATAGTTGGTGTTGGAGTACACCCCCGGCGTGCCGCCAGGGGCGCCGACGGCCGGGGCGGTGACCCCCATCCCGATCAGCTCGGCGGGCTGAAAGCGGGTGAACCGGTGGTCGTCCAGGCTCTCGGGCCCGGTGTCCGCGAGGACGGGGAACGCCTTGAGGGAGGGATAGGCGTACGGAAGGTACTCGGCGAGGCCGCTGGTGTGGTTGAGCAGCATGCGGACCGTGATCGCGTCCCCACGCCCGCCCGGGACCAGGTCCGGCAGATAGCGGCCGATCGGCGTGTCGAGACCTGCGCGACCGCTCTCCACCTGCTGGAGAACGGCGGCAGCGGTGAAGGTCTTGGTGATGCTGCCGACGCGGTGCCGCATACGGGGGGTCACGGGGCGGCCGGCGACGTCATCGGCGAACCCCGCGGCGCCGCGCCAGACATGGCCACCGTCACGCACCTCGGCGAACAGGCCCGGCATTCCCGCGCGGTGGACGGCGTCCAGGGCGGCGTTCAACTTCGTGGGATCCAGCGTGTTCCTCACACCGTGCACGGCATGCGTCCTCTCGTCTTTCCCCGGGGCGGGGCTCCACGTCGGTCACCCGATCGCGGGTGCGGGCACGGGTGGCGGCCGGCCGGCCCTGCCGCCGGACGGGCGCCACGCCCATGCCCTCAGTATGCACGCGGTGCGTGCAACACCAAGTGCATAAGTTAGGCTGAGGACTTGGTGAGAGGAGTCGGATGGCAGGGCGAAGGCGCTGGACGACCGAGGAGATCCTGGATGCGGCGGCCGAACTGTTGCGCACGAGCGACGCCGAGTCGTTCAGCGTGCGCAGACTGGCCGCGGCTCTCGGGACGGATTCGTCCAGCCTCTACCGGCACTTCCGCAGCAAGACCGAACTGCTGCGCGCGGTCGCCGACCGGATTCTCCTGGCCGCCATGGACGGCTACCGCCCCGAGGGCGACTGGAAGCAGCGCATCACCGCCCTGGGCCTGCGGGTCCGGGAGGCCTTCGGTCAGCAGCCGCCGCTCGCCGCGGTCTGGGGACGTTACGCGTCGAGCGGCACCGGCTCCCGGCTGATCATGGAAGAGGTGCTGCAGGCCCTCCGGGCATCCGGCCTGCCCGACGAGGAGATCCCGGCGCGCTACCACCGGATCGCGGTCCTCATCGCCGCGCTGATCGCCTCCGAGGCCGGGGTCAGCACCGTCACCCCCGAGGAGCACGAACAGGGCATGGAGCTGTTCCGCGTCGCGGTACTGGGCGCCGACCCCGAACGCTTCCCCGCCCTGTCCCACTTCGCCCGTGACGTCCGCCCCCTCGGAGCAGACCGCCGGGCCGCGTTCGAGGAGATCCTCGCCGCGCAACTCGCCCACATCGAATCTGCCGGAGCGCCTGAAACTGTCCGGCGGGGCCCCGCACCCGGGCGGTGAACGGGCGGGCCGCGCAGACGGGCGGGCTGGGCCGGGCCGGGCCGGGGCAGTGGGCCTGGAGCGGGTCGGCCCCGGCGAGTCCGTCAGCGAATCGCCCGTCCGCGGGGACGTTTCCTCGACGGCCCGCGCGGCGATCGACGCCTCCGGCGGCACGGCGGCTGAACGGCTCGGGCCGACGGGCCGTATGTAGGGGCGATCACGAGTCGGCAGGCGGAAGGAAACCCCACCATGACCAGCGCATCGCCTCAGTCCTCGGCGCACCGTCCCGTACCGGGACCGGCCCGCCGGACCGTCGTGGCGGCGGCGGGAGCGGCGGGCTTGGCCGCCGCGCTGACCGCCTGCGGCTCGGACGACGGCTCGTCCTCGGTCTCGTCGGACGGTGCGGACGCGGAGGCCCCGGGCGGGTCGGCCGGGGCCGGCGGCACCGTACTGGCGAAGACCGCCGACATACCGGAGGGCGGCGGGAAGATCTTCACGGACCAGGGCGTCGTGGTCACGCAGCCGACCGCGGGCACCTTCAAGGCGTTCTCGGCGAAGTGCCCCCACCGGGGCTGCGTGGTCACGGCCGTCACCGGGGGCGCGATCACCTGCCCCTGTCACCACAGCGCGTTCTCCGTCGGCGACGGCAGTGTGCGGAAAGGACCCGCGACGAACCCGCTCCCCGCCGCGCGGATCACCGTCGAGGGCGACGCGATCCGGCTGGGCTGAACGCCGCCGACCGGAGCAGGCGCCGGCTCCGCACGATGACGGTGGTTGCGCGGCGAGGGCCGACGGCTCGTCCTGGCCCGACGTGCGGGCTCCCTCCGTACGTCGGGCCAGGACGAGCGGACAGGGGTGCGGATGACCGTCGGTCAGCGCCGGGGCCGGAAGATCACCGGTGAGCCGTGCGCCGAAGTCGACGCGCCGGAGGCACTGTTCGCCCGCAAGAACTCCCGCATCGAGGAGATGCCGCACGACGGGAGGCACGGCCGGCTGCGGCTGACACCCGGGAAAGCCGCGTCCTGGATTTCCGCGAGCCGGCCGCACTGCAGAGCGAGGACGCCTCAGTCGAACTGCCGCGCCGCCGTCCGTAGGGCGGTCACCGCCGCCCGGATCGAGGGGCGTCGGTCGGCGTCCGCGCGCCAGACGACGTAGACGTGCCGCTTCACCCGCTGCGCGAGCGGGACCGTGACGACGCCGGGCGGGATGGGGCGGCGGCCCAGCAGCGGGGCGATGCACACGCCGAGGCCCACGGCGACCAGCCCGAGCTGGGTGTGGGTCTCGGCGGCGCGATGGACGATGTTCGGTTCGATGCCCTTCGAGCGGAGCGTGAACATCAGCCACTCGTGGCAGAACTCGCCCTCGCCCCACGTGATCCACTCCTCCTCGGCGCATTCGGCGAGGTCCACCTCGGCGCGGTCCGCGAACCGGTGCCCGGCCGGCAGCGCCACGTCGGCGGGGTCGTCCAGGAGCTGCGCCTTGACCAGGCCGTCCGGCACCGGCATCGGCTTGTTGTACCAGTCGAGCACCACCGCGAGGTCGAGGTCGCCGCGTACGACACCGGCGACGCCGCGCTCCGGTTCCAGCTCGCGGGAGCGCACCCGCAGGTCCGGATGCTCGGCGCGCAGCGCGGCGAGCGCCGCCGGGAACAGGCCCCGCGCGGCCGTCGGGAACGCCGCCAGCCGCAGCTCGCCGGCGACCTGACCGCGATGCGCCTCCAGGTCGGACTGCGCCAGCTCCACCTGGGACAGGATGCGCGCCGCGTGCTCGGCGAGCAGCCTGCCCGCGTCGGTGAGCCGCACCCCGCGCCCGTTCTTCGCGAGCAGTTGCTGCCCGACCTCGCGCTCCAGTTTCGACATCTGCTGCGACACGGCCGACGTCGTGATGTGCAGCCCTTCGGCGGCTCCGCTGACCGAGCCGTGCCGGGCGAGGGCATCGAGGGTGCGCAGGCGCTCCAGACTCAACATGCGGGCCATTCTACGAACAGGTAAGCGTTTCTACGAGATGGGGCGTGCGAAATCTCGATTGTGCTACGAGGTCGTGGGCGGCATCGTGGGGCCCATGACCAGCTCCACCGCATCCCGCACCCCTGCCGGGCCGCCGACCGCCACCCCGGACCGCACTCCGGCCACCGCATCCCCTGCCCGCACCCTCGACTGGCGGCTGCGCTTCGGCATCCTGTCGCTGATCTGGGGATTCAGCTTCCTGTTGATCAAGGTGGGCACGGAGGGCTACGCCCCGTTCCAGGTCACGTTCGGACGTCTGGTGTTCGGTACGGCGGTGCTGGCCGCGACGATGGCCGTGAAGCGGGAGCGGCTGCCGCGCGGGGCGCGCACCTGGGCTCATCTGGCGGTCGCCGGTCTCCTGCTCAACGCTCTGCCGTTCTCGCTGTTCGCGTACGCGGAGCTGACCATCCCGTCCACCCTGGCGGGCATCTGCAACGCGACCTCGCCACTGTGGGGCATGGCCCTGTCCCTGGTCGCGCTGTCGGAGGACCGGCCGACCCGCCTGCGGGTCGCCGGCCTCGGCCTCGGCTTCCTCGGTGTCCTGACGGTGCTCGGCGCCTGGCAGGGCTTCGCCGGCCTGGACGCCACCGGCACGGCGATGGCCCTGCTGGCCTCGCTCAGCTACCCGGTCGGCTGGATCTACGTCCGTCGCACGCTCGCCGGGTCCGGTCACTCCCACCTGTCCCTGACGGGTGCGCAGCTGATGCTGGCGACGGTCCAGCTGGCCGTGGTGACCCCGCTGTTCACGGACGCGCCGGACGGTGTGCCGGTCGTACCGCTGCTGGCGGTCGCCGCGCTGGGCGCGCTGGGCACGGGCGTCGCCGTACTCCTCCAGTACGGCCTGGTGGCGGAGGTCGGCCCCACCACGGCCCAGATGGTCACGTACTTCATCCCGGTGATCGCCACCGCGGCGGGCGTCGCCGTCCTGGGCGAGTCCCTGACCTGGTCGACTCCGGTGGGCGCGCTGATCGTCCTGGCGGGGGCCGCGCTGACGCAGGGTGCGCGGGGGCGTGGGCCCAGGTCGCGAGCCGGGGCGGCGGGGCGGCGTACGAGGACCGCCCGGTCTGCGGCGGTCGCGGCGGCGGCCGTCCGGCCCGGGGTGCGGGACCGGCCGGCGGATTCCGGCGACCGCGTCACGGTCTCCCAGCCGGACACCGGCACCTGCGAGGCCACCACCCGGCGAGACGCCGACACCTGCACCGCGTGATCCGCCCACGCCCCCGCCCCGGCCCCGGCCCGCCCGGTGGACGCCCCTACCCGTAACTCCGCGTCGGCGCCGGTCCCACCGCCGACGCGATGGCGTCCGCCAGCTCCCCCACGTCCCCCTCTCCGCAGCCTCCCTCTCCCAGCGTCGCGACGGTGACGCGGATGCCGGGCGGGGCGCTCATCCGGAAGCGGGCGCCGGGGGACACGGCCCAGCCGGCGTGCAGGAGGCGGGCGACGGCGCCGGTCTCGTCCGGCACGGGAATCCAGACGTTCAGGCCGCTGCGCCCGTGCGCCGTGATCCCGCGCCGGGCCAGCGCGCCGATCAGCGCGTCCCGGCGCCGCCCGTACGACGCCGCCACCGCCCGCGCGTCCACCGCCCCGTCGGCCCACAGCCGTACGACGGCGCGTTGCAGCAGCCTGCTCACCCAGCCCGGTCCGAGCCGCTGCCGCCCGCGGACCCGGTCGAGCGTGACGGCGTCGCCGGTGAGGACGGCGAGCCGCAGGTCGGGCCCGTAGGCCTTGGCCACCGACCGTACGAAGGCCCAGTGCCGGGTGGTGCCGGCGAGCGGACGCAGCGGCAGGTCCACGATGCCGTGCCCGTGGTCGTCCTCGATCAGCAGCGTCCCGGGGTGCTCGGCGAGTACGTCCCGCAGGGCACGCGCGCGCGGGGCGCTCACCGCGGCGCCGGTCGGGTTCTGGGCCCGGTCCGTGACGATCAGGGCGCGCGCCCCGGACGCGAGCGCACGCCGTACGTCGTCGACGCGCGGTCCCTCGTCGTCCACGCCGACCGGCACGGTCCGCAGGCCGAGGGCCGGGACGAGGTCGAGGGTCCGGCCCCAGCCGGGGTCCTCGACGGCGACGGTGTCACCCGGCTTGAGGTGGGCGGCGAGGACCCGTTCGACGGCGTCGAGGGAGCCGGAGACGACGGCGAGGGGCCCGTCGGGCACTCCGTCGGCGGCGAGTTCGGCCCGCGCGATCCGGGCCAGCTCCGGGTCCACGGCGTCCTCCCCGTACAGCACGGGCGCCCGGTCGGCGTCGGCCGCCGCCGCCGCGAACGCCCGCTCGAGGGACGGCAGCAGCGCCGGGTCCGGGTTGCCGCTCGACACGTCGCGCACGCCCTCGGGCACGTCCACCCGAATGTGGTCCCGTCCGGTCGTGGCCGGGGCGGGCCGCACCCTGCTGCCCCGCCGGCCGGCCGTCTCGATGACCCCGCGCTCGCGCAGCGTGCGGTACGCGGCGGCGACCGTGTTCGCGTTCACGCCGAGGGTCGTGGCCAACTCCCGCATGGGCGGCAGCAGTTGGCCGGGCCGCAGCTCTCCCGCACTCACCGCGCGCTCGATGCTGGCGGAAATGTCGGCTGCGCGCCGTCCTGTGACCCGATACTCTCCTAGCACAAAATCAAGTATGCACTAGTGCAATGAGGAGTGCCATGCAGGGGACCACCGGGGCCGCAGGGACCAGCGGGAACGCCGGGACCACGGACACCACAGGGGCGCCGTCGCAGCACGCCGCCTACCCACCGACCGACCGCACCGTCCCCACCCGCTCCCCGGACCGCGCCAGGTACGACAGGGAGGTGGTGCACGCGATACTCGACGAGGGTTACGTCTGCCATCTCGGCTTCGTCCGGGACGGCGCGCCGGTCGTGCTGCCCACGCTGTACGCGCGCGTGGGCGAGCGACTGTACGTCCACGGGTCGACGGGCTCGCGCCCGCTGCGGGCGGCCGGGCAGAGCGACCCGGGGCTGCCGGTCTGCCTGACCGTCACCCACGTCGACGGGCTGGTCCTCGCCCGCTCCGCCTTCCACCACTCGATCAACTACCGCTCCGTGGTGGTGCACGGCGTCGCCCACGACGTGACGGACCCGGAGGAGAAGCGGCGGGCCCTGGACGTCCTGGTCGACCACGTGGTGCCGGGCCGCGCCGCCGACTCGCGGCCGGCCAACAAGAAGGAACTCGCCGCCACCGCCGTGATCCGCATCGACCTCTCCGAGGTCTCCGCCAAGCTCCGCACCGGCGGCGTGAACGACGAGCCCGAAGACCTGGCCCTTCCGCACTGGGCGGGCATCGTCCCGCTCCGCAAGGGCTACGACGCGCCTGTCGCCGACCCCGGCCTGGCCCCCGGCACCGGACTGCCCCCCTACCTGACCACCCGGTGACGGCGCGGCGGGACCGCACCGGGGCGAACGCCCGCAGCACGGGACCGCACACCGGGCGCGGAACCCGCACCGGAACACCCCCACGGCACCGGGCACGAGGGCCCCGGACTCCGTGCCCCGGCCCCCGTGCGGCCCCGGACCACGCGCGGGCGCGGCCTGTCCCCGCCGAGGGCCGGCCCCTTGACATCACGGGGCCTGTTGTGGCTGGTCAGGGCGGTGAAAGCGACTCTTCGGCCGCCGGTCATAGTGGGCGTCATGGACTATGACGTAGTGGTGGCCGGGGGCGGCCCGGTCGGACTGATGCTGGCCTGCGAGGCCCGGCTCGGAGGCGCGCGGGTGGCCGTCCTGGAGCGCCTCACCGACGTGGACGCGACGATCAAGGGCGGGGCGATCACCACGCCCGGCGCCGAGGCGCTGTACCGCCGCGGCATGCTGCCCGCGCTGGCCGAGGTGCAGCGGCAGACGATGGCACGCTTCCGGTCGTTCCTGCGCGAGCGGGACGGCGGAGGCGGGACTGCGGGCCGAGGGCTCGGAATCGTCGGGCACTTCGCCGGGATCATGCTCCGCGCCGACCTGGTCGACCGTACGGAGCCCGGCCTCGGCGACGCCGGGCCCGCCGCCGAGATCGCTTTCGTGGCGCAGCAGGACATCGAGCGGCTGCTCGGCGCGCGGGCAGCCGAACTCGGCGTCGACGTGCGCCGGGGTGTGGAACTGACCGGCTTCGACGCCGACGACGGGGTGGTCACCGTGCGGACGGGCGACGGGCCGGTACGTGCCGGCTGGCTCGTGGGCTGTGACGGCGGCCGCAGCACGGTCCGCAAGCTCGCGGGGTTCGCGTTTCCCGGTACGGACCCGGAGATCACCTGTCACCAGGCGGTCGTGGAGATGACCGGCGCCGAGGGCTTGAAAGTCGGCTGGACCGCCACGGCCACCGGCGTGTACGCCTACGGGCCGATGCCGGGCCGTGTCGTCACCGTGGAGTTCGACGGCCCGCCGGCCGACCGGGGGGCGCCGGTCACCACCGATGACCTCCAGGCCAGGCTGCGCCGCGTGTCCGGGGTGGACGTCACGATCACCAGGGTGCGGACCGCGACGCGCTTCACCGACCACGCCCGCCAGGTCACCGAGTACCGCAAGGGCCGGGTGCTGCTGGCGGGCGACGCGGCGCACGTGCACTCCGCGTTCGGGAGCCAGGGGCTGAGCCTCGGTCTCGGGGATGCGATGAACCTTGGTTGGAAGCTCGCCGCGGTGATCGGCGGCCGGGCGCCGGAAAGGCTGCTGGACACGTACACCTCCGAGCGGCACCCGGTCGGGGCGCAGGTCCTGGACTGGACCCGGTCCCAGGTCGCGGCCATGCGTCCGGACCCGCAGTCCCGGGCCCTGCGCGAGATCGTCAGCGACCTGGCAGGGACGGTCATGGGCACCACGTACCTCACCGCGCGGCTCAACGGTGCCGGGGTGCGGTACGAGCTGCCGGGCGAGCACCCGCTGACCGGCCGTAGCGCCCCGGATCTGGAACTCTCCGAGGGCAGCCGCCTCGCGGACCACCTGCACGGCGGCCGGGCGCTCCTGCTCGACCTCAGCGACGACCCGGAGCTCCGGGCCCACGCCGCGGGGTACGCCGGCCGCGTCGACATCCTGACGGCCGGTTGTCCGTCCCGCCCGGAACTGGCGGCGGTCCTCGTCCGTCCGGACGGCTTCACGGCCTGGGCGGCCGACGCGGGCGAGCAGGTGGCGGCATCGACGGCCGGGCTGGAGGAGGCGCTGAACGAGTGGTTCGGAGCACCGGAGGGCGCGGTGACGCCGGGCTGATGGGCCCCCGGAAAGTACCGGCACGGCGATGGGCGGGATCGGGGCTCGGGGAATCGGCGAGTTCCGTCAACTGCGTCCGCGGCAGCGAGCGGGGCCGTGTGGCCCGCCACCCACGTCACCCGGCGGGCACGGGACGCGGAGTCGAACGGCCAGGACGTCACTTCCTCGGCCGCCGCGGCCGGCAGCTCGGCACCGGCCGGCTCCTGGTCGACGACGCGTAGAAAATCCTGGCATGCACCGAGGCTCCTGGTCGCGGGCCCGGGAGCCGGCTGGGGCAGGTGACGGGTGCTGAGGCATCGTGCCGGGTTCGAGCACCCGTACGCCCCCACAGGTACCCTCCCGGGTCCCGACAGCTCAGTCCACCGTCGAACGCATGGGTGACACCAGGGAAGTGTGCGCGGGCCGCGGAGACGGCACGGACTGCCCGAACGGGGAAGACCAGGTTCTGGTGGACGGTGTTCGGTGCGAAGAGTGCGGCCACCACTGGGAGCTGGACGAGACGGAGCCTCAGCGACGTACGGCGGACGTGGACCGGCCGCCATGTCCGGGGGAGGATCCGGACGACGAGGAGGAGGCCGCCGCTTAGAGGGCATGGCGCGTCCCGGACCGGCCACGGCGTACAAGAGCTTCAGCCGCAGGACGCGACGCGACCTGGAACGGCATGCGTGAGGGTCCGGCGATCGAAGGTCGCCGGACCCTGTTGAGTGGTTGGGGCAGGCGTGGTCGCTGTCTGCCGGCCAGCATTCGACATCACCGTGGGGGGACCATGACAAACACCTCAGCACAAGCACCCGACTCGTCCGCGAGACGCGGACCGAAACCCTGGGTGATCCTCTGTTTCGTACTGGCCGCAGTGGTTCTTGCCCTCGGAGGGTTCCTCGCCGGGCGGGCTTCCACCACCGGTGGAGAGGATTGCGCCGAGCTCCGGAAGCTCACCTCGCACAAGCAGCGGGAGGCGGACGCGCTCAACGGGCCCGACGGCGATAGGACCGAATGGCTTATCAGCTTGCGCACGCACGCCTACCTGATCAAGCAGAACCCCGGCTGTTTCACTGCCGAAGACCGCGCGAAAGCTCAGGCCACCCTGGACCGGTTTGAGTACTGGGAGTAGGACGCAGAGCTGACGGCCCCTCCGTGTGCAGCGCTATCCGCACGAGGACGTCATCTCGCTGGTGCGGTGGAGCAGTGGGCGGGAGCGCCCGCGGTGCCCCGGACGCCTCCGGCGGAGATCAGATACAGCAGGCCTCGCCGGAGGAGGACCGGCAACGTCATTCGACACGTCTCTTCTCCGCAGCTGCGCGCGACGGGCGGCAGGCCGGTGTCGACGCGCGGATGTCCGGGAGGGACCGTCCCCGGGCGGGGTCCGCGGACTTCGTCTGAGGGCGCGCCGTTCCCCGGACCGGCCCGAGGCCGGGCTCAGTTCGGAAAGGGCCCGCCCCGGCGGGCGGAAGCGCCAGGACCAGGGCGTTCGCCTGCGGGATCAGCGCCTCAAGTGGCGGTTTCCCGGGCGGACACCTCCCTGTCGGCGCCGCCACCCATGACCGGTTCGCCCGGGCTTTTGGCGAGTGTCGAGGACTGCGCGATGAACGCGCCGACCAGCACGACAGCACCACCCACGAGTTGCGGAGCCGACAGGTGCTCGCCGAGCAGCACCCAGGCCAGCACGGTCGCGATGACCGCCTCCAGGCAGGCCACGACGCCCGCGACCTGCGGGGAGAGCCGGCGTACGGCGACCACGCCGGTGACGTACGCCAGCACGGTGGCGACGAGGACGATCCAGGACAGCAGAAGCGCCGCCGCGACCGGTGTGCCGTCCATGGGGGCGGTGCCCGCGAGGACCGCCCAGTCCATGGTCCAGGGTCGGGCGACGAAGGTCAGGACGACGGCCCCGACGAGCAGGCCGTACGCGATGACGCCGAGCGGCGCGGGTGCCTCGTCACCGGCGTCGCTGCCCTGGTCGGACAGGACGAAGTAGCCGACCTGGCAGCAGGCCGCGCCGAGCGCGAGCAGCAGGCCGAGGACGTCGAAGCTCAGGCCCGCCCAGACCTCCACGACGCAGGCGAGCCCGCCGACCGCGAGGACCACGCCGACGGCAGCGGCGCGCGTGACCGGGCGGCGCTGCACGAACCGCACCCAGCCGAGCACGAGGGCGGGCGCCAGGTACTCCACGAGCAGCGCGACGCCGACGGGGATACGGGATATCGCGGCGAAGTAGCAGGCCTGGACACCGGCCACGGCCAGCAGTCCGAACCCGGCGAGCAGCCCGGGCCGGCGGCGCAGCAGCGTGCGGTGGCGTACGGCGAGCGGCAGCATCACCAGGGCCGCGCCCGCCACCCGCAGCCACACCACGTGCAGCGGGTCGAGGCCCGCCTCGATCAGCGGCTTGGCGGCGACACCCGATCCGCCGAAGGCGACGGCGGACGCGAGCGCGAGGCCGAGCCCCATGCCCTTTCCGCGACTGACCCGGCTGCTCTCCGACGTATGCACCGGCACATGATGACAGGCGACGACAGGAGCGTCACCCGCTCAGGCACCTGTCTCATGTGCTGGGACGCGGGCCGCCTGTCCGGGGCCGGCAGGTCCCCCGGCGCCGCGCTCATCCGCATCTCGGCCCAGCGGGGCCGGAGGGGCTGTCACGTGTCGGCGCCGTCGGCCGCGTCCTCGACGGGCCCCGTCGCGTTCTTGTCGACGTATGCGAACACCCGGACCGGGTCGATCCCGGCACGCGCCAGCACCTCGACGGCCCGCGACGTCGGGTCCACGACGATCGCGGCCAGCAGGTCGACGCACCGCGCCTGCGCGGCGCCCCGCAGGCCGGCACGGTCCCGGGCGTCCTGCATGGCGCCGGCCGCGAGCGGCGAGAAGCTCTCGGTGTCCGTGCCGCCGCCGAGCCCGGCGCCGGAGCGCTCGACGCCGCTCTGCCAGCGCAGGCCGTAGCCGATGCTGCGCTGCACGAGGTAGCCGAACAGCCGCGCCAGCTGCGGCCCTTCGCCGAAGACGGCCCGCACGTCGGGGTCGTACTCCAGGAGGGAGTGCAGCAGATGGGCCGTGTCGATCTGGCGGTCCCCGTCGCGCAGCGCCCTGCGGCGCGCGCCGCCGACCACCGCGGTCAGTTCGTCGCTGAGCTCGGCATCGTTGCCGGCATGCGGTACGCCCTGCTCGAGAACGGGGTGCCGCGGGATGCTGGATTGCACTCTCACACCCCATCAGCCACCCCGTGCGCGGGGCATCCCCAACGGGAAGCATCTTCGCGTCCCGCAGGAAGTGGACACACTGTGCCCCAATCTCCTCCTCAGGGAGGAGATCGCGTCATATTCCCCCAGGGAGAGCGCGCCGCCTTGCGCCAAGCACCGGGGGGCCGTCCGCCCGGGGCCGTACGCACCGTGCGTCATGGACCGCAGTGCCCGGCTGGTGTGCTCACCGGCCGTCGGCGGCAGGCAGTACGTGCAACGGGATACGCCCTGAAGGACCGCCGCTCGCCGACCTGTTCCCGAAGGCTTTGGCACTGCCAGGCCGGGAGCCGGCGCCGCCGAGCGCGGGACGTGTGCGACGCGGCGGAGACCCGCCGGGCCGCCCGACCGGCCCGGCGGATTCCGGATGCCGCGCCGTCAGTCCTCGTCGGCCAGGATCAGGTACAGCTTCTTTCGCGCGTCGTTGATGACGGCGAGCGCCTTGTCCCGCTGGTCCTTGCTGCCGGTCTTCCAGACCTGGCCGAAAGCCTCCATCAGACCGACACCGGCCTGGCGGATCTCACCGAGCGCCTCCCAGTCCATGCCGCGTGAGGCCTCTTCCCAGGGGGCCTCGGGACCGTCGTCGGCGGCGCCGCGGCCCGCGTCGGTGAGCGCGAACAGCTTCTTGCCGCCCTCGCTCTCACTGACGATCAGGCCCTCGTCCTCCAGCAGTTGCAGCGTGGGGTACACCGAACCGGGGCTGGGCTTCCACGCCCCGCCGCTGCGCTCGGCGATCTCCTGAATCATCTCGTAGCCGTGCATCGGCCGCTCTTTGAGCAGCGCCAGGATCGACGCGCGTACGTCCCCCCGCCGCGCCCTCCCCCTCGGCCCACCGCGCCCCCGGCCACCCCAGGGGCCCTGCCCGAACCCGGGGCCACCCGGGCCGAAAGGCCCGAAGGCGGCGCGCCGCTCCCCGAAACCGCCACGGCCGTGGTCGCCGTACCCGGGCCCTTGCCCGTATCCGTGACTGTGCATGACACCCATCCCATCCATCGTTGATCGGTCGCGATGCTTCAACGATATATCGGAATAGCTCGACAGGCAATGCCGCCGGTCGTGCCGTTGCCGCTCCTGGCCCTCGGCCGCACCCGAGGACGCCCGTGATCGCCGGCGCCGCTCTCGTCGTGCGAGCCGACGACGGCGGGTCCATGCCTCTCGCGCCGGACAGTCCACGCAGGTCAGCGGTGCGCGGATAACTCACTTCGTCGCTACTGGACGGGCCGCTATGGTGGGCCGATGGCGTCGATCAAACAGTTCCAAGTCACCTTCGACTGCGCAGAACCGGAGCGCGTCGCTCGTTTCTGGTGCGAGGTGTTGGGGTACGTCGTGCCGCCACCGCCGGAGGGGTTCGCCACGTGGGACGAGTTCAACCGCTCGCTGCCGCCCGAACGTCAGGATTCCGCGTTCGCCTGCGTTGATCCCTCGGGTGTGGGCCCGCGACTGTTCTTCCAGCGCGTTCCCGAAGGCAAGGTCGTCAAGAACCGGGTTCATCTCGACGTGCGGGTCGGCACCGGGCTCGTGGGTGAAGAGCGCGTCGCCGCGCTCGAGGCCGAGTGCGCACGCCTGACCGCGCTCGGCGCGGTCCGCGTACAGCTCCTGCGTGCCGACGGCGTGAACGAGTCCTGCCTGGCGATGCAGGACATCGAGGGCAACGAGTTCTGTCTCGACTGAGTCTCACACTCCGGGTCCGGCCCCACCGCGTCACGAGGCCCGGCGGTACGGAGCACCCACCCGGCACGGGGCTCCGTAACCCCGGAGCCATGAGCCCGGAGCCGTGGCATCGCAGCGTCGCGTCTCGGCGCCTTCTGGTCGCTTCTTGCGGGTCGTCCCGGGTCACAGCCGTCCCCCGGGACATCATCGGCTGAGACGTGACACGGCTGTGCGGCTGCGGGCCACACCGCGGGAAAACCGGGCCGGTTGTCGCGGATTGGCCTTGGGCCGCGGCATCCCGCACCGGCTAGCGTCACGGCATGCGCATCCGAATCGTCGACGCCTTCACCGACCGCCCCTTCGCCGGCAACCCCGCCGGTGTCCTGCTGCTCGACGCCTTCCCCTCCGACGACTGGCTGCAGAAGGTGGCCCTGGAGGTCAACCACGCCGAGACGGCGTTCGCCCACCGCCTGCCGGCGGGCGGCGAGGCCGACTGGGCGCTGCGCTGGTTCACGCCCGCCACCGAGGTCGCGATGTGCGGGCACGCCACGCTCGCCACCGCCCACGTCCTGCGCACCACCGGCGCTCACGAGGGCCCCGTACGGTTCGCCACCCGCAGCGGCGTCCTGGTCGCCACCCCAGGTGAGGACGGCTCGATCACCCTGGACTTCCCGACCGCCCCGCTCGGCCCGGTCGCCGTCCCGGTCGGGGTCACCGAGGCCCTGGGCGCGCCGCCGCGCGCCGCCTACGACACCGGTCCGGCCGTCGGGGACCTCCTCATCGTGCTGGCCGACGAGCAGACGGTCCGGGGTCTGACGCCGGACCACCGGGCTCTGGGCGCCTTCTCCGAGCGCGGCGTCATCGCCACCGCCCGCGCCGAGGACCCGTCCCGGGGCTACGACTTCGTCTCCCGCTGCTTCTTCCCCAACGTCGGCATCGACGAGGACCCGGTCACCGGCAGCGCCCACACGGCTCTGGCCCCGTTCTGGTCGGAGCGCCTCGGCCGCTCCGACCTCACCGGCCTCCAGGCCTCACCCCGCTCCGGCCGTGTCCGCACCCGCCTGTGCGGCGACCGCACCCTGCTGACCGGTCGCGCGGTCACGGTCATCGACGGCGACCTGCTCGCCCAGCACACGTGAGGGCGTACGACCCGTGCCGTGCGCCCCCAGCCGTGCGGGTTCATGCCGTCGGGAGCCAGTCCACCTTGCCCGCGAGCAACGCGTAGCCGACGAACGCGCCGATGTCGAGCAGCGCGTGCGCCACCACCAGCGGACCCACCCGGCCCCAGCGCCGGTACAAGCAGACGAACAGCACGCCCATCGCCATGTTGCCGACGAAGCCGCCGATGCCCTGGTAGAGGTGGTACGAGCCGCGCAGTACGGAACTGGCCGCCAGTGCCGCCGCCGGTGTCCAACCCAGCTGTCCGAGCCGGCGCAGCACGTAGCCGACGACGATCACTTCCTCCAGCACCGCGTTCTGGAGCGCGGAAAGGATCAGGACGGGGTGCTTCCACCACACGTCGGGCAGCGCCTCGGGAACCACGGTGAGGTTGAAGCCGAGGCCGCGCGCGGCGAGGTAGAAGGCGATGCCGGTGCTCCCGACGATCGCCGCGACGGCCGCGCCGCGTCCCAGGTCGGGCCAGGGCCGGGTGCGGTCGAAGCCGATGACGCGCAGGCCCCGGCCCTCACGCAGCAGGAAGTGCGCGACGAGGGCGACCGGCACCAGTGAGGTGGTGATGCCGAACAGCTGCCAGGCGAGGTCCAGCCAGGGGCGGCCCGGCGCGGCCGAGGCGTTCAGCGTCGCCGCCTGGTCCTTGAGGCCGCCCGGTCTGGTGACCGATCCGACGAAGCTGATCAGCGCGGACACGCCGCTCGCACCGAGCGACAGCGCCAGCACGAGCAGCGTCTCGGAGCGGAGCGTCCGCCGGGACGGCTCCTCCCCGGGACGTGATGCGGCCACCGGGCCGTACTGCGCCTGCACGCCTGCCTCCACTCGCACCACTCGACCGACCCGGCCGGGACCACCCGGCGCGGCCCGCGCACGAGGTGCGCAGTGCCGGGCGCAGGGGGTCACGGCCGTCACGGGACGCCACCATCGTCGTAGAACGCGGGGAACGCGCCGTGAACTGCCGTCCTTCGGACGTCACAGCTTGCCGGATCAGTATGGAGCGGGCGTGGGCAGCCCCGGGTCGTGTCCGCCCGGCACGTGCTCAGGCCGTCGGCACGGGCTCCGGCAACCCCACGGGCCAGGAGTGCACGGGGTCGCCGTGGTGCATCAGCTCGTAGTACCGCCGTGTCGTCGCGGCCAGCGCGGCCTCCCTGGACAGACCGGACGCCAGGGCCTTGTGGAAGGTGGCCGTCTGCCAGGTCGCCCCGTTGGCGCGGCGACGGCAGCGCTCCTCGATCACGCCCAGGTACAGGTCGCGGTCGGCGGGCTCGATGCCCCACGCGGCGAGGCCGGCCTCGGCGAGCGGCAGGAGTTCGTCGCGCACCAGGCTGACGGCGTCGACCTCCTGCGTACCGGCGTACCGGCCGCGCCGGGGCCAGGTCAGGCGCGCGTCGATGCCGTCCCGGCACGCGGTCTCGAAGTTGGCGGCGGCGGCCTCGAACGGCAGCCGGGTCCACACCGGCCGGGACTCCTCGGCGAGGGCCCGCACCAGGCCGTAGTAGAAGGCCGCGTTCGCGATGACGTCGGTGATGGTCGGGCCCGCGGGCAGGACGCGGTTCTCGACGCGCAGGTGCGGGACGCCGTCGGCGATGCCGTAGACCGGGCGGTTCCAGCGGTAGATGGTGCCGTTGTGCAGGACGAGCTCGGCGAGCTTGGGCACGCCGCCCGCGTCGAGGACCTCGATCGGGTCCTCCTCGTCGCAGATCGGGAGCAGCGGGGGGTAGTAGCGCAGGTTCTCCTCGAAGAGCTCGTGCGCCGAGGTGATCCAGCGCTCCCCGAACCAGGTGCGCGGCCGGACCCCCTGGGCCTGGAGCTCGGGCGGCCGGGTGTCGGTGGACTGCTGGAAGAGCGGCGGGCGGGACTCCCGCCACAGCTCGCGGCCGAAGAGGAAGGGCGAATTGGCGCCGACGGCGATCTGCGCGGCGGCGACGGCCTGCGCCGCGTTCCACACGTCGGCGAATCGGTTCGGCGTGACCTGAAGGTGCAGCTGTACGGAGGTGCAGGCGGCCTCGGGCACGATGGAGCGCGAGGTGCACTTGAGGTGTTCGACCCCGGAGATGTCCAGCGTGAAGTCTTCGCCCCGGGCGGCCACTATCTGGTCGTTGAGCAGGGCGTAGCGGTCCACTGCCGAAAGGTTGGAGGACACCAGGTCGTCACGGTCGAGGGTCGGCAGGATGCCGATCATGACGATTCCCGCGTCCACCTCACCGGCCTTGCGGTGGGCATACGCCAGTGACGTACGGAGTTCCTCGGCGAGCCGGTCGAAAACCCGGCCGGCGAGCCGGTGCGGCGCGATGTTCACTTCGAGGTTGAACATGGCGAGCTCTGTTTGGAAATCGCGGCTGGCGATCCGCTCCAGGACTTGCGCATTCAACATTTTCGGCATGCCGTCGGCGCCCACGAGATTGAGTTCGATCTCCACCCCCATGAGGTTCTTGGGGCGGTCGAACCGCTTCTCCTCCAGCAGCCGGCCGAGGCCCGTCAGACACTGCCGCAGCTTGTCGCGGTAGTGCTGGCGATCGGACAGGTCGAACTCGCCTGCCGCGACCTTTTCCCCCATCGAACCGTCCCTCCTCGGATGGGCGTACCGATGATCGATCGGCCGCCGGCGTGCTGGGTCAGGTGGGATGATGCCCAGCCGACGCGATCGATAACGTCCCACGCGGACCCGGTTACCGCTACTCTGTGGGAGAAGGCCTGCGGCACATTCACGAGGCATGAGGGACGGCACTCTTTCGGCCCGGACACGAACTCGTGAAAAACGCCGACGACAATTGGCCGACCGCTCGGCGGCGCTTTCCCGAGGTCAACGTCGCACGACGACGCGGGAATCGGCATATTTTTCGCTAATCGTCGTCCGAATGTACCCTTGATTCACAACATCAAAACGGCTAGTCGAAACACTGGCTGAACACGCGTCGTATAAACTCCGCGCACAAGGCAGAAGGTTGGCGCCCACGGTCGCGGGATGCTGCCGCCAGGACGATGTGCGGCGGTCCTCATTCAGCACCCACGCACAGACCCGGCCCCTGCCTCTCTGACTTCCTCGTGCTGACAGCGTCGTCCGCCCTCCGCCCTCGCGCCACCGTGCCTTCTCATGAGAGGCGACCCATCATGCCGCTGCATGTTTCCCCGGCTCCCGCGCCCGCCGTGCACACCGTTCTGACCGCGCTCGGCTCGCCCACCGCGCTCAGCGAGGTCCCGACCCCGGCGCTGCGCAACGCCGAGGCCCCGGCCACTCCCGAACTGCCGCTGCCGGTGCACGTCCTCGATCGGATCACCGCCGAGGGCGTCACGGCCACCAGACTGGCCGGGTGGCGCTTCCTCATCCGCTGCGGTGAGCGCGCCGTGGCCGCCGCGGAGACCACCCTGACCCCCGACGGCTGGGCCTTCGCGCACTTCTTCGAGGGCCCGTACGTCACCTCCACCGAGCTGGCACTGCGGCAGGCCGAGACCGTGCCGCAGCCCTACCAGCCGCGGCTCCTGTCGCTGCCGAGCCTGTACATGCTCACGCTGTGGCTGCACGGCGACTGCACGGCCGACCCGGGCGCCGGCCATCCCGCCCCGGGTGACCTGCTGATCCCGCTGGCACCCGCACCGCCCGGCATCGCGGCCCACCGCCCGTACCGGGTCGCCGACCTGCTCCCGATACTGACGAGCCGCGCCACGCCCTCGCGGCTGCTCCGCCCGACGGCCTGACCGCCACGAGGCGCCCGCCTCACCACAAGGCGCCCGCCGCGTCGGCCGGCCGCCCATTGCCGGGGCACAGCGCCGGTGGCGGGCGGTGGCCCGACGGACCGCCGGACGGTCCGGTGTGAGAAGACACCGCGTACCCCGTCGCCGGATTCCGCGCGGCGGGGTACGTTGCTGTCTCCAGCGGGACCGTCGGCATCACTCCGGCGGCCGCGCGACGCGCACCGGCCCCCGTGCGCGTCATCGCACACGCACACGTGCACGCACCACCCTGCTCTCACGAGCGCCAGCATGCACGTACGAGCGGATCGAGGTCCGCACCTCCGACCGGACTAGCCCCAACCGGCCATGGCGAACCATCCGATGTGGCAGTGCAATTGGACTGAACCGCTCGGGCGGGTGATGCGTCATGAACCTATGAGAAGCGGTGCCGCGAAATCCCTGCGGAATCACGTCCGTGGGGCAACACTGGGATCCGACCGACTGTCACCACGGGGGGCGGCCATGAGCGAGTCTTCACGCCGCAGGACAAAAACGACAGCACACTCAACCGACACACGACGAGAGACCCAACCAATGTGCCAGCACCAGCCGCCCTGCCCGTCAGCCCACTCCGCCGACCGGGAGTCCGCCCGCCTCGCGGCGCACCACCCGGAACAGGGATGGAGCCTGCTGTGCAACGGCGTCGTGCTCTTCGAGGACACCGGTGAACTCCTGCCCGACGGCCAGATCATCGCCCCGCACCGGCCGGACGTCCGCCGGGTCGCGACCGCCGTCTGAGAGACCTCGGGCAAGAGCACCACGGGCGGCGCACGCACCGTCCGCAGAACATGAGGGGCCGGTCCGCACCTCCGCGAACCGGCCCTGACGCATGTCCGGGCCGTGTCACCGACGGTAGCGCCGCATGCGGTATGCGCACTCGGCCGTAGCTTCGCGATCGTCCGTCTCTCGCGTCACCCGTCCCGCGTTCCGTCACCGGGCGCCGCGCTCACCACCACGCGCCTGCCTCTCGACGGCACCTCGCCCCGCTCACGCGCAACCGGCCCGGCCCGCCCCTCTATCGTGACCGCATGCAGTCCTACACAATCGGCCAGGCGGCGCGGCTGCTCGGCGTCAGCCCCGACACCGCGCGCCGCTGGGCGGACGCCGGCCGGATGGCCACCCACCGCGACGACAGCGGGCGGCGGCTCATCGACGGACGGGACCTGGCCGCGTTCTCCGTCGAGCTCGCCAAGGGCGGCACCGAGGAGGACACCCCGTACACCTCCGTACGCAACGCCTTCCCCGGCATCGTCACCGCGATCAAGCTCGGGGACGTCGCCGCGCAGGTCGAGGTGCAGGCCGGCCCGCACCGACTCGTCTCCCTGCTCACGCGCGAGGCCGTCGAGGAACTCGGCCTGGAGGTCGGCATGGAGGCCACGGCCCGCGTGAAGTCGACGAACGTACACATCGACCGCGTCTGACCGGCGGCCGCGTACCCGGCGAAGCCGAGCGCCACCACCGTCTCCGTATGGACGCACATGCGGGCCCGGGGACAGCCGTACCGTCGCTCATGCAAGACGGCAAGGGGCTTCCACCTCGCATCTGCGGAAGTATCCTCGTCGTGACGAAGTGGTGGTCCTCGGCGTCCCGAGGAGCCCCGCCGGGACGAAGGTGGAGTGGCCCTGTGACGATCCGATCCGCGTGCCGGACCCGCCGTGCCCGCGCCCTGCGGACGGGCGGGGCGGCAGCCGTCGCGCTGCTGGCGCTCGGTGCCTGCTCCCCCGCGGGGCCGACGGCCTCCGACTCGTCCGGCTCGCCCGGGGGAGGGATCTCCGGGCCGGTCACCGTCTTCGCCGCCGCCTCCCTGAAGGAGAGCTTCACGATCCTGGGCGAGCGGTTCGAGAAAGCGCATCCCGGCACGGAGGTCACCTTCAGCTTCGGCGGCAGCGACTCGCTGGCCGCCGGTATCACCAGCGGCGCGCCGGCCGACGTCTTCGCCGCCGCCAGCACCAGGACGATGCGGATCGTCACCGACCACGAGGACGTGGCGGGCACCGCGGCCCCCTTCGCCCGCAACCAGCTCGAAATCGCCACCCTTCCCGGCAACCCCGACCACATCACCTCCCTCAAGGACCTCACCCGGCCCGACCTCAAGGTCGTCCTGTGCGCCACCTCGGTGCCCTGCGGGGCCGCCGCGCGGAAGGCGCTGAACGTGGACGGGCTGAAGCTCACGCCGGTCTCGTACGAGCAGGACGTCAAGAGCGCCCTGACGAAGGTCGCGCTGAAGGAAGCGGACGCCGCCGTCGTGTACAGGACCGACGTGCTGGCCGCGGGTGACAAGGTGGACGGCGTGCAGTTCCCCGAGTCCGCCGAGGCCGTCAACGACTGTCCCCTCGCCCTGCTCAGGAACGCGCCCAACCCGACGGCGGCGAAGGCCTTCATCGCCCTCGCCAGGTCCGCCGAAGGACAGAAGGTGCTTCTCGAGGCGGGATTCCTCCGGCCGTGAAGCCCTCCTCCACACCCCCGCGGGGCCGCACCCCCGGGACCGGGACCCCGGCCGACACCCGGAGCGGTGCGCGCCGGCCCGTACGGCGCGGGGTCCCGCTCCCCATCCTGGTACCGGCGCTCGCGGGCCTGGCGTTCCTGCTGCTGCCGCTGATCGCCCTGCTGGTGCGCGCCCCCTGGCGCAGCCTCCCGCGGCAGCTGACCGGCGTGGCGGTCTGGGAGGCGCTGCGCCTGTCGCTGGTGTGCGCCACGGCGGCAACCGCGCTCAGCCTGGTCGTCGGGGTGCCGCTGGCCTGGCTGCTGGCCCGCACCGACTTCCCCGGCCGCGGCCTCGTACGGGCGCTGGTGACCCTGCCGCTGGTGCTGCCCCCGGTGGTGGGCGGTGTGGCCCTGCTGCTCGCGCTCGGCCGGGGCGGACTCGTCGGGCAGTGGCTGGACGCGTGGTTCGGCATCACGCTGCCCTTCACCACGGCCGGCGTGGTCGTCGCGGAGACGTTCGTGGCACTGCCGTTCCTCGTCATCAGCGTGGAGGGCACCCTGCGGGCCGCCGACCCGCGCTACGAGGAGGCGGCCACCACGCTCGGCGCGTCCCGGTTCACGGCGTTCCGCCGGGTCACGCTGCCGCTGATAGCGCCCGGTGTCGCCGCGGGTGCCGTCCTGGCGTGGGCGCGGGCGCTGGGCGAGTTCGGGGCGACGATCACCTTCGCCGGCAACTTTCCCGGCCGCACCCAGACCATGCCGCTCGCGGTGTACCTCGCCCTGCAGAACGACCCTGCGGCGGCCATCGCCCTCAGCCTGGTCCTGCTCGCGGTCTCGATCGCGGTCCTGGCGGGCCTGCGCGACCGATGGATGACACCGTCATGACCGGAACGGGCACCCCCCGCGCGACCCGCACGGGAACCCCCAGTCCTCAAGGGCTCGACGCCCACCTCGTCGTGGACCGCGAGGGGTTCCGGCTCGACGTGACGCTGACCGCGGCCCCCGGTGACGTCGTCGCCCTGCTCGGCCCGAACGGCGCGGGCAAGTCCACCGCCCTGCGCGCCCTCGCCGGTCTCACCCCGCTCAGCGACGGCCGTCTGCGACTGGACGGCACCGACCTCGACCGCACGCCCCCCGAGTCCCGCCCGGTCGGCGTCGTCTTCCAGGACTACCTGCTCTTCCCGCACCTCACCGCCCTGGACAACGTGGCCTTCGGGCCGCGCTGCCGGGGCGCCGGCAGGGCGGAGGCCAGGGCGCGGGCCGCCCGGTGGCTGGAGCGCATGGGCCTCGCCGAGTACGCGGGTATCAAGCCCCGCCGGCTGTCCGGCGGGCAGGCACAGCGCGTCGCGCTCGCCCGCGCCCTGGCCACCCGGCCCCGTCTGCTGCTGCTCGACGAGCCGCTGGCGGCCCTGGACGCGCGCACCCGCCTCGAGGTGCGCGCCCGGCTGCGCCGCCACCTGGCGGAGTTCGAGGCGGTGGCCCTCCTCGTCACGCACGACCCGCTGGACGCCATGGTGCTGGCCGACCGGCTCGTCGTGATCGAGGACGGTCACGTGGTCCAGGAAGGCACTCCGTCGGACATCGCGCGGCACCCCCGTACCGACTACATCGCCCAGCTCGTCGGCCTGAACCTGTACCGCGGGCGGGCCGACGGCCACACCGTCCTGCTGGACGCGGGCCCGTCCGTCACCACGTCGGAGGACCTGTCCGGCCCGGTGTTCGTGGCGTTCCCGCCGGGCGCCGTGACCCTGTACCGGGAGCGGCCCGCCGGCTCCAGCGCGCGCAACCTGTGGCGCTGCGAGGTCGCGGGCCTGGACTCCCACGGCGACCAGATCCGGGCGGGCCTGACCGGTGAGCTGTCCCTCGCCGCCGACCTGACGACGGTCGCGGCGGCCGAGCTGGACCTGCACCCGGGTGCACCGGTGTGGGCCACGGTGAAGGCGACGCAGACGCACGCGTACCCGGCCTGAGCGACGCGCCCGCACACCACGCGGCCCTTTCCCCGAGCGGGCGGCGTGGCACACCTGAGCGGCGCAGAGGCACGCGGGTCCGGCGTGCGACACAGGCCAGGGGCGCCACCCGGCCGGGCGGCGCCCCCTCACTCGTCGCACCGTCGGGGCGCGTCGAAGCCGTCAGTCCTCGTACGCGTCCAGCGGCGGGCAGGAGCAGACCAGGTTCCGGTCGCCGAAGGCCTGGTCGATGCGTCGCACCGGCGGCCAGTACTTGTCCGCGGCCGTCACGTCGCCCGGGAACACGGCGTCCTCGCGGCTGTAGGCGTGGTCCCAGTCCCCGCCGAGCGCGGCGGCGGTGTGCGGGGCGCCCCGCAGCGGGTTGTCCTCGGCGGGCCACTCGCCGGAGCCGACCTTCTCGATCTCCGCGCGTATGGCGATCATCGCCTCGCAGAACCGGTCCAGCTCGGTGAGGTCCTCGGACTCGGTCGGCTCGATCATGAGCGTCCCGGCGACCGGGAAGGACATCGTCGGCGCGTGGAAACCGTAGTCGATGAGCCGCTTGGCGACGTCGTCCACGCTGACGCCGGTCGCCTTGGTCAGCGGGCGCAGGTCGATGATGCACTCGTGCGCGACGAGCCCGCCCGGGCCGGTGTAGAGCACCGGGTAGTGCGGCTCGAGGCGCTTGGCGATGTAGTTGGCGGAGAGCACGGCGATCTGCGTGGCCCGCTTGAGGCCCTCGCCGCCCATCAGCCGGACGTACGCCCACGAGATCGGCAGGATGCCCGCCGACCCCCAGGGCGCCGACGAGACCGGGCCCACGCCCGTCTCAGGACCGGCCTCGGGCTGCAGCGGGTGGTTCGGCAGGTACGGCGCGAGGTGCGACCGTACGGCGACCGGGCCGACGCCGGGACCGCCGCCGCCGTGCGGGATGCAGAACGTCTTGTGCAGGTTCAGGTGGGAGACGTCGCCGCCGAAGTGGCCGGGCTTGGCCAGGCCCACCAGGGCGTTGAGGTTGGCGCCGTCCACGTACACCTGGCCGCCCGCGTCGTGCACCCGCCCGCAGATGTCGGCGACGTGCTCCTCGAAGACGCCGTGCGTCGACGGGTACGTGATCATCAGCACGGCGAGCTCGTCGCGGTACTGCTCGATCCTGGCCCGCAGGTCCTCGATGTCGATCTCGCCGTCCCCGGCGGTCTTCACGACGACGACCTTCATCCCGGCCATGGCGGCGCTCGCGGCGTTCGTGCCGTGCGCGGAGGACGGGATCAGGCACACGGTGCGCTGCTCGTCGCCGTTGGCGCGGTGGTAGCCGCGGACGGCGAGCAGACCGGCCAGCTCGCCCTGGGAGCCGGCGTTCGGCTGGAGGGAGACCTTGTCGTAGCCGGTGACCTCGGCGAGACGGTCCTCCAGCTCGTGGATGAGCGTGAGGTAGCCCTGGGCCTGCTCGGCGGGTGCGAGGGGATGCAGCGCGCCGAACTCCGGCCAGGTGACCGGCTCCATCTCCGTGGTCGCGTTGAGCTTCATGGTGCAGGAGCCCAGCGGGATCATGCCGCGGTCGAGCGCGTAGTCACGGTCGCCGAGCCGGCGCAGGTAGCGCAGCATCGCGGTCTCGGAGCGGTGCTGGTGGAACACCGGGTGCGTGAGGAACGCGTCGGTGCGCAGCAGGGCCCCGGGCAGCGTGTCCTCGGCGGTCGCGTCGAGCTCCCCGACGTCGCCGTCGACACCGAAGGCCGCCCATACGGCGGCGATCTGCGCACGCGTGGTGGTCTCGTCGCAGGCCATGGAGACGTGGTCGGCGTCGACCAGGCGCAGGTTCACCCCGTTGTCGCGGGCGGCCGCGACTGCCTGGGCGGCCCGGCCCTCGACGCGCACGGTCACCGTGTCGAAGTAGCCGCCGTGCACGACCTCGGCGCCGCCCGCCGCGAGGCCCGCGGCGAGGATCGTGGCGTACCGGTGGGTGCGACGGGCGATGGCACGCAGCCCGTCGGGGCCGTGGTAGACGGCGTACATGCCGGCCATGACGGCGAGCAGCACCTGCGCGGTGCAGATGTTGCTGGTGGCCTTCTCCCGGCGGATGTGCTGCTCACGGGTCTGCAGCGCGAGCCGGTACGCCCTGTTGCCGTCGGCGTCGACGGACACGCCGACCAGCCGCCCGGGCAGGCTGCGCGCCATCTTCTCCTGTACGGCCATGTAGCCGGCGTGCGGCCCGCCGAAGCCCATGGGCACGCCGAAGCGCTGCGTGGTGCCGATCGCGATGTCCGCGCCGAGCTCGCCCGGGGACTTCAGCAGGGTCAGCGCCAGCAGGTCGGCGGCGACCGTGACGAGCGCGCCGAGCTCGTGCGCCCGGTCGATGAGGGGCTTGATGTCGCGTACGGCGCCGGACGCGCCCGGGTACTGGATCAGTACGCCGTTGATCTCCTGCTCGGCGACTTCGGCCGGGATGCCGTCGCTCAGGTCGGCGACGACGACCTCGACGCCGGCCGGCTCCGCGCGCGTCTGGATGACGGCGACGGTCTGCGGCAGGGCGTCCGCGTCGACCAGGAACAGGCCCTTCTTGTTCTTGCCCATGCGCCGCGACAGCGCCATCGCCTCGGCGGCGGCCGTGCCCTCGTCCAGCAGGGAGGCGCCCGAGGTCGGCAGACCGGTCAGGTCGGCGACCACGGTCTGGAAGTTCAGCAGGGCTTCGAGGCGGCCCTGGGAGATCTCCGGCTGGTAGGGCGTGTACGCCGTGTACCAGGCCGGGTTCTCCATCACGTTCCGCAGGATCACGGGCGGCGTGAACGTACCGTAGTAGCCCAGCCCGATCATGGAGCCGAGGACCTGGTTGCGGTCGGCGAGGGCGCGCAGCTCGGCCAGCACCTCGGCCTCGGAACGGGCACCCGGCAGGTCCAGCGCCTCGGTGTTCCTGATCACGTCCGGGACCGCGGCGGCCGTCAGCTCGTCCAGCGAGCCGTAGCCGACCTGGGCGAGCATCTTGGCCCGTGCCTCGTGGTCGGGGCCGATGTGGCGCTGCTCGAAGGGGATTGCCTGTTCGAGCTCGGAGAGCGGGATGCGATGGGCGGTCATTGCGGAGGCCTCCTGGTCTGACGACCTTCGGGGGGCACCACGGCGCGGGTACCCGGACGGCCTCCCCCTCTGTCATCTCGACCTGAGAGCTTCACCGGGCCGCCCGAGGGACGCCCGGCTTTCACCGTCGGTGAGAGCGGAAGCCGTCGACGTCCGCCCTGCTTTCCAGAGTGACCTCGTCCGTGCGGTACGTGAGCCTGAGAGATTCCGGGGAGGATTTGCTCCTTCGGCGCCTCCGGTGGAGTTCGGAGGACTCTCCCGCACGGGGTCAGCAGCCATTGCCAGCCTACCAGCGAGGTCAACGCACAGACCTTCGAGTGGCCGCGGGCTCCGATGTGCTCTTTTGTTGTACTCAGGGATGAGCTGCGACCACGTGGAGGGCCCGTGCAGACCGACATCGATCCGCGCAACTTGATCGGCCGCAAGGCCGTCGACCGCACCGGCAGCAGGATCGGCACGGTGGACGAGATCTACCTGGACGACGCGACCGGCGAGCCCGAGTGGGCGGCGATACGCACGGGCCTGTTCGGCCGGGACGCCTTCGTCCCCCTGGAGCCCAGCGAGCTGGTGGAGGGCACCCTGCGTGTGCCCTTCGACCGGGCGCTGATCAAGGGCGCCCCGGATTTCGGCGTCGGCCGCCACCTCTCCCCCGAGCAGGAACTCCAGCTCTACCACCACTACGGTCTCGGCACCGCCTCCCCTCCCTCCGTCCCGGACCACGACTTCGGCAAGCTGGCCGGCACCGAGGACGCCTGAGCCCCGCGCTGTCCTCCGGCCGTGGGCCCGGCTCCCCGGCGTACCCACTTCTCGCGGGGACCCATCACCGTCGGCTCCGGCTCTTCGCCCGGCAACGGCAGCGGCTCCACCGCCTCCACGTCACCCTCACCACCGCGGGAACGTACGCACCCGCGCAGGCCCCGAGTCGGGCGGTCTCGAACCCGCACGGTTCCATCGCCCGCCTCACCCTGCTTCCGGCCTGCCCGCCACTCGCCGACGCCCCCTCGCCGCCCCCGGGTCTTCGCCCGACGAGCGGCAGCAGCTCCACCACCCCCAGCCCGGGATCATCGGTCCGGAAAGTGCGCGCCCGCCCGCACCCCGAGCCAGACGCTTCCCACCCCACGGTTCAGCGTCGCCAGGCACCACCTACTGGGGGCGGGGATCCACACCAGGGTGTTGCCGGCGGCGATGCCGCCTCAGCCCTGCTCCCCGGCCTGCCCGCCACTCGCCGATGCCCACTCGCCGCCCCCGGGTCTTCGCCCCACGAGCGGCAGCGGCTCCACCGCCTCCAGGCCGGGATCATCGGTCCGGAAGGTACGCACCCGCCCGGGCCCCGAGTCGGGTGTCTCGAACCGCACGGTGACCCGCCCGAGCCCGCTCCCCTGCACCCACCCGTGCCCGTACTCGGCGTGCCGCACGTCGTGGCCCGCGGGCCAGTGCCGCTCGGCGGGCACCCGCTGTTCCTCGGCGGGCCCGTCGTCCTCGCGCTCCTCGTCGAGCTCTTCGGCGTGCTCCCCCGCCACCTGCGCGAACAGGTCCTCCTGCGTGTAGTCGGCGAGGCCGCTCACCCCGACGCCGAGCAGCCGGACCCCGCCCGTGGTGTCCACGGCCTCCAGCAGCCGGGCAGCCGCCTCCCGCACCACCGTGGGATCGTCGGTGGGCCCGCGAAGCGTCTCGGACCGGGTCAGCGTCGAGAAGTCGTAGCGCCGCACCTTCAGCACGATCGTCCGCCCGGAGAGCCCGGCACCACGCAGCCGCCGCACGCACCGTTCGGCCAGCCGTTGCACTTCGAGTCCGACCCGTGTCCGGTCGTGGATGTCGACGTCGTAGGTGTCCTCGACCGACACCGACTTCGTCTCCCGCTCGGCGACCACGGGCCGCTCGTCGTGCGCCAGCGCCATCGCGTACAGCGCATGCCCGTGTGCCCTGCCCAGCAGCCGTACGAGCTCGTCCTCACCCGCCTCGGCGAGCTCGTCCACCGTGTGGATGCCGGCCCGCCGCAGATGGTCGCCGGTCGCCGGCCCCACGCCCGGCAGGGTCCGCACCGGCAGCGGGGCGAGCAGGGCCCGCTCGCTTCCCGGCTCGATCACCACGAGCCCGTCGGGCTTGGCCTGCTCGGAGGCGATCTTCGCGAGCATTTTGGAGGCGGCCAGACCCACCGACCCGGTGAGACCCGTGACGGCCCGGATGTCAGTCCGCAGCCGCGCCCCGGCAAGCCGCGCCGAAGGCTCGTCCCAGGCGACTCCCCGGGCCTCCAGGTCCACGAACGCCTCGTCCAGGCTGAGCGGCTCCACCAGCGGCGACAAGGCCCGCAGCAGCTCCATGACCTGCTCGCTGATCGTCCGGTAGAAGCCGAAGCGCGGCACGAGATACGCGGCGTTCGGCGCGAGCCGCCGGGCCTGCGCCATGGGCATCGCCGAATGCACTCCGAAGACCCGGGCCTCGTAGGAACAGGTGGCGACCACTCCGCGCGGGCCGAGGCCGCCCACGATCACGGCTTTCCCGCGCAGGCTCGGCTTGGACGCCTGCTCCACCGAGGCGAAGAAGGCGTCCATGTCGAGATGGAGGATCGTGGGCGCGGCTCTCACAGTTCCGATGCTGCCTTACGCCACTGACAAAGACCCCGGCGCGGGGGACGGGACTCAGACGGCCCGGTTGCGCCGCCGGGCCAGCTCGTCCGCCGGGTTGTGACCGACGAGGGTCTCGCCGGTGTCGATGCGCTCTCCGTGCAGTTGCGACAGCACGCTCTCGACGTCCCGCCACACCACACCGACGGCGATACCGAAGATGCCCTGACCGCCTTGGAGCAGGGCGTGCACCTCGTCGGGCGAGGTGCACTCGTAGACGGTGGCGCCGTCGCTCATCAGCGTCATGCGCTCCAGGTCGCGAAAGCCCTGCGCGCGCAGATGGTGGACGGTGGTGCGGATGTTCTGCAGGGACACCCCGGTGTCCAGGAACCGCTTGACGATCTTCAGGACGACGACGTCCCGGAAGCTGTACAACCGCTGCGTTCCCGACCCGTGTGCGGGCCGGACACTCGGCTCGACCAGGCCGGTACGGGCCCAGTAGTCGAGCTGCCGGTAGGTGATGCCGGCAGCCGCACATGCCGTCGGACCGCGATAGCCGATCTGCTCGGACGTCATGGACGTCGCCCCTCCGCTGCTCGGTACGCCCGTCGGTCGCTGCGGAGCGTGATCGGCGCTGCTTTGATGGGGTGACCCCCCGCTCGAGAGAAGCCGAGGGGTGGGTGGAGGGTACGGACCGCCGGGCCCGGGACTGCGTCCGGGAGCGCCCCCAACCGTACCGTCGCCGCTGCTTCTCACGCCGACCTCCGTCCCTTGACCTGCCCTCTCGACGGTAGGCAGTCACCGGGGGTGCGTCAACGATCGCCACACTCGGCACGCCGAGTGATAATCACCCTAAGAGTGGTTTCCCGTGCCCCACCGCGGGGAAAGGCTAGCCGAATGCGCTCAGAACAGGGCACGGAACGGACACTCCCCGTCGCCATCGGCGCATGCCACACACGACCTCACTGGTTGCTGGAGCCGAAGTCCTCCGGCGAGATCTGGTCGAGGAATTCGCGGAACTTCTCCACCTCGTCCTCCTGCTCGTCCGGGATCGCGACACCCGCGTCGTCGAGCACCGTGTCACTGCCGTAGATCGGCGTCCCCGTGCGCAGCGCCAGCGCTATGGCGTCGGACGGACGGGCACTGACCTCGACACCGCCGGCGAACACCAGCTCCGCGTAGAAAACGCCGTCACGCAGATCCGTGATGCGGACTTCCGTGAGCTCCTGGCCGAGGGCCTCCAGCACGTCCTTGAACAGGTCGTGGGTCAGCGGCCGGGGAGGAGCCATGCCCTGCTGAGCGAAAGCGATCGCCGTCGCCTCCCCCGGACCGATCCAGATCGGGAGGTGACGGTCGCCTCCCACTTCACGCAGCAGCACGATCGGTTGGTTGGAGGGCATTTCGACCCGGACACCTACGACATCGAGCTCGTTCACACAGCAACCCTAGGCCGTGCCCACGACGTTTGGGTAGTCGGGCCGGGAACGGTTGGCCGATCCGGGGCCCGCCGACCGCTCAGGGCAGCCGCACACCGAGCGACATCTGCACCAGCGCGGCATGCAGCCGCACGGTCAGCCCTGCCAGCTCTTTGGACCGGGCTTCGGCGTGTGCCCTGGTCTGCGGATTGCGGTGTCGTTTCAGCGGCGCCACCACCTGCTCCACCAGCCCGGCCTCACGGTCGGCGGCGGCCTTCACCGCCCGCAGATGCCGCGGCTCGATCCCGAACCGCCCGAGTTCCACGACCAGCGACGCCACGGTCGCCGACTCCGCGACGTACGCCCCGTCCGGCAGCGGCGCCAGGAGCCCGTACGACTCCCACTCCCTCAGTTCCTGCTCATCGATCCCGGCGGCGGCGAGCAGCTCGTCACGCCCGATGCGTGCCGCGGTGGGCTCCTGCCCCGCCAGGGGCTCCGGCTCGCCCTCAGCCTCGCGATGACGCCCCAGGGCCGGCAGCTCCACGGCCTCACCGCGCTCCAAGGCGTCCAGGTACTCGCGAATCACCTTGAGCGGCAGATAGTGGTCCCGCTGCATCCTCAGGACATGGCCGAGACGCTCGACATCGCCGTCGCTGAACTTGCGGTACCCCGACGGGGTCCGCTGCGGCTCGACGAGCCCCTCCGACTCCAGGAAACGGATCTTGGAGATGGTCACTTCGGGAAACTCGTCGAGCAGCACGTTCAGCACCGTGCCGATGCTCATCAGCCCGCTGTCCGTGGCGGCGGCACCGTGCCCGGCACCGCCGCTCCGTGTTTGCCGCATGGACCTTCCCTCGGGGGTCCCCCGGACCTGGTCCGGGACGGGTCAGTAACCCTGCTGGCTCGCGTAGAACACCAGCCGGTACTTGCCGATCTGCACCTCGTCACCGTTCGACAGGGCCACCTGGTCGATCCGCTCCCGGTTGACGTACGTACCGTTCAGGCTGCCCACGTCCGCCACCGTGAACGAGCCGTCCGGACCACGCCGGAACTCCACGTGGCTGCGGGAGACCGTGACGTCGTCCAGGAAGATGTCGCTCTGCGGGTGACGGCCGGCCGTGGTCAGGTCGCTGTCCAGGAGGAAGCGGCTGCCCGAGTTCGGACCGCGGCGCACCACCAGCAGCGCGGAACCCAGCGGCAGCGCGTCGACTGCGGCCTGCGCCTCGGGAGAGAGTGCCGGCACGGCCGTCTGGCCGGTGGTCTCGGAGTCGTAGGCCTCGAGGCCGGAAATGGAGATCGTGGACGTGGTCTCCGACGGTCGCTCCGGCGCCGCGGCGGGCCTCAGGGGAGCGCCGCAGTTGGAGCAGAAGCGGCTGTTCTCGGCGTTGCGATTACCGCACCTCGTGCACACCAGGGCCGACATGGACGGATCCTCCTGCGGCTGCCCCTGCGGGGCATGGGACGCGTACGGGTCTCCGGAAAACCCTCCACCCGTACTCGAGGTCGACGGTTGGCCGAAACCTATGCCGCCGGACTGCGCAGGGTCAACAGACGGCGCGCCCTGACCACCGGAAAGGCCACCGTCCGGGCCAGCCACCTGGTCCCGGAACAGCGGACGCTGCCCTTCTGCGTCAGGCTGTGCGCGATGACGAGCGGTGGCGTTCTCGCCGCCTTCTCGCGCGCTCTTGCCGAACAACTTCGCAAACAACTTCACGGGCGATTCCCCTTGACCGAAACAGACCCGCCCGTGGGGCAGGACGAACCCTGATTGCCTACACCGGCCGACCCGGACACCTTCACAACGTCCGTATCCGCCAAACAGTTTCCACCACGCACCACTCGATTGGTGCGCCGACCCCCCGCAACCTCATGCCCCCGGCCGACGGCTGCCATGCACCCCCGCTTCACCGGGAGGACGACCGAGCGTAGTCAGGCCGCTTCGCCGCTCGCAAGGCATCCACGACGATCTTGCTCGACCGCTCGATCGTGACGGTGGCCTGTTTGTTCTCCAGAGTCTGCACCACGCCTCCAGGGATGTTGAGCGCCGGCTCGAGGTCCTGCGGCTTGCCGATGACCTTGAAACGATAAGGCGCGTTGATCTTGTTCCCGTCGACGCTCACTCCACCCCCGGAGTCCGTGAGGAAGGTCCCGGCGACCACTCGCACGTCGTTCACCTGGATCGCCTCGGCCCCCGCCGCGCGCAGCTCCTGAACGGCGTCGAGCAGCATGTTCGCCTGGACCGTCCCCCTCGTGTCCCCGATGGTCATGGTGACGCCGGGCCCCTGCGCTGCCACGGTGCCCGCCAGCACACCGAGTTGCCTTTCCTTCTCGATCGTCTGCCGACGGGCCTCCTCGGCCTGGTCCGAACTGCTCTCCAGCTCGTCGCGCTGCTTCTCGAGTCCCTGCTTCTCGTCTTCAAGACGCTGTGTGCGGTCGTCGAGTTCATCGAGGATGCGCACCAGATCCGCCTGACGCGCGCCGCGCAGCGCACTGTCGCCCCCGCTGTTCGAGGCCACCTGCACGGCCAGGCCGAAGCCCAGACCGAACAGCAGCAGCGCCACGATGAGTTGCGCCCGTGAGGCCCGCGGCGGCCACAGACTGCCGGCCAGCCGCTGCCGACCGCTCGGCGCAGGCTCCTCCTCCTCGGGCGGATCCGTGGCCTCGGGCTCGCTCGCCACGGGCACCTCCTGCGGGAGCTCCTTGCGGAGCCTGTTCTCGTTCGTGTCGTCCTTGTCACTCATCGGCGTCACGCCCGGAACACGTGCCGGCGGATCGCCGCGGCGTTGGAGAAGATCCGGATCCCGAGCACGACCACGACGCCGGTGGACAGCTGCGCGCCCACGCCCAACTTGTCGCCCAGGAACACGATCAGCGCGGCGACGACCACGTTGGACAGGAACGACACCACGAAGACCTTGTCGTCGAAGATGCCGTCGAGCATGGCCCGCAGACCGCCGAAGACGGCGTCGAGCGCCGCGACCACGGCGATCGGCAGGTACGGCTCGACGACCGCCGGAACCTCCGGCCGGACCAACAGGCCGGCCACGACTCCCAGGACGAGGCCCAGTACGGCGATCACGATGTGCCCTTCTCGGTTATCGGCTGTGCGGAACGTACGATCACACGCGGCGCGGCGGGCAGCCGGAGGTCGTCCTCCACGGAGATGGCGGTCCTGATGCCGTAGTTCTCCTGGAGGGCGTGCAGGTACAGGCCGTCCACGCTGTTCTGGAACCTGTTGCCGAGCCGCTTGCCGTCCCCCACCGCCAGCACCGTGTACGGCGGCACCAGTGGCCGGTTGTCGACCAGTATGGCGTCACCCGCCGCCCTGATCGCCGACAGTGCCGTGAGCCGCTGCCCGTTGATGGAGACGGCCTCCGCGCCCGACCCCCACAGACCGTTGACCACGCGCTGCATGTCCCGGTCGCGGATCCGGCCGGTGTCGGAGAAACCGGTGGTACGGCGCGGGTTGCCGTCACCGCCCGTCGTGGTGTCCTTCGCGTCGTTCACGACGAGCTTCACCCCGGGACCGTGCACCGCGACCGCGCCCGACAGGATGCCGACCAGCGTGGACCGGTCGCCGCCGCTGTCCCTCAGTGCCTCGCGCTGGCGCGTACCGACCTCGTCGCGGAGCGTGTCGATGGACTCCTCGAGGTTGTCGGCCGTCGCGGTCTCCCGGTCGATGCGGTCGATCAGCTCTTCGCGCTCCTTGGCCACCGCGGGCGCCGCCACACGCGCCTGGGCCGCGCCCACGGTCACGACGAGCGCCGCGAGGACCAGCCCCGCCGCGAGGCCCAGCTTCGCCCTGAGGGTCTTCGGCATGCCCCCGCCACCGGCGGCCTGCTTCCGTGCCGCGGCCTCGGCGTATCCGTCGTCGAGGCTGTGGTCCATGACGTTGGTCAGCAACGACATGGACGCGTCCGGGCGCCGGGGCCGCGTGGGGGTGCTCCGAACGGGGGGTTGCTGCGGCATGCCGCACATCGTCGCATGTGGGGGCCGCTACCTCCGAATGGCCCCATCGGCGTGCCGGACAGGCCCTCTTGGGGGCGCTTGTCCGGCACGCACTCGTGCAGGTCTTTTCTACCGTCCTGCGCTGTCCACGACGGCCGCCCACTCGTCGAGCAGGGCCTGTGCGGAGGCGTCGTCGGGCCCTTCGGCCCACAGGTGCGTGACCGCCTCGGCCGGATCGGGCAGCACCATGACCCAGCGCCCGTCGGCCTCCACGACCCGCACGCCGTCCGTGGTGTCCACGAAGCGGTCCCCGGCCGCCTCGACGACCCGGCGCATCACCAGACCCTTCACTGCCCAGGGGGTCGCCAGGTCCCGCTTCAGGACGTGCGCCCGCGGGATTCGCGCGTCGATCTGGCTGAGCGTGAGCTGCGTCCGGGCCACCAGCCCGATGAGCCGTACGAATGCCGCCGTGCCGTCATAGACGCCGCTGAACTCCGGGACGATGAAACCACCCTTGCCGTCACCCCCGAAGATGGTCCCTTCCTCGCGTCCGACGCGCGTGAGGTCGTCGGGCGAGGTCGTGGTCCACTCGACCTGGGTACCGTGGTACGCGGCCACCTGCTCGGCGATCCGGGTCGTGGTCACGGGCAGCGCCACCCGTCCGCTGCGCCGCTCGGCGGCCACGAGGTCCAGCAGCACCAGCAGGGCCCGGTCGTCCTCGATGATCCGGCCCTTCTCGTCCACGAGGGACAGCCGCTCACCGACCGGGTCGAACCGCACCCCGAAGGCCGCGCGGGAGGACGCCACGATCTCGCCGAGTCGCACCAGCCCCGCCCGGCGCATGTCGGCCGATTCGGTGGGCCTGGACTCGTCCAGCCCCGGGTTGATCGTCAGCGAATCGACACCCAGCTTGCCCAGCAGGCTGGGCAGCACCAGCCCGGAACTGCCGTTGGACGCGTCGACGACGACCTTGAGCCCGGACTCGGCGATCCCGGAGATGTCCACGTTCCGCAGCAGCGACCCGGTGTACGAGTCGAAGACGCTCGCGGGGAAGTGCAGGTCACCGATCTCGCCCGGGAAGGCACGCCGGTACTCCTGCCGCGCGAACACGCGGTCCAGCTTGCGCTGGCTGCCCTGGGAGAGATCCGCGCCCTGCCCGTCGAAGAACATGATGTCCACGGAGTCCGGCACCCCGGGCGTCGTCCGGATCATGATCCCGCCGGCACTGCCCCGCGCGGTCTGCTGCCGCGCCACGGGCAGCGGTACGTTCTCCAGGTCGCGTACGTCGATGGCGCTGGCCTGCAGGGCGGAGATCACCGCGCGCTTGAGCGCACGGGCGCCACGGGAGTGGTCGCGCGCGGTCGTGACGGTGGACCCCTTCTTGAGAGTGGTCGCGTACGCGCCGGCCAGGCGCACGGCCAGCTCCGGCGTGATCTCGACGTTGAGGATGCCGGAGACGCCACGGGCGCCGAAGAGGTGCGCCTGTCCCCTGGACTCCCAGATCACCGAGGTGTTGACGAAGGCCCCGGCCTCGATCGTCTTGAAGGGGTAGACACGCACATTGCCCTGAACGATCGATTCTTCACCGATCAGGCACTCGTCGCCGATGACGGCGCCGTCCTCGATCCGTGCGGCGCGCATGATGTCGGTGTTCTTACCGACGACACAGCCCCGGAGGTTGCTGTGCGGCCCGACGTACACGTTGTCGTGCACGACGGCCCTGTGCAGGAAGGCGCCGCTCTTCACCACGACGTTCGAGCCCACGACGGTGTGTTCCCGGATCTCCGCGCCGGATTCCACTTTGGCGTAGTCACCGATGTAGAGCGGCCCGCGGAGCACGGCATCGGGATGCACCTCGGCACCTTCCGCCACCCAGACACCGGGGGAGATCTCGAAGCCGTCGATGTCGACGTCGACCTTGCCCTCGAGCACGTCGGCCTGAGCCTTGACGTAGCTCTCGTGTGTACCGACGTCCTCCCAGTAGCCCTCGGCGACATAGCCGTAGATCGGCTTGCCTTCCTTCATCAACTGCGGGAAGACGTCACCGGACCAGTCGACGGGCACGTCGGGCTCGACGTAGTCGAAGACCTCGGGCTCCATCACGTAAATGCCCGTGTTCACGGTGTCCGAGAAGACCTGTCCCCAGGTCGGCTTCTCAAGGAAGCGTTCCACCTTTCCCTCGTCGTCCACGATGGTGATACCGAACTCCAGCGGGTTCGGCACACGCGTCAGGCAGACCGTGACGAGCGCTCCCTTTTCCTTGTGAAATTTGACGAGGTCGGTGAGGTCGAAGTCGGTCAGGGCATCGCCGGAGATGACGAGGAACGCATCGTCCTTCAACGCCTCTTCGGCGTTTTTCACGCTTCCGGCGGTACCGAGTGGCTTCTCCTCATTGGCATAGCTGAGCTCCATACCGAGCTCTTCACCGTCACCGAAGTAGTTCTTGACCAGTGAGGCCAAGAACTGGACGGTGACGACGGTCTCATTCAGCCCATGCCTTTTGAGTAGCCGCAGAACGTGCTCCATGATTGGCCGGTTCGCCACCGGCAGGAGCGGCTTGGGCATGCTTGAGGTCATGGGACGAAGGCGCGTGCCTTCGCCTCCGGCCATCACGACGGCCTTCATGTCGGAAGCGTCCTCCTCGAAGAGACGACGGTCTGACCGACTTCACCCGCTCAAATTGTGCCGCACTTTTCATTCGCGGGCCATCCGGCCGCAACGGCCTCACAGATACACGGGTTCAATCGGCCATGGCATCCGCCCGGACCAGCCGGCGGACTTGCACCATGTAGAGAACTCCTGCCCACCAGTACAGGGTTGTACCCCATCCGGCGAACGCCCATCCGAGAACAGCAGCAAGTGACGCGATCCACCCACTTCCGTCGCTGAGCAACAGCAGCGGGAAGGCGTACATCAGGTTGAAGGTCGCGGCCTTACCCAGGAAGTTCACCTGCGGCGGCGGATAGCCGTGCCGGCGCAGGACACCGACCATCACCAGAAGAACCAGTTCCCGCGCCAGGAGCACGGCCGTCAGCCAAAGCGGCAGAATCTCGCGCCACGTGAGGCCAACCAGAGTGGAGAGAATGTAGAGCCGGTCGGCGGCAGGATCCAGAAGCCGACCGAGGCTGCTGATCTGGTTCCACTGCCGTGCAAGCTTGCCGTCCAGGTAGTCACTGATCCCGCTGAGCATGAGCACCAGAAGCGCCCAGCCGTCACTCTTCGGCCCGCCGAACTCGGGCCGGAGAATCAGCCACAGAAACAGCGGTACGCCGACCAGCCTCGCCATGCTGAGGATGTTCGGGATGGTGAGCACCCGGTCTGTCTGGACGCGGGTCTCCTGGACCTCCACCCGGGAGCCTCCTGTGGGAAACGTACGAATGTTGCTTCCTGACCTTACCGCAACGCAAAAAAGCTCTGGCTCCCGGATCTGAGACCCAAGAGCCAGAGCTCTACTATTTGTTCGGCGGTGTCCTACTCTCCCACAGGGTCCCCCCTGCAGTACCATCGGCGCTGTAAGGCTTAGCTTCCGGGTTCGGAATGTAACCGGG
>NZ_JBEXVL010000011.1:183756-199088 GCF_040638805.1 Streptomyces sp. NPDC005925 | reverse complement strand
TCAAGGAACGGACGCTTCCTTTGTACTCACCCTCTCGGGCTTTCCTCCGGGCGCTTCCCTTCGGTCTTGCGTTTCCGACTCTATCAGATCCTTTTTTCGGCCTGACCCCCAGTCAGCGGGGTTTGTCTTTCCGGCCGCTGGGCCGTTCCGACGTCTCAAACCTTAGCGGACTCTCTCCGCGATTCCCAAATCGAGGTGACCGGGCTGCGGAGTCCCCGCGGGGAATTCGAATTCGGGCACGCCGAAATCAGTCCCGTGGGGAGGTCGTGCTGATGGTTTGGGTGCCGCTGGTGCGGCGAGAGTGTTGCCGAAGAACCGTTACGGCTCTGCGGCAACCCGGAGAACCTTACGGATCGCCCTGAAGGCTGTCAAGTGACGCCCCGGTGGCACTCCAGCGGTCCTCAGTCGAGGTCGGTGAGGCGTCCGCCGGCGTCCGGCTGGGCGTGCTCCACCCGGCGCAACAGCCGGGTGAGGACCTCGCCGAGAGCCGTGCGCTCGACCGCTGAGAGGTCCTGGAGCAGGTCCTCCTCGAAGACCGTGGCGAGGCGCATCGCCTCCAGCCACTTCTCGCGGCCCTCCTGGGTGAGCTCCACGATGACGCGTACGCGGTTGGACTCGTCCCGCTCCCTGGTGACGAGCCCCTCTCCGACCATGCGGTCGATCCGGTGCGTCATGGCGGCGGGCGTGAGGCCGAGGCGCTTGGCGAGGTCGCCGGGGCCCAGCCGGTACGGGGCGCCGGACAGGACGAGGGCCTTCAGTACCTCCCACTCGGCGTTGCTGATGCCCAGCTCGGAGGTCTGGCGGCCGTAGGCGACGTTCATCCGGCGGTTCAGGCGGGACAGCGCCGAGACGATCTTCTCGACCTGGGGGTCGAGGCCCTGGAACTCGCGCTGGTAGGCGGCGATCTGTTCTTCGAGGGTCGGCTCGCTGAGGCCGGAGGTGTCACCCATGGGCGGCAGTATCGCACGCCGTTACTTTGCCTTGAAGTCCTTGGATGTGTACTCTTTAGTATCGAACTTTAGCTTCTAAGTCTTCACTCCTAACTTCTGAGAGAGGTGAACGTGACCAGGGGCATGGGCGCGGTGCTGCGCCGGATCCACGTGGGCAACGCACTCAGCGCGTTCGGGCTCGGCTTCACCGTTCCGTACCTGTACGTCTACGTGGCACAGGTGCGAGGGCTGGGTGCTGTCACGGCCGGACTCGTGCTGGCCGTCTTCGCCGTGGCCGCACTGATCGTGCTGCCGTTCGCCGGGCGGGCCATCGTCCGGCGGGGCGCGCTGCCGGTGCTGCTCACCGCCCTGGTCACCGCCGCGGTCGGCGCACTGAGTCTGGGGCTGGCCGGTACGGCCGGCACGGTGATCCTGGCTGCCGCCGCGCTCGGGGCCGGACAGGCCGTCATGCAGCCGGCGCTCGCGACCATGATCGTGGACTGTTCCCGTACGGAGACCCGGTCGCGGGCGTTCGCGACACAGTTCTTCCTGCAGAACCTCGGGCTCGGGGTCGGCGGGCTCATCGGTGGTCATCTCGTCGACACGAGCAGCGCCGCGTCGTTCGTGGTGTTGTTCGCGATCGAGGCGGCCGTGTTCCTGCTGCTGGTCGTGGTGATGACGACCGTGCGGATGCCTCACTCGCCGCGGGTGGAGGGCGCGTCGGCAAGTGGCAGGAGCAGTTGGAAGTCATTGCTGGGGAATCGGGCCATGGTGCAGCTCTGCGTGCTGGGCTTCGTGCTGTTCTTCGCCTGCTACGGGCAGTTCGAGTCGGGGCTGAGCGCGTACGGCGTGGAGGCCGCGGGGATGTCCACGTCCGCGCTGGGGACGGCGCTGGCGGCGAACACGCTGATGATCGTTCTCGCGCAGTTCGCGGTGCTGAGGTTCGTCGAGCGTCGGCGCCGCTCCCGGGTGATCGCGGGTGTCGGACTGATCTGGGCGGTCGCGTGGGCGGTCGCCGCGTACGCGGGGCTGGGCAACGGCAGCCAGGAGATGGCGACGGCCGCGTTCATCTCGACGTACGCGCTGTTCGGGCTGGGTGAGGCGATGCTGTCGCCGACGCTCGCGCCGCTGGTCGCCGATCTGGCGCCGACCGGGCTCGCGGGGCAGTACAACTCCGCCTTCGCCCTGGTGAAACAGCTCGCGCTGGCGGTCGGGCCCGCGGTGGGCGGGCCGCTGGGGGCCTCGCTGCACGCGCCGTACGTCGTGCTGTTCCTGCTGTTCTCGCTGGGGATCACGGTGCTGGCGTTGCGGCTGGGGCGGGAGCTGACCGCCGTACAGGACCGGCCGTCGGCCGGCCGGAGCCGGGTGGTCGCGCGGGGCGGGGCCTCGGAGCCGGTGGCCGCGGAGGCGTGAGAGCGGTTGTTCGGCAGTGGGCCGGCCGTCACTTTCGGGTGGCGGCCGGTCTTCTTTCGCAGCGGCGGTGCGCGTCGTGTCGGCGGTGCGCGGTTGCGAGGCACCGAGTGCCCCGCGGCACCGGCCCCGCCGCCCGCGTCCGGCCACCGTCCCTCTCACAGCCACGCGCTTTCGGGCGCATGACGCGCGGAGGGGGTCCGTTTGGGGTGACTACGTGCAGTCTTTTGTCCGGCTTTCGCCATATGGTTCGCCCTCCTGCGCGGGTCTCTGCGGCGTCCCCGGGGGTGTCAGTCCGTACCGCGTGGGAGGGCGAATTCGCACCACACGGCCTTGCCGCCGCCGGGGGTTCGGCGGCTGCCCCAGGTGGAGGCGATGGTGGCGATGATGGCGATGCCCCGGCCGTTCTCGTCGCCGGGTTCGGCTCGGCGGCGGCGCGGCAGGTGGTCGTCGCCGTCGGTGACCTCGACGATGAGGCGGCGGTCCGTGCGGCGCAGCCGCAGCCGCATGGGAGGCGTGCCGTGCTGGAGGGAGTTGGCGACGAGCTCGCTGGCGGCCAGGACGCCGAGGTCGTGCAGGTCGACCGGGAAGCGCCAGCTGGTCAGGACGCCGGAGGCGAAGGCGCGCGCGCGTGGGGTGGCCTCGACGCCGCCGAGCAGATCGAGCGCGGCGTTGCGGAAGAGGTCGCTGCCTGGGCCGGTGCGGGCGGGGTGCTGGAGGACGAGGACGGCCACGTCGTCGTCGTGGTCGGCGGTGACGCCCGCGGAGCGGACGAGGCGGTCGCAGATGACCTGGGGTGTGCCGGTCGCGCCGGCGAGGGCGCGTTCCAGGGCGGCGATGCCCTCGTCCAGGTCCTGGTTGCGCCTCTCGACCAGGCCGTCGGTGTAGAGGACGGCCGTGGAACCGGCGCCGAGCGGGATCGAGCCGGAGGTGTGCATCCAGCCGCCGGTGCCCAGCGGCGGGCCGGTCGGCTCGTCGGCGCGCCGCACGGTGCCGCCCTCGTCGCGGACCAGGATGGGCAGGTGGCCGGCGGAGGCGTACACGAGGTGTCCCTCGTTGGGGTCGTGGACCGCGTACGCGCAGGTGGCGATCTGGTTGGCGTCGATCTCGGCGGCGAGACCGTCGAGGAGCTGGAGAACCTCGTGCGGGGGCAGGTCGAGGCGGGCGTAGGCGCGGACGGCGGTGCGGAGCTGGCCCATGACGGCGGCGGCGCGGACGCCTCTGCCCATGACGTCGCCGATGACGAGGGCCGTGCGTCCGCCGCCGAGGGTGATGACGTCGTACCAGTCGCCGCCGACTGCTGCCTCGGTGCCGCCGGGGTGGTAGGTGGCGGCGACGCGCAGGTCGTCGGGTTCTTCGAGGTCCTGCGGGAGCAGGGAGCGCTGCAGGGTGACGGCGGTCTCGCGCTGGCGGCGCTCGCTCGCGCGCAGGCGCTCGGCGGCTTCGGCGTGGTCGGTGACGTCGGTGGCGAAGACCAGGACGCCGTGGCCGGAGGCGCATTCGGTGACGGGCGTGCAGGTGAAGGTGTAGGAGCGGCCGTCGGGTGCCTTGCGGGACTTGACGGTGCGGGGCCGGCCGCTGCGCAGGACCTGGTCGAGGAGGGGCAGCAGGCCGAGCCGGTCCAGCTCCGGGAGGGTGTCGCGCGCGGGCGCGCCGAGCGGGCGGACGCCGAAGGCCGCGGTGTAGGCGTCGTTGACGTAGGAGATGCGGTGGTCGGGGCCGTGCAGGAGGGCGACGAGGGCGGGGACGCGGTCGAGCACGTCACGGACGGGCAGGTCGTCGACGGAGGGCACGGGGCCGTCGGTGCGCTGTTCGGCGCGGGCGGCGGGTACGGCGCTTTCCGCCCGCCGGTCCGGTTCTGCCCTGCGGTCCGGTTCTGCGCGCCGGTCCGGGGAGCGCGGGTGGTCGGTCCGCGCGGCGGCGCGGCGCTGTGTTCGAGGGAGCCGGGCGCTCCAGCGCGTGAAGTTCACGATTCCTTGCCTCGTGTCGTCGTCGGCGGCCGGAACCGGCCGGGTCCCGGTGGCCGCGCGGGGCGGGCGGCGGCCCGCACAGGTGATGGCCAGTCTGGCAGTGCGGGGACCGGGCCAACATTCGTCAGACGCCTGGCCGCCCGGTGGAGTTCCTGACTCCGGTCAGGACGACCCCTTCGGGTTCCGCGGGGGGTCCTGGGAAGGCTTTCCACTGGCCGCGAGTTCGAACTCGGCACGGGGATGTTCGAGTGAACCCAGGGAGACGATTTCCCTCTTGAAGAGGCCGGACAGCGTCCATTCGGCCAGTACGCGGGCCTTGCGGTTGAGGGTGGGGACGCGGCTCAGGTGGTAGGCGCGGTGCATGAGCCAGGCGGGGTAGCCCTTCAGCTTGCGGCCGTAGACGTGGGCGACGCCCTTGTGCAGGCCCAGGGAGGCGACCGAGCCGGCGTACTTGTGCGCGTACGTCTCGAGGGGTTCGCCGCGCAGTGCGTGGACGAGGTTGTCCGCAAGGACCTTGGCCTGGCGGACGGCGTGCTGGGCGTTGGGCGCGCAGAGCGTACCGGGCTCGTCGGCGGTGACGTCGGGGACGGCGGCGGCGTCTCCGGCCGCCCACGCGTGCGTGACGCTCTCGACGGTCAGCTGGGGGGTGCACCTGAGCCGGCCGCGGTCGGTGAGCGGCAGGTCGGTGGAGGCGAGGACCGGGTGGGGTTTCACGCCGGCCGTCCAGACGACCGTACGGGTGGGGAAGCGGGCGCCGTCACTGAGGACGGCTACGCGTTCGGCGCACGAGGTGAGGCGGGTGTCGAGGCGTACGTCGATGTTGCGGCGGCGCAGCTCGGAGACCGTGTAGCTGCCCAGGTCCTCGCCGACCTCGGGGAGGATGCGGCCGGTGGCCTCGACGAGGATCCACTTCATGTCCTCGCGGGTGACGTTGTGGTAGTGCCGGGCGGCGTAGCGCGCCATGTCCTCGAGTTCGCCGAGCGCCTCGACGCCCGCGTAGCCGCCGCCGACGAAGACGAAGGTGAGGGCGGCGTCGCGCACCTCGGGGTCGCGGGTGGAGGAGGCGATGTCCATCTGCTCGATGACGTGGTTGCGCAGGCCGATGGCCTCCTCGACGGTCTTGAAGCCGATGGCGTGGTCGGCGAGCCCGGGGATGGGCAGGGCGCGGGAGACGGAGCCGGGCGCGAGGACGAGTTCGTCGTAGGTCAGACGGCGGGCGCCGGTGCCCTCCTCCTCGGTGGCGAGGGTGGTGAGGGTGGCCGTGCGTGTGGTGTGGTCGATGGTGCGGACCTCGCCGATGACGATGCGGCACTGGTCGAGGACGCGGCGCAGCGGTACGACGACGTGCCGGGGGGAGATGGACCCGGCGGCCGCCTCGGGGAGGAACGGCTGGTACGTCATGTACGGGTCGTGTGTGACGACGGTGATCTCGGCCAGGCCCTCCCGCAGTTCCCGCTTCAGCTTCCGCTGGAGCCGCAGGGCCGTGTACATCCCGACGTAGCCGCCGCCGACAACGAGAATGCGCGCTGGTTCCTTCACCATCCCATGACGCACCGGCCACTGGCGTTTGTCCACAGCCTCGGCGAATTGTGTGACCGGGAGCCGGCGCGGAGCACGGTTGGCCGTTTTGTCCACGTTCCGCGAAGGTGTGCAGGTCAGGCGGGTACGGCGGGTCACGGCCGGTGAGACATAAGCGACGTATACGATCCGTACTCCGATCGGGGGGCGTCCCGTGCGGAACCTGCCCCTTCTGAATTGACGACCTCTCAACTATGTTCGTATGCCGACGGGGTGTGGGCGGATGCGCTCCTCGGGTCCGCGACGGGCGGGCCCGGGTGAACGGGGCCTGTTCCGCTGACCCCGGCTTTCGATGACGGGGAGAGTCTCCGGGGGGAGACGTCATTACCGGGGGATGCGTATGCATGTGCAGGACTCTCATTGGTCGTCCGCCGTGGCGTCGGGCAGCGCGGTGAGCGCGACGCCCGAGGGACGGGCGGACGCGGCGCGCACGACACCGCTGCGGGTGGACGCGCAGCGCAATCTGGAGCACGTGCTGCGCGCGGCGCGCGAGGTCTTCGGCGAGCTGGGTTACGGCGCTCCGATGGAGGACGTGGCCCGCCGGGCCCGAGTGGGCGTCGGCACGGTGTACCGGCGCTTTCCGAGCAAGGACGTCCTGGTCCGGCGGATAGCCGAGGAGGAGACGTCGCGGCTCACCGACCAGGCGCGTGCCGCCCTCGGCCAGGAGGACGAGCCGTGGTCGGCGCTGTCCCGTTTCCTGCGTACGTCGGTGGCGTCGGGTGCCGGGCGGCTGCTGCCGCCGCAGGTGCTGCGGGTCGGCGTGGCGGAGGAGCAGTCCGATGGCGGCGTGTCCGACCCGGCGCAGGTGCCGCACCAGCGGTCCCAGCCGGGCACGGGCGAGCTGCGGCTGGTGCCGGAGGCGCCGGAGGCGGGCGAGGACGACGCCGGGGCGGCGGAGCTGCTGGAGGTGGTGGGCCGGCTCGTGGAGCGGGCCCGTGCGGCGGGCGAGCTGCGGGCGGACGTGTCGGTCTCGGACGTCCTGCTGGTGATCGCGACGGCGGCGCCCTCGCTGCCGGACCCGGCGCAGCAGGCGGCGGCTTCGGCACGGCTGCTCGACATCCTGCTGGAGGGCCTGCGCTCCCGCACGTGAGCACGTGACGAGTACGGCGTTCCCCGGGCTCCGGACAGCCGTCGGCCACGCCGCACGTGGGCCGGCTGACCCTCCGGCGGGTCGGCCGGACACGGTCGGACCGCATCACGACCCCTCGGACGAGTGGAAGCCGGCATCGTACGGTCCGGACCAAACGGCCGATATGGCACGCTGAGCGGTGATCGGGTTTCGGCACGGTGGCGGGGGCGTTCCGCGATGGGTGTTCACGAGCAGGACGAGTCACTCCGTGACGACGGCACAGGGACGCAGGGCTCGCCGCAGGTTCCGGCCCAGGGCAGCCGGGACTCCCGAGGTGCCCTGGTCGACGGGCCGGGCGCCGGTCCCGCTGAAGCCGCCGGCGCCGCCGCGCGGCATCCGGGCGTCGGTCGCGCAGCCGACGCGTCGCAGCGGGCGGACACCTCGGAGGGCCGCGCCGGAGCGGCGGGTGCGGTGCCCGCGCAGCGCGACCGGCACAAGAGCCGTCGCCAGGACGCCGTCCTCCCGTCGCCGCGGGAGGTGCCGTCGTCGTCCGACGCCGAGCTGATCGGCAGGATGCGCTCGGGCGACGACACGGCCTACGAGGAGGTGTACCGGCGCCACGCGGAAGCGGTGCGCCGGTACGCCCGTACCTGCTGCCGTGACGCGCACACCGCCGACGACCTCACCGCCGAGGTGTTCGCCCGCGCGCTCCAGGCGGTGCGCGGCGGATCGGGCCCGGAGTACGCCGTACGCGCGTACCTGCTCACCAGCGTGCGACGGGTGGCAGCGGACTGGGCGCGGTCGGCGAAGCGGGAGCACCTCGTCGACGACTTCGCGGTGTTCGCCACGCAGGTGTCCCGCGCCTCGCAGGCGTCGGACGACGGCACGCTCGACCTGGGCGCCGACGTGCTGGCCCTGCACGAGGCGGAGCAGTCGATGGCCGTGCGGGCCTTCCGGTCGCTGCCCGAGCGGTGGCAGGCCGTGCTGTGGCACACGGAGGTCGAGGACGAGTCGCCCAGCGAGGTGGCCACGCTGTTCGGCCTGGACGCCAACGGCACGCGCGTGCTCGCCGGCCGCGCCCGCGAGGGTCTGAAGCAGGCCTATCTGCAGGCTCACGTCAGCGCCACGCTCGTCGCCGACGAGGCCTGCTCGCGCTACGCGGACCAGCTCGGCAGGTACGCCCGCGGCCGGCTGCGCGCCCGGGCCGAGCGGGGCCTGCGCAAGCACCTGGCGGAGTGCGCCGGGTGCCGGCTGGCCGCGATCCAGATCCAGGAGGTCGCCGACGGCATCCCGGCCGTCGTCCCGGTCTCCGTCATCGGCTGGTTCGGCGCCGCGGGCTACGCCAAGGCCGCCGGTCTCCACGCCGGCGGCGCGGGACTGGGCGCGGCCGGTGCCGCGGACGCGGTGGGCTCGGCGGGTGCGGCGGGTGCGGCGGACGGCGGCTCGTCCGGCGCCGGAGCGGACGCGGCCTCCGAAAGCGTGGGCGCCTCGGTCAGGGCGGGCATCGCGACGGGCGTGGTCGCGGTGGCGGCGGTCGTCGTGGCGGCCATGGCCCTGGCGGGCGACGAGCAGCCGCTTCCCGAGAGGCCCCGGGCCGAGCCCCCGGTGTCGGCCCCGGCGGCCCGGCCGAAGGAACCGGCCCCCGAGCCCCCCGCCCCGACACCGGCACCGGCGCGGCCCCACCCGGCGGCGGCCCATCCTGCGGCGGCCCCGAAGCCCACCCCCACGCCCACCCCGGCCGCCACCGAACCGAAGCCCACCCCGAAGCCGACCCCGACCGGCACACCCACACCCACATCCACCTCCACACCCACACCCACACCGCCCCCGAAGCCCACGCCACCGGCCCCGGCGCCCGCCGTCTACCAGTGGAGCGAGCTGGGCTACGACATCGCCGGTGACGGCACGGGCCCCGAGATGCGGACGGCCCACAGCAGCTGGGTGTGGCAGCGCCGGGGCCAGTCGATCGCCGACACGCGGTACGCGCACGGTGTGACGGTGCTCGGCGACTCGTCGGTCACCATCGACCTCAACCGCTCGTGCACGTCCTACGACGCCATGGCCGGCATCGACGACACGACGGCGAAGCTCGGCAAGGTCCACTTCTCCGTCTACGGCGACGGCGTCCGGCTGTGGTCGTCGGACCGCGTGGACGGCGGTGACCCGGCGGTCCCGGTCCACGTGGACATCACGGGCGTGGAGACGATGCGCATGGTGGTGGAACCGCACCACCGTCTGGACGACGTGGCACTGGCGGACTGGGCGCAGTCGACGTTCGTGTGTTCCTGACGGGGCTCAGCCGGAGCTCCGTACGGCACGTGGGTCGCGGGGGCGACGCGAAGGCCGGACCGCGGCGCCCGCCCGCAGCGCCGCCCGCCACCGCCCGCCCCGCCGGCCGCCGCCGGCGCACGGCCGACCGCCACCGCCCGGCCCGCCTCCCGCCGGCCCTCGCCCAGCCGTCACCTCTGCCCCTACCGGGCGATCCCCGCACCCTCGCGCCCCCCGGCACCCAGCGCCCCCCGCTGCGGAGCGATCCCCCCGGGTACGGCTCGCTGCCGCGTGGCTGTGCCCGTCCAGCACGTCCCCCGCCGGGCCAGCAGCCGGCGCAGCCACAGCTCCAGGGACACGAGGTCGGCGAGCCCGTCCAGGGGCAGCGCCTCCCCCGCCGCGGCGCCACGCACGGCCTTGCGCACGACGCGCGCTTCGACCAGCCCCGCCTCGGCCAGCAGCGGCGTGTCGAACAGACCCACCAGGGAGTCGGCGGCGACCCGCAGCCCCGTACGCGCGGCGGCGGCGGCCGTGGCGACGCTCGGCGCACCCCACCCGGCCGGCACCTCCGTCACCCCGGCGCCCTCCAGCACGGTCCGCAGGATCGACGCCCGCGCCCCCGGCTTCACCCGCAGCGCCTCGGGGAGTGCCCGGCACGCGCGGACGACCTGGTTGTCGAGGAACGGCGCGTGCAGCCGCTGTGAGCGGATCTCCGCCGCCTGTTCCAGGATCCGCAGATCAGCCGCGTACCGGGTCAGGGCGGCCCGCGCCCGGTAGTCGCCCGGCCGCTGTCCGGGACCGACCCCCGACCGATGCGTCGACGCCTGGAGGCGAACCGATACTTCAGCGAGGGCTTCCCCGGTCAGCCAGCGCGCGGCCGGCCCCGGGCCGCCCCAGCCGAGCGCGGCGAGCGACGCCCCGACGGCACCGGCGGGCTCCTCGAACCGGCGCCGCATGAGGCTCTCCGCGATGCCCTCGACGCCGGCGCGGTAGGGCGTACGGGCCAGCCGGCGGGCCGCCGCGTACACGCGCGCGGGGACGAGTACGGACCCGTCCGCCTTCGTGAGCGCGGCGACGGGCCGCACGAGATGCCGCCGCTTGCGGTCCATCAGCAGATCGGCGAGGCGCGCGGGATGCGCGTCGAGGACCTGCCGCGCCCCGTACCCGGTGAAGTGGTCCGCGCTGCCCGCCGCGAGCCGCGCCCGGTGCCGGGCGGCGGTCACCAGGCTCGGCCCGGGTTCGTCGGTGAGCGGCCCGTCCAGGTCGAGGTACGGCAGGGTCTCCTCGCCGCCCGTCACGACCACGTGGTGCAGGCGCGGGTTGGCCGCGAGCTCCCCGGCCCGCTCCAGTTCGGCCTCGTGACCGCCGACGGCGAGGTCGTTGAAGGTGACGGCCAGCAGCCGCTCGCCGGCGCCCGTGCCGTGGCCGAGCAGGGTGCCAGGTCTGCCCGGCAGCCCGGCGGCGAGCAGGGCGAGCGTCGCGGAGGCGGGGCCGCCGGACAGGTCGGCGCCGATGCCGGCGACCGGCATGCCGCGCGCGGCGCGCCGTTCGGCGGGCCCCATGCCGGGCACGGGCCCGGGGTCGATGTCGGCGCCGGGTACGTGCCGGGGCGCGGACAGCCGGGTGCGGACGGCTTCCACGAGCGCGTCACGGACGGCGTCGACGGCGCTGTCGGCGTCGGCCGGCGGTGCCGCGACGGCGAGGGAGGCGACGGGCTCGTACCCGGCGACCTCGCGCGCCCCCGCGCGCAGGATGAGCGCATGCCCCGGCGGAATGCGCCGCACCCCGTCGTAGGGCGTGGAGTCGTGCAGTGCGGCGGGTACGTCGGGGGCGGCGAGCAGCGCGGCGAGGTGCGCGAAGTCGAGGTTGGCCTCGATGAGATCGGCGAGCGGGAGCGCGGCGGTCGCGTAGGCGGTACCGCCCGCCCACGGGGTGTGGAACACCGGTCTGGCGCCCGCGAGGTCGCCGCACACGGTGACGCGGCGGCCCACCTGCACGACGGCCGTGTAGCTGCCGGACCAGGCGGTCAGGTGGCGAAGTGCCCCGCCACGCGCGGCGAACAGCCCGACGCGCAGCTGTTCGTCGGAGGCCCCGCAGGTGCCGAGGACCGCGACCCGGGTCAGCGGGTCGGCCTCGACGATGCGCACCTCGTCGGGCCGCCAGTCGCCGACGGCCCACAGCGGATCCGGGCCGCCCCACAGGAGCTGGGAACCCACCGGCTGGAGGGCCTCGCCGTCGGCTCCGGCGCCGACGGCCGGGCCCGCGGAGCCGCCCCCCGCTGCTCCCGCGGCGGCACTGCTCCATCCCACCAACCACCGCATCGACGCCTCCACAGGCTGTGGACAAACAGTGCACCGCATGAACCGGTGCACCATGCTGCCATGAAGGTGGCGTCACGGCGGGGCGGCGGACCCGCAGAAGGGCATGCGAAGGCGCCCCGACGTCCGCATCGGGGCTGCCGCCGGGGGCGGTCCGGTACGCGCGGAAGGCGACCGGGCGCGCGCTCGGCAAGGACTCGTACGGGTGCGGCGGGTTCGGCGCGTTCGGCGCGTTCGGCGCGTTCGGCGCGTTCGGTACGGGCTCTCAGCAGGTGCGGTGCGCCCCCCGCACGCCGGGGGCGCGGCGCCCCGAGGACTCCGCACGGGCTCGCGTCGGGTTCCGTACGACGCGGCGCAGCCGTCCCGCGCCGGCCACCGGCCGACGCGAATGCGCCCCAGTTTGCGCCCCGAAACTCCCTAAGCGCCCCCAACTTCTGTGGTAGAAACGCACATTGGACCAGACCTCAGGGGTCGATTTTCGGTCGATTTGGCGCTGTGGAACCTTACGCTCGTGCCCTCCGGGCAGGCTCTGCGCCCCGCCCGACGGGCGCGCGGCCCGGGAGGCGCAGCACGCCCCCCGGCCCGTTCCACCGCCCGCGGGGATGAAGGCGGCGGCGTCCCCCAGCCCACTGCACCCAGTACAGCGGGCCGACCCACGCGAAACCCATGGAATCGCGCCGGAGTTGGCCGGAGCAGAGCGCACGCACGGGCGCACGGCCACACGTCGGGAGCACACGCCAACAGGCCGTACAACGGCCGTACTTCCGTACGGACCACAATCCCGCCATCCGGAACAACGCCCCTTAACGCTTGGGATGCGGCGAACTACGCTGGGTTTACGAATGCCGCGTGGGTATGCCAGCGCGGCAGCCGTCTGTGTCGAGGGGTGGCGCATGTCCAGGGAGCAACGCGGGCCGAACGAAAAACTCGGCACCGTTCTCGCCCTCGCGGGAATCTCGAACGCGGGCCTCGCCCGACGCGTCAACGACCTGGGCGCGCAAAGAGGCCTGACTCTTCGCTACGACAAGACGTCGGTGGCGCGCTGGGTGTCGAAGGGCATGGTGCCGCAGGGCGCCGCGCCACACCTGATCGCCGCCGCCATCGGCCAGAAACTCGGCCGTCCGGTGCCGCTCCACGAGATCGGCCTGGCCGACGCCGACCCCGCGCCCGAAGTGGGCCTCGCCTTCCCTCGCGACGTCGGACAGGCGGTGAAGTCCGCGACGGAGCTGTACCGCCTCGACCTCGCCGGCCGCCGCGCCGGCTCGGGCGGCATCTGGCAGTCGCTCGCCGGCTCGTTCGCCGTCAGCGCGTACGCCACTCCCGCCTCACGGTGGCTGATAACCCCGGCCGACAGCTCGGTCGCCCGGGACGCGAACCCCGCCGAGTGCTCCGGCGCACCGATCAAAGTCGGCCACAGCGACGTACGGAAACTGCGGGAGGCCGCCGAGGACGCCCGGCGCTGGGACTCCAAGTACGGGGGCGGCGACTGGCGCTCCTCCATGGTGCCCGAGTGCTTACGGGTCGAGGCCGCGCCCCTGCTGCTCGGCTCCTACTCCGACGAGGTCGGGCGGGCCCTGTTCGGCGCCAGTGCCGAGCTCACCCGGCTGGCCGGCTGGATGGCCTTCGACACCGGCCAGCAGGAGGCCGCCCAGCGCTACTACATCCAGGCGCTACGCCTGGCCCGCGCCGCCGCCGACGTCCCCCTCGGCGGGTACGTCCTGGCCACCATGTCGCTCCAGGCCACCTACCGCGGCTTCGGCGACGAGGGCGTCGACCTCGCCCAGGCCGCGCTGGAACGCAACCGCGGCCTGGCCACGGCACGCACCATGAGCTTCTTCCACCTCATCGAGGCACGCGCGCACGCACGCGCGAGTGACGCCCACGCGGCCGGCGGCGCGCTCAAGGCCGCCGAGAGTTGGCTGGAGCGGGCCCGCCCCGGCGACAACGACCCGTCGTGGCTCGGCTTCTACTCCTACGACCGGTTCGCCGCGGACGCCGCCGAGTGCTACCGCGATCTGAAGGCACCCCGCCAGGTGCGCCGCTTCACCGAACAGGCACTGTCGAAACCGACGGAGGAGTTCGTCCGCTCGCACGGGCTGCGCCTGGTCGTCTCGGCGGTCGCGGAGCTGGAGTCGGGCAATCTGGACGCGGCGTGCGAGCAGGGCGTGCGGGCCGTGGAGGTGGCCGGCCGCATCTCGTCGGCCCGCACCACGGAGTACGTCAAGGACCTCCTGCACCGGCTGGAGCCGTACGGGGACGAGCCCCGCGTGGTCGAGCTCCGCGAGCGTGCCAGGCCGCTGCTGATGGCCCCGGCCTGATCCCCGCGTCCGTTGCCCCTCCCGGGTTTGAGGCCGTTGTCAGTGGCGCAGTGCACTATCGAACCCGGGAGGTGGTGGCCGGTGCGGCCGGAGCTCGACTGTGACGTGCTGGTGATCGGCGGCGGGATCGTCGGACTGTCGGCGGCGTACGCGATCACCCGTGCCGCGCCGGGCACGAGCGTGACGGTCCTGGAGAAGGAGCGGGGCCCGGCCCGGCACCAGACGGGGCGCAACAGCGGCGTCGTCCACAGCGGCATCTACTACCGCCCCGGCTCCCTCAAGGCGCGGTACGCGGTCCGCGGCGCCACCGAGATGCTCAAGTTCTGCGCGGAGTACGGCGTCGCGCACGCCGTCACCGGCAAGCTGATCGTGGCGACGGAGCGCGACGAGCTGCCCCGCCTGCACGCCCTCGTGCAGCGCGGCCGGGAGAACGGCACGGCGGTGCGGGAGCTGTGCGCGGCCCAGATCGCCGAGTACGAGCCGGAAGTGCGGGGCCTGGCCGCCATACACGTCGGCACGACCGGCATCTGCGACTTCGGGACGGTGGCCCGGCGCCTCGCCGAGGCGTCGGGCGCCGACATCCGCTACGGCGCCCGCGTCGTCCGCGTCGACCGGCGCCCGGGCCGCGGCGTGGCCGTCCTGACCGCCGCCGGTGACGTCGTGCGCGGCCGGGTCCTGGTCAACTGCGCGGGGCTGCACTGCGACGAGATCGCCCGTATGACCGGCGACGACCCGGGCATGCGGATCGTGCCCTTCCGTGGCGAGTACTACGAGCTGACCCGCCCCGAGCTGGTGCGCGGCCTGGTCTATCCGGTGCCGGACCCGGCGTTCCCGTTCCTCGGCGTCCACCTCACCCGCGGCATCCACGACGACGTCCACGTCGGGCCGAACGCGGTCCCGGCGCTGGCCCGCGAGGGCTACGACTGGGCGACCGTCCGCCCCCGCGAGCTGGGCGGCACGCTCGGCTGGCCCGGCTCGTGGGCCATCGCCCGCCGGCACTGGCGGTACGGCGCGGGCGAGCTGCGCCGGTCCCTGTCGAAGAAGGCGTTCACGACCGCCGTACGACGGCTGCTGCCCGCCGTCACGGAGTCGGACCTCAGACCCACGACGGCCGGGGTGCGCGCCCAGGCCGTACTGAAGGACGGCACGCTGGTCGACGACTTCCTGATACGCGAGTCGGCCCACGCGGTCCACGTGCTGAACGCGCCGTCCCCGGCGGCCACGGCGTCCCTGCCGATCGGCCGGGAGGTGGCCCGCAGGGCGCTGGCCGCGCTGGCCGACCGCGACCGGACGTAGGCGGACCCGGCCGACCACCACCGGACGCGGGCGGGCCGGGCTTCCTGCCTCCTGGCTTCCTACCTCCTGGCTTCTTGGCACTGGCCTTCCCGGCGCTCGCCGTCCCGGCACCCGGCTTCCCGGCCCCTCCACCACTCGGTGGACACCTGGCCCACCTGCGTACGGCCGCCACGGTT
>NZ_JBEXVL010000011.1:0-183659 GCF_040638805.1 Streptomyces sp. NPDC005925 | reverse complement strand
CTCGGCCACCCCCGGCCCGGCACCCGGCTTCCCGGCCCCTCCACCACTCGGTGGACACCTGGCCCACCTGCGTACGGCCGCCACGGTCGGCCACCCCCGGCCCGGCACCCGGCTTCCCTGCCCCACCACTACTCGGTGGACACCTGGCCCACCTGCGTACGGCCGCCACGGTCGGCCACCCACGGCCCGGCACCCGGCTGCTCCGCCGCTCGACCTCTTGGCGCCGGACATCTCGGCGCTGGACTCCTGGTTCCCCTGCGTACGGCCGTCGGCGGCCGGCCACCCCCGGGCCCGGCTCTCGCAAGCACGGTCGTCGCGGTCGGGCGCGGCCCTCAAGCACGGTCGTCGTGGCCGGGCCCGGCCCTCGTGAGCACGGTCGTCGCGGTCGGGCGCGGCTCTCGCTTGCACCGTCGTCGTGGTCCAACCCGGCTCCCGTCGGCGCCCTCCTCGGCGGCCGTAAACTCGACGTACTGTGTCTGACTCCGTGAACTCCTCCGAAACCCCCCGGCCCGCCTCCGAGGGTTCGTTCCGCCGTGTCCGGCCCAAGAGCGAGCCCCGTTTCCCGGACGGGCCGAAGGCCGACCCCGCCGGGTCGCACTTCGAACGGCGGATCCGGAGCTTCCAGCCGCGCCGCAGCCGAGTGACCGCGGGCCAGGCGGACGCCCTGCAGCGGCTGTGGCCCAAGTGGGGCCTGGACATCGACGGGCGCGGTGTCATCGACCTCGCCGAGCTGTTCGGCAACGACAACCCCGTCGTCCTGGAGATCGGATTCGGCATGGGCGAGGCCACGGCGCGGATGGCCGCCGCCGACCCGGCCACGAACATCCTCGCCGTGGACGTCCACACCCCCGGCCAGGGCAATCTGCTCAACCTCGCCGACCAGCAGGGCACGGCCAACGTCCGGGTCGGCAACGGCGACGCGATCATCCTGCTCCGCGAGATGCTCGCCCCCGACTCCCTCGCCGGACTGCGCGTCTACTTCCCGGACCCCTGGCCGAAGAAGCGGCACCACAAGCGGCGCCTGATCCAGCCGGAGTTCGTGACGCTGGCCGCCGCCCGCCTGCGGCCCGGCGCCCTCCTGCACTGCGCGACCGACTGGGAGCCGTACGCGGAGCAGATGCTCGAGGTGCTCACCGCGCATCCCGGCTTCGAGAACACCCGGCCCGACGGCGGGTTCGCCCCCCGCCCCGAGTTCCGGCCGCTGACCCGTTTCGAGGGCCAGGGACTGGACAAGGGACATGTCGTGAACGACCTGCTGTTCCGTCGCGTGCAGCACGACGCCCGGCAGCGGGAGGACTGACCGCACGAAGAACCGACCGCAGTCGGCTGCCGGCGGTACGACTGCCGGCAGCGCGAAGACCGACCCGTCGTCGGCGCCCGACTCGTCTCGCTCCGCGGACGGCGCCCCTGTCTCGTGAGGGTCCTTGCCGTGGCCACCAGTCCCCCGTACCCGTATCCGACGCCTCCCAGCTCCGCCGCCGGCGGCGCGCTGCGGCATGCGCACTGGTGGCAGCGCAGGTGGGTGCGTTACGGAGCGCTGAGCACGCTGCTCGCGCTGTCCGGGCTCGTCATCCTCGCCCTGGTCCGCGAGCAGACCGGCACCGAGGGCTTCCTGGTCGGTCTCGGCCTCGCCGTGCTGCCGGTGCCGCTGCTGATGGCCGCGTTCCGCTGGCTGGACCGGGTGGAGCCGGGTCCCTGGCGGAACCTGGTGTTCGCGTTCGCGTGGGGTGCCTGCGCGGCGGCACTGATAGCGATCGTCGCCAACAGCTTCGCGACCAGGTGGATAGCGACGGCGACCGCCGACCCGTCCGGCGCGAACACCCTCGGGGCGACCGTGATAGCACCGGTCGTCGAGGAGAGCGCCAAGGCCGCCGCCGTCCTCCTCGTCTTCCTGTTCCGCCGACGGGACTTCACAGGGATCATCGACGGCGTGGTGATAGCCGGGGTCACCGCCACCGGCTTCGCGTTCACCGAGAACATCCTCTACCTCGGTACCGCCTTCGGCACCGACCAGCTCACCGGCAACGACGGCATCGCCTCCGTCACCGCGGCGACCTTCTTCGTCCGCGTCGTCATGTCGCCCTTCGCGCACCCGCTGTTCACGGTCCTCACCGGCATCGGCTTCGGCATCACCGCGCTGTCCAGCGACCACCGGCTGCTGCGGCGCGTGGTGCTTCCGCTGACCGGACTGCTGCTCGCGATGGGCATGCACGCGCTGTGGAACGGCTCCGCGACGTTCGGCCCGTTCGGGTTCATCGCCGTGTACGGCGCGTTCATGGTGCCCGCGTTCGGGCTGCTGACGTGGCTGGTGATCTGGACGCGCCAGCGCGAGCTGCGCACGGTACGGACCGAGCTGCCCGCCTACGCGGCCGCGGGCTGGCTGACGCCCCCGGAGCCCTTCGCGCTGGGCTCGATGCGGGCCCGCCGGATCGCCCGGACGTACGCGCGCAGGTACGCCGGGAAGGCGGCGGCGCGGGAGGTGGCACGGTACGAGGCGTACGCGACGTCGCTGGCGTTCCTGCGGCACCGGGGCCGGCAGGGCAGGGCCGGGACCGGCTTCGTGAACCGCGAGCGGGAACTGCTGAACGAACTGTGGGCCCGCCGCGACGCCGCCCGCCCCGCCCTGGAGTACGCGGCCCGGGTCACGGCTCCACCGGTCCCGGTGTACGTACCGCCCGCGCCGTACGCGTCACCGTGGCCGATGCACGGCCCGGCGACACACGGCCCGGCCGTCCACGGCCCCCGGGCGGCGTACGGTCCGACGAACCCGTACGCCGCTCCGGATCCCGCTCCCGGGTTCAACCCGTACCGGTCGTAGCGGGCGGGGTGGGCGAGGTGGGCGTTACCGCGACGCCCGGGTCAGCTGTGCCAGCTCGTCGGCGGTGAGTGTCAGTTCCGCCACTCCCAGCAGGTCGGGGAGCTGCCGCACGGTGCGGGCGGAGGCGATCGGGGCGGCGACGGTGGGCCGGGCGGCGAGCCAGGCCAGGGCCACGGTCGCGACCGGCGCCTCGTGCGCGGCGGCGATCTCGTCGAGGGCGGCGAGCACCCGCTGCCCGCGCTCGGTCTCCAGGTGCTTGGCCGCTCCGCCCGCGCGGGGGCTGTCCACGCTCACGCCCGGCCGGTACTTGCCGGTGAGGAAGCCGGAGGCCAGCGCGGAGTACGGCACGGCGGCGAGACCGGCGTGCTCGGCGAGGTCCCGCAGTTCGCCCTCGTAGGTGTCGCGGGAGACCAGGTTGTAATGGGGCTGGACCGCCACGTAGCGGGCGAGGCCGGCGCGATCGGAGTACTCCAGGGAGACGCGCAGCCGCTCGGGCGAGATGTTGGAGGCGCCGATGTACCGGACCTTCCCGGCCCGCACCAGCTCGTCCAGCGCGCCGATGATCTCCTCGACCGGCACCTCGGGCTGGTCGAAGTGCGTGTAGTAGAGGTCGATGTGGTCGGTGCCGAGGCGGCGCAGGGAGGCGTCGGCGGCGGCCTTGACGGTGGCCGCGGTGAGCCCCTGGTGGTCGGGGTGCCGGCCGACCTTGGTGGCGACGACGACCTCGGACCGGTTGCCGCGCGCCTGCATCCACTTGCCGATGACTGTCTCGGACTCGCCGCCGCTGTTGCCGTCGACCCATGCCGAGTAGGAGTCGGCGGTGTCCACGAAGTTGCCGCCGGCCTCGGCGTAGGCATCGAGTACGGCGAAGGACTGCGGCTCGTCGGCAGTCCAGCCGAAGACATTGCCGCCGAGGGCGAGCGGGAAAACCTCGAGGTCGGAGTAGCCGAGCTTGCGAAGAGACGTCATGTCATACGTCAACGGCCGTAACGGAGCCGCTCATTCCCGGCTGTCCGCGCGGCCGGTGGAGATCGCGTGACCGGCAGCCCTGACGTCGGGGGGTTGCCGCCAGGACCGCCGGGGTCCGAGGACGCGCACGCGGGGAGGCTCCGCCTGGCGAGCGTGGGCGGGGGCCCGCCTCGTGGACGGGCCGCCGCCCGCATCGCGAAGATGCCGGCGGGACGCCACTGGGGCGAGGCGGGACGCCCTCCCGAGCACTCCGCTCAGGGAGTGAGGCCCTTGCTCCGCAGCCACGCCATCGGGTCGATGCCGCCGTCGGCGCCGTCCGGGTGGACCTCCAGGTGGAGGTGGGCTCCGGTGACGTTGCCCGTGGCGCCGACGCGGCCGATGACGTCACCGGTGGTGACCTTCTGCCCGACGCCGACGCTCATCGACGACTGGTGGCAGTACCAGAGCTCCGTGCCGTCCTCGAGGGTGAGGATCGTGCGGTAGCCGTAGGAGCCGGCCCAGCCCGCCTCGGTGATCGTGCCCGAGTGGACCGCCTTGAGGAGCGTGCCGGTGGGCGCGGCGAAGTCGAGGCCGGTGTGGTGGCCGGAGGACCACAGCGAACCGGCCTGGCCGAAGACGGAGCTGATCGTGTACGAGGCGGTCGGCAGCGTGTACTGGCGGGCCAGCTTGGCGAGCCGCTCGGCCTCGGCCTTCTTGCGGGCCTCCTTCTCGGCCTTGGCCTTGGCGGCGGCGGCCTTCTCCTCGGCCTCTTTCTCCGCCTTGGCGGCGGCTTCGGCCGCGGCCTTCTCGGCGGCTTCGACAGCGGCGTCGGCGGCCTTGTTGTCGGCCTGGCTCTGCTGCTGCTCGGCCTGCGCCATGATCCGGGCCCGCAGCGCCTCACCGGCGTCGGCGGCGCTCTGGCCGGCGGTGGCGGCAGAGGCGGCGCCCATGCCGCTGAGCGGGTTGGCGGTGCCCCGGGCGCCGTCGTCCGAGGCCAGGGAGCCCACGTGGGGCAGGTCGGGCATGGAGATCGACACCGGCGGCTTGCCGGTCTGCGCGGTGGCCATGCCGCCCGCGCCGACGGCTGCTATGACACCGACGCCGAGAACGGTGGAGCTGCGGGCGAGTCCTCCGCCGCGCTGCTTGACGACACGATGCCTGCCGCGTACCGGACGAAGGGATTCCTCAGTGGGATTCCATTCCTCGAACGGACCCTCGTCACTGTGGTACTCGCCGTAGCCGAAGGCCTCGGTGGTGCGCTGGCTCGGCATGAACGGGGCCTCGGGGGCAGGCCGGTTGGACGCCACGTGGGGCGTACTCCTTTCCTTCCGTCTCCGCCTACCGGGTTAGCTGACGGGTTCGGAGCAGGAAGGTCTCCTACGCGCGTATACCCGTCGTGTTGCCACGAGGGCCTACGTGCGATTCACCCCAGGGTGGTGGTTCCCCGGTTCCCTCGCGGGATTCGGCGCGTGAGCACGGAGCCGCCTTGTGACGGCTGGGACGACCGCGCTGCGTTATCGAACGTTAATAGACGGGTGGCCCGGATTCCAAGCTGTTCCTCTTGATCATTAGCGGTTTCCGCGCGAATCAACTTCTCACCGAGGGGCGAAACCGGGCGAGTTGACCGACCATCGCGCCCCTTGCGCGCCCTTTTCGCGCCCTCTACAGAATCTGACGTTGCGTCAGTTGTTATCGGAGCGGGACGGGTCGATCACGGTCAGTGAGGGGTACGAGGGGAGGGGCGCCGTCGGCGGAATGGAGTCCGGCCGGGAAAAGAAGGCGAAGAAGAGGAACACGGCGACGGAGAAGGACCACAGAAAACACCAAGGGCCGGAACCCTTTCGGATTCCGGCCCTCGGCCTTCAGTAGCGGGGACAGGATTTGAACCTGCGACCTCTGGGTTATGAGCCCAGCGAGCTACCGAGCTGCTCCACCCCGCGCCGTTGTGACTCCAGTGTACGTCATCCGCGAGGCCCTGAGCACCAGGGTTGTCCGGCGGGTGATTCAACGGCCGCCGAGCGGGCTGTCCGACGGGGTGTCCGCCTACCCGACGGACTTCTCCGCGGATTTCTCACCGGGCTTCGCCACGTGGGTGAGCGTCTCCCAGGCCACGGACCCGTTGTCCGTACCGGCGGGCCGGGCCCCGGCCGCGAGCCGGTGGGCTGCCGGGACGGAGCCGCCGAGCCGGTCCTCCAGGTGGTGCAGGGCGACCTCCAGACCGGGCCCCAGGCCTCCGCCGGGCTGCCCGGCGCTGCCGCTCCCGCCACCACGGACGTCCCGCCCAGCGCACCGGGCCCCGGACACGGACTCCGGCTCGCCGAGCTGGCGGCGGGCGTGCACGGTGAGCGCGGCCGACAGACGGTCCTTGACCTCGCCGTACAGGTCGACGCCCTGGTGCCAGGCCGTCTCGGCGATGTGGGAGGTGGCGGCGATGCCCTGGCCGACCTGCGGCAGGCCCCGGCAGGTGTCCTGGGTGAGGCCGTTCTTCCCGGCGAAGTAGGTGGGCACGCGGTCACGGAAGCGTGCCAGGGACCGGTCGAAGGCCTCGTGGTCGTTCAGGAACACGGCGATCGAGATGGCGCCGTCGGTCATGACGAGGTCCTGGCCCGCGCTGCGGGCCGGCTTCTTCGCGCTGACGGCGGGCAGGTGGACACCGCGCAGCATGTTCTCAAAGCGCCGTACGCGCGTGGCGGGCCAGCCCGCGCCCCGGGTGTGGCGCACGATCTCCGCGGCCCGCGCCCAGGTGGCGGCGGCCGGCCCGGCGCCCTCGACGCCGTGTCCCTTCAGCCGGCCCGACCAGGCGTCCATGATCTCCCTGGCCTTGACGGCGTGCTGCCGCTTGCCGGTGACCGTGAAGAGGAGGGCCTGGGTGTACGCGGCGATGGCGTCGGCGCGCTCCTCGGCGCAGCCGCGTCCGCGCCGGCCGCCGACGGGGCAGGTGACGGTGGCTCGGGGCCGGGGCCGGTACTTGTACGAGCCGTACCGGCTGTCCCGCATGGCCAAGTAGGCCTTCAGCCACGGCTGCCTGCCCTCGGTCACGTTCTTCCGTACGTCGGCCAGCTGGTCCTCGCCGACCAGGACGCCCGGGTGGGTGAAGTCGGCGTCGGCGGCCAGGGCGCGCGTCCTGGTCCGGCCGTCCGGTCCCGCCGTTCCGCAGGAGGCGACGAGCACGGCGGCGAGCGGTACGGCGAGAAGCGCGGCGGCACGACGACGTGATGCCGCCGCCCCGCGGGTCGGGGCCGTCTGCGCACCGGAATGACCGGGCCGTCCCGCGCCCCGCGCACTCTCCGGCGCCCGCTCCGTCCCTGACTCCACTGACCCCATCCTGAGCTCCTCCTCGTCATCGTGCGTGCCGGCTCACTGGCAGCGTGACGCGGCGGCAGGCGGGCCGCAGGATCTGATGGGCCGAAGGGCCGAGTGCGGGGGGCGCGGGGAGCGTCCGGCGGGCGGACGTTCAGGCGGGCGGGGCGGACAGGTGCCGGTTGGGCGCCTTGGCCCGCTCCTCGTACTCGGGCAGCACGACGACGTCCGCGCCCCCGGCCGCCAGTACCCCGTTGCCATTCGCGCCCGGGACGAAGGTGTCCGGCTCGCGCCACGCGGTCACCACCCGGCGGGCCCCCGCGTCGAGGACGAGCCGGGCGCAGGGCCGGGGCCGGGAGGCGCGGCGGGCACAGGGTTCGAGGCTGCTGTAGACGGTCGCGGCGGTGAGCCTCGGGTCGGCCGGGTCGAGTTTGGCGAGGGCGGCCTCCTCGGCGTGCACGACGGGATCGCCGGCCTCCCGCGAGTACCCGCGGGCGAGTTCGGTCCCGTCGGCGGCGACCACCACGGCCCCCACGCTGAACGCGGTCGTGGAGGGCGGGCACTTCGCGGCCAGCTCGCAGGCGAGGGCGAGCCAGTGCCGGTCTGCGGCGGACGGCACGGTGCCGGTGCCGGGTGCGGTGGGTTCGTAGCGGGTCAGGACGACGTCCTCGATGCGCCGGGTCTCGACGAGCCGCAGCCGGCCGCCCTGATAGCCGCCGGGCCCGAACAGGCGGGGTGCGTCCGGGTCGCCGACCAGGAGGGGGGCGAGGACGAGCTGGAGTTCGTCGGCGAGGCCCTGCTGAAGCAGCTGCGTGTGGACGGTGCCGCCGCCCTCGACCATGAGCCGCTGGACACCGCGCACGTCGTGCAGGTGCTCCAGCAGCGCCCGCCAGTCGAGCGCCGGCCCGAGCGGTACGACGTCGGCGGCGACGGCGAGCCGCCGGGCCCGCTCGGCGCCCTCGTCGGTCGTGTAGAGGACCTTGTCCCCGCCGGTGTGCCAGAAGTGGGCCGCCGGGTCGAGGTCCCCGGACCCGCTGACGGTGACCTTGAGCGGGAAGCCGGGCCGGCCGGCGGCCCGGCGGGCGGCGCGCCGACCGGGCGAGTTGACCAGCAGCCGGGGGTTGTCGGCGCGGATCGTGCCGGCGCCGACGAGGATCGCGTCGACGGACGCCCGCACCTCGTCCACCCGGTCGAAGTCGGCCGCGCCGGACAGCAGCAGCCGCTCGGGGCCGGTGTCGTCCAGGCAGCCGTCGAGGGAGACGGCGGCGGACAGCAGGACGTACGGCAGAGGCATGGCCCCATTGTGTAACGCCCCCCTGGAGAACGCCGCCTGCCCTTGCCCGGCCGGCGGGGGCGCGCGTCGGGTGCCCTTCGTGGAGTCCCGCAGGTGTGGCCGGCGGCGATCACCGGGCTCTTGCCCGACGCGACAGCTCGGTCCTGCCCGTGCCCTGCGGTCGCCGACCATCCGGCGGTCCTCCACGACACGACGCCGGCCCCCGGTCGGACGCTGTCTGACCGGGGGCCGAGGTGTAGGCCCTGTGGGACTCGAACCCACAACCAATGGATTAAAAGTCCACTGCTCTGCCAATTGAGCTAAGGGCCCGGGCGTTGTTGCCTCCCCCGAGCATAGCGGGACGAGGCCGGGGCGCCGATCGGGTATCGGGGCGTGGCCGTGGCCGGCGGGTGGATGCGGGTCTGCGGGTGCCGCGGCAGGTTACGGATCGACCGGTTCCGGCGCTTGCCCCCGGGCCTGTTCACGCGCCCGTGTGCGTGCGTGGTCCGGGTTGAGGAACCAGTGGCGGGCCGACGCCAGCCACCAGGTCGCGGCGAAGCCGAGCACAGCCAGGACGGCGATCGGGGCGTAGTTGAAGGACTCCCAGGTGACCGGGGAGACCTGCGGCAGCATGAACAGGACGGTGATCACGACGACCCACGCCACCGCGACCACGCCGATCACGCCCGACCAGCGGCCCAGGTGCCACGGCCCGCGTTCGAAGGCGGCGCCCTTGCGGACCCGCAGGAAGGTCGGGATGACGTACGCGATGTAGAGGCCGATGACGGCGATCGAGGTCACCGCCGCGTACGCCGTGACGTTGATCAGGTACGGCAGGCCGAGGGCGAGCGCGCCCAGGGCCGCCAGCCAGACCGCGGCGACGGGGGTGCGGGTGCGCGGGCTGACGGTGTGCCAGACGTGCGAGAAGGGCAGGGCGCCGTCGCGCGAGAAGGCGTAGATCATGCGGCTGTTGGCCGTCACGGACGCCATGCCGCAGAACAGCTGCGCCCCGATGACGACGAGCAGCAGCAGTTTTCCGGCGGTCGCGCCGAGCGCGTCGAGGAGGATCTGCGCGGGCGGCGCGCCCGTCGGTGACGCCAGCGCGCCCTCGTAGGACTGGATGGCGAAGGTGAAGCCGAGGAGGAGGACGAAACCGGCGATCCAGGACGTCCAGATGGAGCGGACGATGCCCTTCGGCCCGGCGGTCGACGCGTCGTGGGTCTCCTCCGTCATGTGCGCGGAGGCGTCGTAGCCGGTGAAGGTGTACTGCGCCATGAGCAGGCCGAGCAGGACGACGTACGGGCCGCTACCCCAGCCGGTGTTGTCGACGAACTCGCCGAAGACGAAGGACGCCGACTGGTGGTGGTCCGGTACGAAGGCCAGCGCGCCGACGATGACCGCGACGCCGACCACGTGCCACCACACGCTGATGCTGTTGAGCAGGCCGACGACACGCACACCGAAGGTGTTGAGCAGCCCGTGCAGGACGAGGATCCCGGCGAACAGCAGGATCGTGCGGCCCGGGGTCACCTCGAAGCCGAACTGCAGGTTGAGATAGGCGCCGAGGAAGGAGGCCGCACCGAAGTCGATGCCCGCGGTCACGGCCACCTGGCCGAGGACGTTGAACCAGCCCGTGAACCAGGCCCAGGCGGCGGCCGTACGCCGGGGTGCCAGGCGGTGCGCCCAGAAGTACAGGCCGGCCGACGTCGGGTACGCCGAGCAGATCTCGGCCATGGACAGGCCGACGAACAGCGTCATCAGGCCTACGGCGACCCAGCCCCAGGTGATCACGGCGGGCCCGCCGGTGTTCATGCCGAACAGGTAGAGGGTGAGGCAGCCCGACAGCACCGAGATGATGGTGAAGGAGACCGCGTAGTTGGAGAACGCCGACATGCGGCGGGCGAGAACCTGCGTGTAACCGAGCTGGGCCAGCCGCTCTTCGTCCGACAGCCCGCTCACTGTGTCGTCATCCGTCATGTCCCCTGCGATTCCCTCGCCGGGGACGGCAGAACCGCCGGGCACAGGAGAACCGCCGAGGTACACCGGAATCGACACGCCGAAGGGCCCGGACGGCGATCGAATCGTCGTCCGGGCCCTTCAGTGAGCCGATGGGTTCAGCGGGCGTCAGCCGTTGCGCTTCCAGCGCGGCTTGTCGTCGCGACGCCCGAAGGAGCCGGTGCCGGTGCCGGTGCCGGTGCCGCGGTGGTCGTCACGACGGCCGTACGGGCGGTCGTGGCCGCCGGAGCGGAAGCCGGGGCGGTCGCCCTGGCGGTCGCGGTTGAACGGACGGTCGCTGCCACGGTGGCCGCCACGCTCGTCACGGCGGAAACCGGGGCGGTCGCCGTCACGGCGCTCCTCCCGGCGGAAACCGCCGCGCTCGCCGTCACGGCGCTCGAAGGTACGGCCACCACGGTCGTCCCGACGGTCGTCCCGGCGGAAGCCGCCACGGTCACCGCCACGGTCGTCACGACGGTCGTCACGACGGAAACCACCACGGTCAGCACCACGGTCGCCGCCACGCTCGTCACGACGCTCGAAGGTACGGCCACCACGGTCGTCACGACGATCATCGCGACGGAAGCCGCCACGGTCACCGCCACGCTCGTCACGACGGTCGTCACGACGGAAACCACCACGGTCACCGCCACGCTCGTCACGACGCTCGAAGGTACGGCCACCACGGTCGTCACGACGATCATCGCGACGGAAGCCACCGCGGTCACCGCCACGGTCGTCACGACGGAAACCGCCACGGTCACCACCGCGGTCACCGCGGTCGTTGTCCCGGCGCTCGCGACGCTCGTACGGTGCCGGGGCCTCCGTACGCGCCTCGCGCTCGACCCGGTCCGTCCGCTCGACCCGCTCCACGTCCTGCGCACCCGCCTGCGCCGGCACCACGACCTCGGTGTCGGACACGGCGTCGGACGCGACGGCCTCGGCCGCCTCCGCCAGGACCACGGCCGGGTCCTCGCCCCGCTCGCGCGCGGCACGGGCGAGCAGCCGGTCGGCCTCCTCGCGCAGCTCGCTCGCGCGCCGCTGCGCCCGCTCCAGCTGCTTGGTGAGGTGGGAGACCTCACGCTCGGCCTGCTGCGCGGCGTTGCCCGCGGACTCGGCCTGCACCTCGGTCATGGACCGGGCGCCGGTGATCTCGGCGACCTCCGAGTCGAAGGCCGCGCCGCCCTGGATGATGTGGCGCGCGGCGTCGACGCCCGCGTCCTCCATCTGGCGGAAGATCTGACGCCGCTGGTGCGGCAGGGAGAGGGAGACGACGGTGCCGGTGCGGCCGGCACGCGCCGTACGGCCCGCGCGGTGCAGGTAGTCCTTGTGGTCGCCGGCCGGGTCCACGTTGAGGACGAGGTCGATGCCGTCGACGTGGATGCCGCGGGCGGCGACGTCGGTCGCGACGAGCGCGTTGACGTAGCCCTTCTTGAAGTCCTCGAGCACCCGGGTGCGCGCGCCCTGGGTCATGCCGCCGTGCAGCGCGTCGGCCTTCACACCGGAGTCGCAGAGCTGCTCGGCGATGCGGTCGGCGCCCAGCTGGGTGCGGACGAAGATGATCGTGCGGCCCTTGCGGGAGGCGATCGCGGCGGTGACCGGAGCCTTGTCCTTGGGCTTCACGATGAGGATGTGGTGGGACATCGTCGTGACGTTGCCCTGGGCGCTGTCGACCTCGTGCGTGACGGGGTCGGTCAGGTAGCGCTTGACCAGCGTGGAGATCTCGTTCTCCATGGTGGCCGAGAACAGCATGCGCTGCCCGCCCGCCGGGATCTGGTCGAGCAGCTCGGTGACCTCGGGCAGGAAGCCCAGGTCGGACATCTGGTCGGCCTCGTCGAGTACCGCGATCTGCACGTTCTCCAGCGAGCAGGCGCCGCGGTTGATGATGTCGCGCAGGCGGCCGGGGGTGGCGACGAGGACGTCGACGCCGCGCTCGAGGGCGTAGATCTGGTTGCCCATGGAGGTGCCGCCGCAGACGACCTTCATCTTCAGGCCGAGGACGTCGCCGTACGGCTGGAGCGCGTCGGCGACCTGCATGGCCAGCTCACGCGTCGGCGTCAGGATGACGGCGCGCGGCTTGTGCTTCTCGGTGCGTCCGCCGGCCAGCGTCGCCAGCGCCGGCAGACCGAAGGAGAGGGTCTTGCCGGAGCCGGTGCGGCCACGGCCGAGGATGTCCTTGCCGGCCAGGGCGTCCGGGATGGTCGCGGCCTGGATCGGGAAGGGGGAGGTCACGCCGTTCTGCGCGAGCTTGCGCACGATGCCCTCGGGGAGGCCGAGGTCGGCGAAGGTGGGCTCGGTGGTGGTGTCCTCGGTGGTGTCGATGCCCTCGTTCTCGGGCATGACGACGTGATCAGAACTGGTGATGGACATGCGAATGCGAAACCTTCCGGAGTCTCGTCGGCACGCGCCCGTCAACTCCGTGAATCGCAATTCGACCGCCTCGATGCGGTCAGCCACGGCAAAGGAGAGTACGCGCCACACGGCGCGCTCTGCGTTGGCGCCGGGCAAATAGGATCAAACGATCTGCCACCATACGCACCCCGGGCCCCCGAAAGCAAATTGAGCTCCTGCCGGTCCCTCCTACGGGGTACACCTGCCGCGTCGGGCGCCGCGAGACCGGGACGGCGGCGGTCCGTCGGGCGGCGGACGGGAGCCCGTCGGCCAGGGTTCTAGACCGGCGCCCCCGCTTCCGGCGACGGTTCCTGGTAGCGCACCTGCGAGCCCTGCGGCTCGTGCGCCGACGAGGACGGTTCGGCCATCGTCGGCTCGGGTGTCGGCGAGACCGACGGCTCCTTCGTCGGCGTGGGCTGCGGCTCGGGCGTGTTGCTCGGGGTGGGGTCGTCGTCGCGGGGCGGCGTGGATCCGTCGGGCCCACCCGCACCGCCCGGCGCGGGAGCGGACCGGCTCGGACCGGCGGACGGCGAGGCCCCGGGAGACGCCGCAGCCGCCCCGTCCTCGCCCTTCGCCCGGCCGCTCTTCGCGCCGGTCCCGCCGGTGTCCGCTTCTCCTCCGTCGCCCGTCGGCCGGTGTCCGTAGGCCCCGCCCACGGCCGTCCCTCCGTCGGGCACCTCACCGCCCTCCTGTTTCACGGAGTGCGACGGCTTGGCGCGCTCGCCCTGGTCACCGCCCACGCTCATGCAGCCGGCGACAGCGGCAACGGCCAGGACCGCGGTGGCCACACGGACGGAGAGGTACAAGGGGCGCACGGGAAGCGACCTCCGGGGGACGGGAGAGGAGTCAACCTGCCCAACTCCCCTGGCCCACAAGAAGACACGCGCCGAGCACGGCAATCCGCCGCCGGGCTCCCGGAAGGACACCCGCCTGCCGGCGATCCCGACGAGCCGTCAGCCGGTCGACCCGCTCCCCACCTGCTCTTCGACCCGCCCGTCAGCCGTATCCCAGGGCGTGCAGCCGCTCGTCGTCGATACCGAAGTGATGCGCGATCTCGTGCACCACGGTCACCTCGGTCTCCTCGACGACCTCCTCCCGCGACGCGCACAGCCGCAGCGTCGGTCCCCGGTAGACCGTGATCCGGTCGGGCAGCACACCCGCGTACCACTCGCCGCGCTCGGTCAGCGGAGTCCCCTCGTACAGCCCGAGCAGCTCGGGGTCGTCGGCGGGCGGCTCGTCCTCGACGAACACCGCGACGTTGTCCATCAGACGGGTCAACTCCGGCGGAATCCGGTCGAGCGCCTCCGCGACCAGTTCCTCGAACTCCTCACGCGTCATCTCCAGCACACCGCCCATTGTCGGGCACGTCACGCCCGGGCGAGAGTCGCGGACGCCCGCATATCCGACGCACTACTTGGGCATACGGGATCAATGGCCCGCGTCCCCGCCGCCGCCCAGAAGCTCCCGCACCGACTCGCCGGTCTCCCGCGCGCCCTCGTACGCCGCTACCGTGCCCGCCAGGCGCCCGCGACCGTCGAACTCGTCCGCCGGCCCCACCCGTGGGCCCACGCGCTCGGCCTCGTCGCCGTCGTCCTGCTCGGCGCCTGGCTCGGCCTGCTGATCGTGGGCGACGTCCGAGCCCCGGTGGGACCCATGGACACGACGATGACCCTGCGCCCCTCCCTCACGGGCGGCACGAAGATCAACGTCTCACCGCTGGGCGCCCTGCAGCTCGACAGTCACACCGCGCCCGTCCGCCTGGACGTCAACGTCGACCAGCTCGACCCGGCCCGCTCCCAGGCCCTGGTCGACCATCCCGAGCGCATCTCCGGACTCCAGGAGGAGGTCACCCGCGACATCGCGCACGGCACCCTGGACCTGGCCGTCCGCTCCGGCGTCGCCGTCGTCGCCGGCGCCACCGCCCTCGGGCTCGCCGTCTACCGGCGCCCGCGCCGCGCCCTCGCCGCCGGCGGCCTCGCCCTCACCCTGCTGGCCGCATCGGGCGGCACCGCGTACGCCACCTGGCACCCCGACTCGGTCCTGGAACCGAAGTTCTCCGGGCTGCTGTCCTCCGCCCCGTCCCTGGTCGGCGACGCACGCAGCATCGTCACCGAGTTCGACGTCTACCAGCAGGAACTGGCCCGCCTGGTGACGAACGTGACCAAGCTCTACGACGTCACGTCCACGCTGCCCGCCTACCGGCCCGACCCGACGACGATCCGGGTGCTGCACGTGTCGGACATCCACCTCAACCCGGCGAGCTGGAAGATCATCGCCTCGCTGGTGAAGCAGTACCAGGTTGACGTGATCGTGGACTCCGGCGACACCATGGACCACGGCACGGCCGCCGAGAACGGCTTCCTGGACCCCATCGAGGACCTGGACGCCCCCTACGTCTGGGTGCGCGGCAACCACGACTCGATGATCACCCAGCGCTACCTGCGCGGCCTGAAGAACGTGCACGTCCTGGACGAGGGCCGGTCGACGTCCGTCGCCGGTCTGCGCTTCGCCGGCATCGGCGACCCCCAGTTCACCCCGGACCGCTCGGCCGGGCCCGGCGGCGGCCGGGTGCAGGAGATCGCCGGCGCCCGCCTCGCCTCCGCGCTGCGCGACCTGCGCGCCGCCGCCAAACCGGCGGACATCGCCGTCACCCACGAACCGGAGGCCGCCCGCGGGGTGGACGGGGAGGTGCCGCTGGTGCTGGCCGGCCATGTCCACCACGAAAGGATGGAGGTCATGAAGTACGGCACCCGGCTGCGCGTCGAGGGCTCCACGGGCGGCAGCGGGCTGCGCGCCGTCGAAGGCAAGTACCCGGACCCCGTGCAGGCGTCGATCCTCTACGTCGACCGCGACTCGCACCGCCTCCAGGCCTGGGACGAGATCAGGCTCGGCGGGCTCGGCGAGTCGGCGGCCGAGGTCAGCCGCCATCTGCCGAAGGAGAACCAGCCGGGAGCGACGCCGTCACCGGGCACGCCATCACCCGGCACCCCCTCCCCCGGTCCCGCCTCCGGTCCCGCTGCGAAACCCGCCGCAGGCCGGGCGCCGGCCCCGGCGGCGACGAGCCCGTAAACCGTTTTGGCGATAGGTCCCGCCATCCCATATGCTTCTCACGTCCCCGACGCGCTGAGAAGCGCCCAGGCGGGCCGATAGCCCTCATCGTCTAGCGGCCTAGGACGCCGCCCTTTCAAGGCGGTAGCACGGGTTCGAATCCCGTTGGGGGCACGCAGTACGCTGTGCGACACTGTCGTACAACACGCTTGGTCCTGTGGAGCAGTTTGGAGTGCTCGCCACCCTGTCAAGGTGGAGGCCGCGGGTTCAAATCCCGTCAGGACCGCTGAGGTTTCACGTGAAACCTCGTGGCTGGGTAGCTCAGTTGGTACGAGCGTCCGCCTGAAAAGCGGAAGGTCGCCGGTTCGACCCCGGCCCCAGCCACAACAACCCCCGTCGAGATCATCGGCGGGGGTTTTGGTTGTGCCCTGCAGTCCGGCAAACCCGGTGAGCACGGTGGCCCGAGCGGGCCCGCCCGCCTCCCGACGCGAGGCCCTCACAAAAGCGTTCGCCACGTTTTTCGCCGGGATGAGATCCTGGAATCCGTATGTCTACGCACCCTGCCCCCGCCCTCGGCGCCCTCGCCCCCCGTCTGTCCGAGTTGTCGCTGCGTGACGCGCACCGGCTCGGGCGCAGGCTCGAGGGTGCCCGCAAGATCCGTAAGCCGGAGGCCCGTGCCGCCGTTCTCGCCGAGATCGAGGCCGAGGTCGACAGGGCCGGGCAACGGATGGCGGAGCGGCGCGCCCGCCTCCCCCGGATCACGTATCCCGAACAGCTGCCGGTCAGCCAGAAGAAGGACGTGATCGCGGAGGCCGTCCGTGATCACCAGGTCGTGATCGTGGCCGGTGAGACCGGGTCCGGCAAGACCACGCAGATTCCGAAGATCTGCCTGGAGCTGGGGCGCGGCGTGCGCGGCATGATCGGGCACACCCAGCCGCGCAGGATCGCCGCCCGCACGGTCGCCGAGCGCGTGGCGGAGGAGCTGGACACCCCACTGGGGGAGGCCGTCGGCTGGAAGGTGCGGTTCACCGACCAGGTGAACCCGGACGCCACGTTCGTCAAACTGATGACGGACGGCATCCTGCTCGCCGAGATCCAGACCGACCGCGAGCTGCGCGCCTACGACACGATCATCATCGACGAGGCGCACGAACGGTCCCTCAACATCGACTTCCTGCTCGGGTATCTGGCGCAGCTGCTGCCGAAGCGGCCCGACCTCAAGGTCGTCATCACGTCGGCGACCATCGATCCGGAGCGCTTCTCGCGGCACTTCGGGGACGCCCCGATCATCGAGGTCAGCGGTCGGACGTACCCGGTGGAGGTGCGGTACCGCCCGCTGCTCGAGGAGGACTCCGACGACGCCGACCGCGACCAGATCACGGCGATCACGGACGCCGTCGAGGAGCTGATGGCGGAAGGGCCCGGCGACGTCCTGGTGTTCCTGTCCGGTGAGCGGGAGATCCGCGACACGGCGGACGCGCTCACCAAGAAGAACTACCGGTTCACCGAGGTGCTCCCGCTGTACGCCCGGCTGTCGCACGCCGAGCAGCACCGCGTCTTCCAGCAGCACGGCGGACGCAGGATCGTACTCGCCACGAACGTCGCCGAGACGTCCCTGACCGTCCCCGGCATCAAGTACGTCATCGACCCGGGCTTCGCCCGTATCTCCCGCTACAGCCACCGCACCAAGGTGCAGCGGCTGCCGATCGAGGCGATTTCGCAGGCCAGCGCCAACCAGCGCAAGGGTCGCTGCGGCCGTACGTCCGACGGCATCTGCATCCGTCTCTACAGCGAGGACGACTTCCTGTCCCGCCCGGAGTTCACGGACGCGGAGATCCTGCGGACGAACCTGGCGTCAGTCATCCTGCAGATGACCGCGGCCGGCCTCGGCGAGATCGAGAAGTTCCCGTTCATCGACCCGCCGGACCACCGCAACATCCGCGACGGTGTGCAGTTGCTCCAGGAGCTCGGCGCCCTCGACCCGGCGCAGAAGGACCCGCGCAAACGGCTCACGGACACCGGCCGCAAGCTGGCCCAGCTGCCCGTCGACCCCCGGCTGGCGCGGATGGTGCTGGAGGCCGACCGGAACGGCTGTGTCCGCGAGGTCATGGTCGTCGCGGCCGCCCTGTCCATCCAGGACCCGCGCGAACGTCCCGCCGACAAGCAGGCGCAGGCCGACCAGCAGCACGCCCGTTTCAAGGACGAGACCAGTGACTTCCTCGCCTACCTCAACCTGTGGCGCTACATCCGTGAGCAGCAGAAGGAGCGGGGGTCGAGCTCCTTCCGGCGGATGTGCAAGCAGGAGTACCTGAACTTCCTGCGCATCCGCGAGTGGCAGGACATCTACGCGCAGCTGCGCACGGTCGCCAAGCAGATGGGCATCCACCTCAACGACGACGATGCCCCCGCCGAGCGCATCCACGTCTCCCTCCTCGCCGGTCTGCTGTCCCACATCGGCATGAAGGACGTGAAGGAGTCCAAGGACTCCGGGCCGGGCGGGCGCAAGGACAGCGGGCGCAACGAGTACATCGGCGCCCGCAACGCCAAGTTCGCGATCTTCCCGGGCTCGGCGCTGTTCAAGAAGCCGCCGCGGTTCGTGATGAGCGCCGAGCTCGTCGAGACGTCCCGGCTCTGGGCGCGCGTCAACGCGAGGATCGAGCCGGAGTGGGTCGAGCCGCTCGCCGAGCACCTGCTGAAGCGGACGTACAGCGAACCGCACTGGGAGAAGGACCAGGCCGCGGTGATGGCGTACGAGAAGGTCACGCTGTACGGCGTGCCGATCGTGGCGCAGCGGAAGGTGAACTATGGGCGGATCGACCCGGAGGCCAGCCGCGAGCTGTTCATCCGCAACGCGCTCGTGGAGGGCGACTGGCGTACGCACCACAAGTTCTTCACCGACAACCGCCGGCTCCTCACCGAGGTCGAGGAGCTGGAGCACCGGGCACGGCGCCGGGACATCCTGGTGGACGACGAGACGCTGTTCGACTTCTACGAGCAGCGGATCCCCGACCACGTGGTGTCCGGCGCGCACTTCGACTCGTGGTGGAAGCACAAGCGGCACGAGCAGCCCGACTTCCTCGACTTCGAGCGCGAGATGCTCATCAACGAGCGGGCGGGCGCGGTCAGCAAGGACGACTATCCGGACTCCTGGCGGCAGGGCCGGCTCACGTTCCGGGTGACGTACCAGTTCGAGCCGGGCGCGGACGCGGACGGCGTGACCGTGCACATCCCGCTGCAGGTGCTCAATCAGGTCACGGACGAGGGCTTCGACTGGCAGATCCCGGGCCTGCGGCACGAAGTGGTCACCGAGCTGATCCGTTCCCTGCCGAAGCCGATCCGCCGCAACTACGTGCCCGCGCCGGACTTCGCGAAGCGTTTCCTGGACACGGCCGTCCCCCTCCAGGAGCCGCTGACGCTGACCATGGCGCGCGAGCTGAAGCGCATGGTGGGGGTGCCGTTCGGGGCGGACGACTTCGACTGGGACAAGGTCCCCGACCATCTCAGGATCACGTTCCGGATCATCGACGAACGGCGTCGCAAGCTGGCCGAGGACAAGGACCTGGAGGCGCTGCGGCTGACGCTGCGTCCGAGGGCCCGGAAAGCCATCTCCCGGGCCGCCGCCGCGACCGCCGAGCGGCAGGGCGGCGAGTCCCTGGAGCGCACCGGCCTGACGGACTGGACGATCGGCACGCTGAGCCGTGTCTTCGAGACGCGCCGCGCCGGACAGCCGGTGAAGGCCTACCCGGCCCTGGTGGACGACGGTGACACCGTCTCCGTACGGCTCTTCGACACGGAGGCCGGGCAGGCGCAGGCGATGTGGCGCGGCACGCGCCGGCTGATCCTGCGCACCATTCCGGTCAACCCTGCGAAGTTCGCGTCCGAAAAGCTGACCAATCCTCAAAAGCTGGCCTTGTCCGCGAATCCGCACGGTTCCGTCCAGGCGCTGTTCGACGACTGCGCCATGGCGGCGGCGGACAAGCTGATCGCCGACTTCGGCGGGCCGGCGTGGGACGAGGGGTCGTACCGCACCCTGTACGACAAGGTCCGTGCCGAGATCGTCGACACGACGGTCCGGACGGTGGGTCAGGTACAGCAGGTGCTGGCCGCCTGGCAGTCCTGCGAGCGCCGTCTGAAGGCCGCCCGGAGCCCCGCGCTGCTGCCGAACCTCCAGGACGTACGCAGGCAGCTGGACGGCCTTGTGAAGCCCGGCTTCGTGACGGAGGCGGGGGTGCGGCGCCTGCCCGACCTGATGCGCTATCTGGTCGCTGCGGACCGACGGCTGCAGCAGATGCCCACGAACGCGCAGCGGGACACCACGCGCATGGCCAAGGTGCACGAGATGCAGGACGAGTACGCCTGGCTGCTGGAGCAGTTGCCGCAGGGCCGGCCGGTGCCGCGGCAGGTCCTGGACATCCGCTGGATGATCGAGGAGCTCCGGGTCAGCTATTTCGCCCACGCGCTCGGCACGGCGTACCCCGTGTCGGACAAACGGATCGTGAAGGCGATCGACGCGGCCTCACCGTAACGGCCCCTGCACGGTGGGTGAGTTCGACCAGGAGGCGCGCACTCCTGTACAGTCCTTCTCGCAGCGCAACGCACGAATCGCCCTGCGAAACCTGGTCCTGTGGAGCAGTTTGGAGTGCTCGCCACCCTGTCAAGGTGGAGGCCGCGGGTTCAAATCCCGTCAGGACCGCAAGAGAGAAGGGCCCGGGTCGCGAGACCCGGGCCCTTCTGCATGCCCCGGTGCGCTTGAGGACCGGTCCCTCCGGGCGCCTTTCCCGCCCGTGGTGACGCGCGAGGCCCTGTCGACGTCCCGCTGAGCCCTGCCGGTGCCGCGCGGGGCTCCTGCGGTTCACCGCGGCCCTTCGCCGCGGATTCCTCACCGGTTCACCCTTCCGCCCTCGCGCCGTCTTGACGGTCTCTCAACGGCTCGGTACCCCAATGAGGCAGGGTCCTTCCGTGGGCCCGCCGGAGGTGGCGTATGGCGGCATCGGCCAGGCACGAGACGCGAGCCCTGCTCCGCGCGCATTTGTCGGCCGCTTCCTCCTACGGTCACGTCACCCGCCGCTGCCCCATCTGCCACCGCCTCCTGAGACTGGCGATGGACGCGGCCCCGTCGGCGGACACGGAGGGCCAGGAGGCAGCGGCGGAGGACGAGAGCCCCTCGCCCGCGTGAGCCTCGGCGGCGTCAACTCCCGTCCCGGCGGCGGGCGGTGGAATGGCGTGTTCCATTAGCTCACACGTGCCAAGGGTCACAAGCCTCTCAGCACGTGACGGGTGTCACTGCATGATTTTTGATGGGCCCTGAACTTACCCCTCACCTACAACAGGTCAATTTAATATGTACAATTGCACTCTCCTCCCAGCCCTCTCACAGAGGTTCCGACACCTCTCCCCAGACCCCGACAACCCCGCTCACAGAACGGCCGTCGGCGGCCCCCGAAGGGCACAAAAAAAACCGCGCTGGACCCGGCGGAGTCCAGCGCGATCGACGACGCTTCCTGCTGCTCACCCGGAGAACTCCGGGCTGCTTGGGCGTGGGGGCCGTTGGGGCAGTCCCCGCATCGTGTGGTGCGGTGTTTCAGGCGTCTCGGCACATTGGGGGAACGTGACGTTCTGCCTGGTTATGCGGTTGTTCAGGCCTCGGTGCGCTGTTGCGGGATACCCGCGAGCAGAGCGCGGACCTCGGCCTCGCGGTAACGGCGGTGTCCGCCGAGCGTGCGGATCGACGTGAGCTTGCCGGCCTTCGCCCACCGCGTGACCGTCTTGGGGTCGACGCGGAACATCGTGGCGACCTCAGCCGGGGTCAGCAGCGGCTCGGCATCAGGGGTGCGAGCGGTCATGAGCGGCCTCCTCGGGAGAACCGAACCTTCTCGGTTCTTTCCTCTAAATTCTGCACCTTGACCCACGTTGCCCGAAATGGCGGACGCGGGTCGAGTCGGTTATAGGACGAACGGCTTGTCCTCGGCACTACAACTACACCATCTGTCCAGCCGCCTCGGCCAAACCGATGGAATTGCCCCCCCAGGTGTTCATCAGCGACGGAAGCCGATGGACTATGCCATAGCGGACAGTCACGTCACTGTGACGATCAGTCACAGGACGATCAGGAGGCACCGGGCGCCCAGAGTCGTGCAATGCCGAGATTCCCCCCACTCCACAACAGAGTTGGGCGAACAGAGTCCTTGCGGACTCCTTGTCCTATTTTGGCATGAGGGTGGGCAAGGGGCGCAAGGGCCGCGTTAGTGCAGTCCGTCACGCTTGACGCAGTTGACACATACGCCCGGATCGGGACCTACGTCCGTCATGAAGACCGTACTGACGACCCTTCAGGGCAGACTCGACTCGGGCTGGATGCGCACCTCAGTGCGAAGACAAAACCCCAAGACGGGCGCCCCGTCAAACGTCAGTTCGCGGACCGCAGGTCCCGCACGGCCCGCCACCGCTCCACGAGCCGCCCGTACGCCTCGGCCGCCGCTCCCCCGTCACCGCGCCGCAGCGCGTCGATGCCCTCGGCCACGTCGGCCGCCGAGTGGTCGTCCTCCAGCTCATCCGCCCGCAGGGCGTGCACCAGGCCGCCGTAGTCCAGCTCCACGAAGGACCGGGGGTGGAACTCCTCCAGCCAGCGCCCGACGTCCAGGAGGCCGTCGATGAGCGGCCCCTCCTCGATCGCGTCCTTCAGGGCGCGCAGTCCGCGCGCGACCCGACGCCGGGCCTGCACCATGGGCGTGCGGTAGCGCAGCAGGGGCGCACTTCCCTCACGCGCGCCCGATCCTTTCTCGTACTCGCGCTCGCCGTCCTCGACCAGCACGAACCAGTTGATCGGCACCTGCCAGGTGGCCGTGCGGATCCAGGGGCGCGCGTCGGGGTTGCGGGCCAGCCAGCGCTCGTAGTCCTGTGCGGCCTCGCGGCGCAGGACCGGGGGCAGCACCGCGTCCAGGACGGGCTGCGAAAGCTCCGCGGCGACCTGCGGGAGTGCCTGCCAGCCGCGCAGCCGGGTGCGCCAGGGGCAGACGCAGACCACCCCGTCGGCCTCGATGACGAACGCGTCCCCGCTCTCGTGCACCGGCACCGGGACGGGCGGTGTGGGCAGCAGGTCGGCCAGCGAGCGGCGCAGTTCGTCCTGGTACGTGGGGCGGTGGGGGCGGCGCGCATAGCGCGCCCAGTGCCCGCGCTCCGGCTCCGGGAATGCGGCCAAAGGCTCGTACACGCGGAGGTACGCCGCGTACGGGACGGTCACCGAGGACACCTTGGGCACGCCTGCTCCCTCCCCCGCCCTCCGATGGGAAAAACTGCAGATTCCCCTCACGATCTCGCATGAAAACTATGCAAATGGTCGCACGCCGGTACCCCACGCGGACGTGATCCTGAGCACTGTGGGACCCACGGGCGCACCAGGCTCTAATCTCATGCTCACAGCGCCCGCCACCCGTACGGGGGCTTTACCCCCCGCCGCTATTTACTCAGGAGTCACCACAGTGACCGACGTAACCGACGGCGTCCTGCACACCCTGTTCCACTCGGACCAGGGGGGTCATGAGCAAGTCGTGCTCTGCCAGGACCGCGCCAGTGGCCTCAAAGCAGTCGTCGCCATCCACTCCACCGCACTGGGCCCCGCCCTCGGCGGTACGCGCTTCTACCCGTACGCGAGTGAGGAAGAGGCCGTAGCCGACGCCCTGAACCTCGCGCGCGGCATGTCGTACAAGAACGCCATGGCCGGTCTCGACCACGGCGGCGGCAAAGCTGTGATCATCGGCGACCCGGAGCGGATCAAGACCGAGGAACTGCTCCTCGCGTACGGCCGCTGCGTCGCCTCCCTCGGGGGCCGCTACGTCACCGCGTGCGACGTCGGCACGTACGTCGCCGACATGGACGTGGTGGCCCGGGAATGCCGCTGGACCACGGGCCGCTCCCCCGAGAACGGCGGCGCCGGCGACTCCTCCGTCCTCACGGCGTTCGGCGTCTACCAGGGCATGCGGGCCTCCGCCCAGCACCTGTGGGGCGACCCCTCGCTTCGTGACCGGACCGTCGGTGTCGCAGGTGTCGGCAAGGTCGGGCACCACCTGGTCGAGCACCTGATGTCCGAGGGCGCGCACGTCGTGATCACGGACGTCCGGGAGGACGCCGTGCGGCGCATCGTCGAGCGGCACCCCGGGGTGCGCTCCGTCGCCGGCACCGACGCGCTGATCCGTGTCGAGGACCTCGACATCTACGCCCCGTGCGCGCTGGGCGGCGCTCTGAACGACGAGACCGTGCCGGTGCTGACCGCCAGGGTGGTGTGCGGCGCGGCCAACAACCAGCTCGCCCACCCGGGCGTCGAGAAGGACCTCGCGGACCGCGGGATCCTCTACGCGCCGGACTACGTGGTGAACGCCGGCGGTGTCATCCAGGTCGCCGACGAGCTGCACGGCTTCGACTTCGAGCGGTGCAGGGCGAAGGCGGCGAAGATCTACGACACCACGCTCGCCATATTCGCACGTGCGAAGACGGATGGGATTCCGCCGGCCGCGGCGGCCGACCGGATCGCCGAGCAGCGCATGGCGGAGGCCCGCGCGACACGCTGATCGTCCTCCTCACACCCGGGTCTGCCCGGGTGTGAGCGGTACCCGCCGGGGGCCGGTTGGAGAGAACTCTCACCTTTCCCGGCGGGTCGACTGCCGATAAGTGGTTAAAATCGCGGTTGACCAGCGAGGACAGGGCTCCTCGAAGGTCCCGGGCGCGGCGACGTCCTGCGGGCGACGTACCGTATGGGCGCGGGCTCAGGTACCGTGGAAGCCCTACGGACCGGCCTCTCCACGGAGAGTCCGTTCCGGATCATGAACGCGTGTCAAGACTCTGGGGCCGTCGAGCCCCGTCGTTGAGGGGGTCGAGCCATGGGGCGCGGCCGGGCCAAGGCCAAGCAGACGAAGGTCGCCCGCCAGCTGAAGTACAACAGCGGTGGGACTGATCTCGCACGCCTGGCCGAGGAGCTGGGCGCATCGACTGCGAACGCGTCGCCGAATGGCGGCGAACGGTTCGAGGACGATGAGCAAGACGACGACCTGTACGCAAAGTACGCCGACCTCTACGAGGACGACGACGAGGACGAGGACGGCCAGTCCCCGCAGCAGCGTCGCGGCGCTTGACCTTGCACTGAGCATCCGCCCGGTCGGTGACTTCGGTCACCGACCGGGCTCTGTGCTGCCCGCACGCCCTTCGCGCCACGGGCGGTGCGTGAAGGGCGGATACAAGGACGCGTGAGATGTGGACGCGTGAGGCGCGAGGGCAGCCGCCACCGCTCAGCCCGCGTAGTCACCGGTCATCGCCGCGCCCGTGGCGTGGTCGCCGCGGTCGGTGATCTCGCCGGCCACCCAGGCGTCCACGCCGCGGTCGGCCAGGGTCGCCAGGGCCACGTCCGTGGACTCCTCCGGGACGATCGCGATCATGCCGACGCCCATGTTCAGCGTCTTCTCCAGCTCCAGGCGCTCGACAGAGCCGGTCCGGCCGACAAGGCCGAAGATCGGCGCCGGGGTCCAGGTGGAGCGGTCCACGACCGCGTGCAGGCCGTCCGGGATCACGCGGGCCAGGTTGGCCGCCAGACCGCCGCCGGTGACGTGGCTGAAAGCGTGCACTTCGGTGGTGCGCATCAGGGCCAGGCAGTCCAGCGAGTAGATCTTCGTCGGCACCAGCAGTTCCTCGCCGAGGGTGCGGCCGAGGTCGTCCACGTGGCGGTCGAGTGCCATGCCGGCCTGGTCCAGCAGGACGTGCCGGACGAGCGAGTACCCGTTGGAATGAAGGCCGGAGGACGCCATGGCGATCACCGAATCACCCGTACGGATACGATCCGCGCCGAGCAGGCGGTCGGCTTCGACCACGCCCGTGCCGGCGCCCGCGACATCGAAGTCGTCCGGGCCGAGCAGGCCGGGGTGTTCGGCCGTCTCTCCGCCGACCAGGGCGCAGCCGGCGAGCACGCAGCCCTCGGCGATGCCCTTGACGACGGCGGCGACGCGCTCGGGGTGCACCTTGCCGACGCAGATGTAATCGGTCATGAACAGCGGCTCGGCGCCGCACACCACGATGTCGTCCATGACCATGGCGACCAGGTCGTGGCCGATCGTGTCGTAGACGCCCATGCGGCGGGCGACGTCCACCTTGGTGCCGACGCCGTCGGTGGCGGAGGCGAGCAGCGGGCGCTCGTAGTTCTTCAGGGCGGAGGCGTCGAAGAGGCCGGCGAAGCCGCCGAGGCCGCCGAGGACCTCGGGGCGCTGCGTCTTCTTCACCCACTCCTTCATGAGCTCGACGGCGCGGTCGCCCGCTTCGATGTCGACGCCCGCGGCTGCGTAGCTGGCACCAGTTGTCTCAGACATGGCTAATGAGAACCTTCGTGTCGTACAGCAGGTAGTGCGGGCCGCTACGGGCGGCGGATCGCGTCGGCGGCGGCCGTGGCGGCCGGGCCCGCGGCCAGCTCCGTCTCCAGCAGCTGCTTGCCGAGCAGCTCGGGGTCGGGGAGTTCCATCGGGTACTCGCCGTCGAAGCAGGCGCGGCACAGGTTCGGCTTGGCGATGGTGGTCGCCTCGATCATGCCGTCGAGGGAGATGTAGGCGAGCGAGTCGGCGCCCAGGCTGGTGCCGATCTCGTCGATGGTCATGCCGTTGGCGATGAGCTCGGCGCGGGTGGCGAAGTCGATGCCGAAGAAGCAGGGCCACTTCACGGGCGGGGAGGAGATCCGGATGTGGACCTCGGCGGCGCCCGCCTCGCGCAGCATGCGGACCAGGGCCCGCTGGGTGTTGCCGCGGACGATGGAGTCGTCCACGACGACCAGACGCTTGCCCTTGATGACTTCCTTCAGCGGGTTCAGCTTCAGCCGGATGCCCAGCTGGCGAATGGTCTGTGAGGGCTGGATGAAGGTCCGGCCCACATAGGCGTTCTTCACCAGGCCGGCGCCGAACGGGATGCCGGAGGCCTCCGCGTAGCCGATCGCGGCGGGAGTGCCGGATTCCGGTGTCGGTATGACCAGATCGGCCTCGACGGGGGCCTCCTTGGCGAGGCGGCGGCCCATCTCGGCGCGGGACAGGTACACGTTCCGGCCGGCGATGTCGGTGTCCGGGCGGGCCAGGTAGACGTACTCGAAGACACAGCCCTTGGGCTTCGCTTTCGCGAATCGGGAGGTGCGCAGGCCGTTCTCGTCGATGGCGACGAACTCGCCCGGCTCGATCTCGCGCACATAGCTCGCGCCACAGATGTCGAGGGCGGCGGACTCGGAGGCGACCACCCAGCCGCGCTCGAGACGGCCGAGGACCAGCGGGCGGATGCCCTGCGGGTCGCGGGCCGCGTAGAGGGTGTGCTCGTCCATGAAGACGAGGCTGAAGGCGCCGCGCACCTCGGGCAGCACCTTGCCGGCCGCCTCCTCGATGGTCAGCGGCTTGCCGTCGGCGTCGGCCTGGCCCGCGAGGAGCGCGGTGATGAGGTCGGTGTCGTTGGTGGCCGCGACCCGGGTGGAGCGCCCGGAGTGGTCCTTGGGCAGGTCGGCGACCAGGTCGGCGAGCTGCGCCGTGTTGACGAGGTTGCCGTTGTGACCGAGTGCGATCGAACCCTGCGCGGTGGCGCGGAACGTCGGCTGGGCGTTCTCCCAGACGGAGGCACCGGTGGTCGAGTAGCGGGCGTGTCCGACCGCGATGTGTCCCTGGAGCGATCCGAGGGAGGTCTCGTCGAAGACCTGGGAGACCAGGCCCATGTCCTTGAAGACGAGGATCTGGGAGCCGTTGCTGACCGCGATTCCCGCGGACTCCTGGCCCCGATGCTGGAGGGCGTAAAGCCCGAAGTACGTGAGCTTGGCGACCTCTTCGCCCGGCGCCCAGACACCGAAGACGCCGCAAGCGTCCTGGGGGCCTTTCTCGCCGGGGAGAAGGTCGTGGTTGAGTCGTCCGTCACCACGTGGCACGCCACCGAGTGTAGGCGAGGTCGACCACTGGTCCGAATTGGGGATGTGCCCTCAGTTGTGGATCACGGGGCGGCGACGGCCCGTAGGGAAGCGCCGTTCTCGCTGGTCAGCGTGAGGGTGTGGTGATCGATGCGGTACTCGACCGGACCCTTGAGGGCGCGCAGCACGGCCCGCTCGGTGTCCATGAGTGAGTCTTCGCACATCATCCGGGTGGTGGTCGGAGCGCCTACGGTGATACGGCCGTCGCGGACAGTGGCCTTGGCGTTGACGTGGTTGCAGCCGAGGCGGCCGGTGACGGTGCTCTTCTTCGCGTCGAAGGTCAGGTGGGCCTCGCCCTTGGCGTCGGGGCTGGTGACGATCCACTTGGTGCCGCGCAGCTTCGCGTCCGGCGACCTGCTGAGGTGGACGGTGCCGTGGTCGCCGGTCAGGTCGACGCGGTCGCTCTTCACGTCGGTGCCGAGTTCGGCGTCGGTGAGGGCGGCGGCGAGGACGCGTTCGAAGGCCATGGGCTTCTTGTCGCAGGCCATGTCCGTCGAGGTGGCGTCGCCGAGGCGGACTGTGCTGCCGTCGAAGGTGGCCTTCGCGCTGAAGGTGTTGCAGCCGTAACTGCCTTCGGCCCGGCCGTCGTCCGTGACGGTGAGGTGGGCGTCGGCCGGGGAGCGGTGCGTGGTGCCGTCGACGGTGACGCTGTCGACACTCCACACCGCTCCGGTCAGGGGTTTCTCGGCCCCGACCGATCCGCTGCCCGCCTTCTCGCTGCCGCAGGCCGCCACGAGCGGGACCAGCACGGCCGCTGCTGTCAGGGTGATGCGTTGCTTGTGCCTGTCCATGGCGCTTCGACGGGTCTTCCGAAGGAACGGTTCCCCGCGCGCCCGGGGGCGTGTCAGCCCATGAGGGGCAGCAGCTCCGAGAGGTCGGCGCGCTCGCCGCTCGCGCTCACCTCGGCCGCGGCGACCGCGTCGGCCCAGGTGAGGCGGCCGGTGGCGAGCCGGACCCAGGTCAGCGGGGCGGTCTCGACGACGTTCGGCGGGGTGCCGCGGGTGTGCCGGGGCCCTTCGACGCACTGCACGACGGCGTAGGGCGGAATCCGCACCTCGGTGGCGCCGCCGGGTGCCTTGGCGGCGAGGGCGTCGGCCAGCAGCCGGGTGCAGGCGGCCAGGGCCTGGCGGTCGTACGGGATGTCGAGGCCGGGCACGGCGGCGTTGAGGTCGTCGGTGTGGACGACGAGTTCGACGGTGCGGGTGACCAGGTAGTCGGCCAGCGTCATGGTGCCGGTACGGGCGGCCAGCAGGCGGGTGCCGGGGGCGTCGGCGAGCCGCTCGGTGAGGCGGTCGGCGGTGCGGGCGTAGAGGTCTTCGAGGTCGGGGTTGGCCCGCGCGAGTTCGCGGGTGCCGTCGGCGATGTCGGTGGCGCGGGCGGCGGTGGCGAAAGGCCAGTCGAGCAGGGCCAGCCCGGCCTCGGCGGGCTCGTCCCGGTCGAGGTTCCGGCTGACGGTCCCGACGGCCATCGTCACGTGCGCGGCCAGCTCCCGGACCGTCCAGTCCCCGAGGCGCGTCGGCAGGTCGAGCTGCTCGGGGCTCAGCGTGCGCACGGCCGCGCGTACGTGCCCGAACTGGGTAAGGACGGCGGAGCGGATCTTGACGGGGTCGTAGGCGCGGAGGCGTTTTCTGGCCGGGGGCATGGGGGCGAGCCTATGCGGCGCGGAGGCCACCGGACCGGGGAAAGTCGATGCCGGTGCGGTGGGGCCCCGGGCGACGTCGGTGACGCAGGCGCGGAGGAGCGTCGCCGGTGCGGGCCTGACCTGCCCCGTGTCGATCTCGCGTCGTGTCGACCGTCCCGGACCCGCCGGGTCTCTCGCCCCCTGTGACCGGCACCGCCCGGCGAGCGGGCGCGGTGACACGTCGGCCGCGCTCCTCACTCCGCCCGGAAATCGGAGCTCCCCGTGCCCCCAGAGCATCGGTGCCCGCGTGACATCGCACGCTCGGACGACCGAAGTCGCCGGCGGCACCGGCAGGAGGACCCGGTTCGGACGCGAGGAACCCCCGCCCGGTCAGGCCCGGGCGGGGGCTCAGGGGTTGGGCCCGGTCAGGCCAGCAGTGCCGGAATCGTGCCCTCGTGGGCGTCGCGCAGCTCGGTCAGGGTGAGCGCGAACTCGCCCTGCACCTCGACCGTGTCGCCGTCCACGACACCGATGCGGGTGACGGGCAGGCCCCGCGCGCCGCACATGTCGTTGAAGCGGACCTCCTCCGAGCGCGGCACAGCGACGATCGCTCGGCCGGCCGACTCGGAGAGCAGGAACGTGAACGCGTCCAGGCCGTCCGGGACGATCAGGCGAGCGCCCTTGCCTCCGAGCAGCGCCGACTCGACCACGGCCTGGATCAGACCGCCGTCGGACAGGTCGTGCGCGGAGTCGATCATGCCGTCGCGGGAGGCGGACAGCAGGATCTCGGCCAGGAGCCGCTCGCGCTCCAGGTCCACGGCCGGGGGCAGGCCGCCCAGGTGGTCGTGGATCACCTGCGACCAGGCCGAGCCGCCGAACTCCTCGCGAGTGTCGCCGAGGAGGTAGATCAGCTGACCCTCCTCCTGGAAGGCGACCGGCGTGCGGCGGGCGACGTCGTCGATGACGCCGAGGACCGCGACGACCGGCGTCGGGTGGATCGCCGCCTCGCCCGTCTGGTTGTAGAGCGAGACGTTGCCGCCGGTCACCGGTGTGCCGAGCTGTCGGCAACCGTCGGCGAGACCGCGGACGGCCTCCGCGAACTGCCACATGACGGCCGGGTCCTCGGGCGAGCCGAAGTTCAGGCAGTCGGAGACGGCGAGCGGCTTGGCGCCGGTGGTGGCGACGTTGCGGTACGCCTCCGCCAGGGCCAGCTGTGCGCCCGCGTACGGGTCGAGCTTGGCGTACCGGCCGTTGCCGTCCGTCGCGAGGGCGACGCCGAGGCCGCTCTCCTCGTCGATGCGGATCATGCCGGAGTCCTCGGGCTGCGCGAGGACGGTGTTGCCCTGCACGAAGTGGTCGTACTGCGAGGTGATCCACTTCTTGGACGCCTGGTTCGGGGACGCGACCAGGCTCAGGACCTGCTTCCTCAGTTCCTCGGACGTCTGCGGACGCGGCAGCTTGTTCGCGTCGTCGGCCTGGAGGGCGTCCTGCCAGGCCGGGCGGGCGTACGGACGCTCGTAGACCGGGCCGTCGTGGGCGACCGTGCGCGGGTCGACGTCCACGATCTTGCCGCCGTGCCAGAAGATCTCCAGCCGGTCGCCGTCGGTGACCTCACCGATGACGGTCGCGATGACGTCCCACTTGTCGCAGATCTCCAGGAAGCGGTCGACCTTGTCGGGCTCGACCACCGCGCACATGCGCTCCTGCGACTCGCTCATGAGGATTTCCTCGGGCGAGAGCGTGGAGTCGCGCAGCGGTACGTCGTCCAGGGTGACGCGCATGCCGCCCGAGCCGTTGGACGCCAGCTCGCTCGTCGCGCAGGACAGGCCGGCCGCGCCGAGGTCCTGGATGCCGACGACCAGCTTCTCCTGGAAGGCCTCCAGGGTGCACTCGATGAGGAGCTTCTCCTGGAAGGGGTCGCCCACCTGCACGGCGGGACGCTTCGAGGGCTTGGCGTCGTCGAAGGTCTCGCTCGCCAGGATCGAGGCGCCGCCGATGCCGTCGCCGCCGGTGCGGGCCCCGTACAGGATGACCTTGTTGCCCGCGCCGGACGCCTTGGCGAGGTGGATGTCCTCGTGCCGCATGACGCCGATCGCACCGGCGTTGACCAGTGGGTTTCCCTGGTAGCAGGCGTCGAAGACGACCTCGCCGCCGATGTTCGGCAGGCCCAGGCAGTTGCCGTAGCCGCCGATGCCGGCGACGACACCCGGCAGGACGCGCTTGGTGTCGGGGTGGTCGGCCGCGCCGAAGCGCAGCGGGTCGACCACGGCGACCGGCCGGGCGCCCATGGCGATGATGTCGCGGACGATGCCGCCGACACCGGTCGCGGCGCCCTGGTAGGGCTCCACGTACGACGGGTGGTTGTGCGACTCGACCTTGAAGGTGACGGCGTAGCCCTGGCCGACGTCGACCACACCGGCGTTCTCGCCGATGCCGACGAGGAGGGCGTCGGACTGCGGGGCCTTCTCGCCGAACTGGCGCAGGTGGACCTTGCTGCTCTTGTACGAGCAGTGCTCGGACCACATGACCGAGTACATGGCGAGCTCGGCGCCGGTGGGCCGGCGGCCGAGGATCTCCACGACCCGCTCGTACTCGTCCTTCTTCAGGCCGAGTTCGGCCCAGGGCAGCTCGACGTCGGGGGTCGCGGCCGCGTGCTCGACCGTGTCCAGAGGCGTCCGGCTCATGCGTTGACCAGCTTCTTGAGGATCGAGGTGAAGAAGGGGAGGCCGTCGGTACGACCCGTACCGATCAGCGGCTCCACGGCGTGCTCGGGGTGCGGCATCAGGCCCACGACGTTCCCGGCCTCGTTGCTGATGCCGGCGATGTCGCGGAGCGAGCCGTTGGGGTTGAAGTCCACGTACCGGAAGGCGACGCGGCCCTCCGCCTCCAGCTTGTCGAGGGTGTACGCGTCGGCGACGTACCGGCCGTCCATGTTCTTCAGCGGGATGTCGATCTCCTGGCCCGCCGAGTAGTCGGTCGTCCAGGCGGTTTCCGCGTTCTCCACCCGCAGCTTCTGGTCGCGGCAGATGAAGTGAAGGTGGTCGTTGCCGAGCATCGCGCCGGGCAGCAGGTGCGCCTCGGTGAGGATCTGGAAGCCGTTGCAGATGCCGAGAACCGGAAGACCGGCCCTGGCCTGCTCGATGAGGGGCTCCATCACGGGCGAGAAACGGGCGATGGCACCGGCACGCAGATAGTCGCCGTACGAGAATCCGCCGCACAGCACCACGGCGTCGACCTGCTTGAGGTCCTTGTCCTTGTGCCAGAGCGCGACGGGTTCGGCACCGGCGAGCCGGATCGCGCGCTGCGTGTCACGGTCGTCGAGGCTGCCGGGGAAAGTGACGACGCCAATGCGAGCGGTCACTTCGCGGCCTCCGCGACTTCCTCCACCTTGACGGTGAAGTCCTCGATCACGGTGTTGGCGAGGAAGGATTCCGCAAGATCGTGGATGCGGGCGAGCGCGGCGTCGTCGACCGGCCCGTCAACTTCCAGTTCGAATCGCTTTCCCTGACGTACGTCCGAGATCCCCTCGAAACCCAGACGCGGCAGTGCGCGCTGCACCGCCTGGCCCTGGGGGTCGAGGATCTCCGGCTTGAGCATGACGTCGACTACGACGCGTGCCACTGGCACTCCCGGTGTTGTGGTGCTGAGCAGGTTCCTGCGTGTGTCTTCAGACTACCCGCACAAAATTTCTACGCGAGTAGAGTTGGAGGAATCTACGTGACCGCTGTCACGATCGGGTCTCGACCAGGGGTTTTCGCGAAAAGTTACTGGAAAGATCCGTGATCCGGGCGTGTTCCCTATTGCGCTGCGGACACGCGGAGAGATTTAGTCGGGCTTCACAATGCAATGGCAGGCACTGTACAAATGAATTGCCATTGGCCGATACTCTGCCCATTAACAGGCGAACAGTCGACATCTCCGTGACGTCCCGGCACGTCACAACGGACGAGATGTCGCACGAAGGGACCGATATTCGTGGCGCAGAAGGTCGTGGTCACTCTCTTTGACGACATCGACGGCTCGGAAGCGGCGGAGACGATCGCCTTCGGACTCGACGGCAAGTCGTACGAGATCGACCTGAATGAAGCCAACGCCGTCAACCTGCGCCGGGCCCTCGAGCCCTACGTGGCGGCCGGCCGCAAGCGGTCCAGGTCGGGCAAGGCGTACCGGCAGACCGAGGTCGCGCCGGACCCGGCGGCCGTACGGGCCTGGGCCCAGGCCAACAAGATGGACGTACCGGCGCGCGGCCGGATCCCGAAGAAGGTGTACGAGGCCTTCTCCGCCGCTCAGTGAGCCCCGGACCGACGACCGGTCATACGCCCCTCGCGTGAACCGACTTGCGCAGCACCCCCGCTGATCAGCTAGAGTCTGGAGCACGCCGAGGGGCAAGGCCGAAAGGCCCAGCTCACTCAGGGGCGCGCGGGTGTAGTTCAGTAGTAGAACATCCCCCTTCCAGGGGGAAGGCGCAGTGTGCAATTCCTGTCACCCGCTCTGCATCGCCACCACCACTCTTGTGGATCAGGTAAGATGATGCTCGCGCCGATCGGTGAGAGCCGGTCGGAGGCAATGCGGACGTAGCTCAGTTGGTAGAGCGCAACCTTGCCAAGGTTGAGGTCGCGAGTTCGAACCTCGTCGTCCGCTCGGGAATGAGACCCCGGTCCCTCAGGGACCGGGGTCTTTTCGTTGTTCCGCGAATCCTCCCCCGTCCGCGAATCACCTCGTTCTTCCGCGGGTTCTCCTCCCGCCCCGTCTGCCATGTGTCATGCCGCCTGGTGGCAACGCGCACTGCCGCACCGCTGCACCGCCCCATCTTCAGATGCCCGCTCGGCGTGGGCGGTGTGAAGGTCGCCACATCAACATCGCTACGTAGGGAACTGCCGGACTTGCTTAGTGCTGAGCGTGACCAGTCGCGGTCGGCCGGCCACCTGAAGCGGGCGCTCGCCTCTGGTGTGCGCGGGTTCGTCGTGACGACGGTCAGCGCGGAGCGGCTCGCGGAGGTCATCCGTACCGTGCACGCCGGGAACCGCCCCGTGGTTCCGGGGTGGGCGGCCGACGCGGTCTCCGCCGGTGACTCCCCGCTGACCGCACGGGAGACGGAGGTGCTGGTATTCGCCGCCGACGGGACGTTCGTCGCGGAGATCGCCGAGCGCGCCGCGCTGTCACAGGGAACGGTACGGAACTGCTTGTCGTCGGCCGCGTCGAAGCCCGGGGCGGAGAACCGTCACACGGCGGTGCGTCTCGCACGGGAGCGAGGTTGGGTATAGTTGCTCTCGCGCCACCGCGCACTGCGGACGTAGCTCAGTTGGTAGAGCGCAACCTTGCCAAGGTTGAGGTCGCGAGTTCGAACCTCGTCGTCCGCTCCAGATGGTGAAGGCCCCGGTCCTTGGACCGGGGCCTTCGTCGTGGTGGGCGGGCCGCCCTCGTCGTGATGGCCGTCGGCACCGGTCCTGCGTCGTGGACCGGTGCCGGCCTGCCCCAGCCGGGTGCCCGTGCCCCGTGCCCGTGACCTGTGCCGGTCGTGCGTCAGCTCCAGGTGGTGCCCGTCAGGCGCTCGTACGCCTCCACGTATTTCGCCCGGGTCGCGTCCACGATGTGCTGCGGCAGCGGCGGCGGGGGCAGCTCGCTCCCGCGGTCCCAGCCGGACGCGGCGGAGGTCAGCCAGTCGCGCACGAACTGCTTGTCGTACGAGGGCTGCGCACGCCCCGGCTCCCACTGGTCCGCCGGCCAGAAGCGGGACGAGTCCGGGGTGAGGACCTCGTCCGCGAGGATCAGCTCCTCGCCCTCGAAGCCGAACTCGAACTTCGTGTCCGCGAGGACGAGGCCGCGCTCGCGGGCGACGTCGCGGGCGCGGGAGTAGACGGCGAGCGTCGCCTGGCGCAGCTGCGTGGCCGTCTCGGCGCCCACCTGGCGGGCGACCTCCTCGTAGGAGACGTTCTCGTCGTGCTCGCCGACCTCGGCCTTGGTGGCCGGGGTGAAGATCGGGGCGGGCAGTTCGGAACCGTCGACGAGCCCCTCGGGGAGGGCGAGGCCGCAGACGGTGCGGAATTCCTGGTACTCGGTGAGGCCCGAGCCGGTGAGGTAGCCGCGTGCCACGCATTCCACGGGGATCATCCGCAGCGACTTGCAGACGAGGGTGCGGCCGGCCCAGTCGGCGGGGGCGCCCGACGGCAGCTCGGTGCTCAGGACGTGGTTCGGGACGAGGTCCGCGAGCTGGTCGAACCACCACAGGGAGAGCCGGGTGAGGACCCGGCCCTTGTCGGGGATCTCGGTGGGCAGCACCCAGTCATAGGCGGAGATGCGGTCACTCGCGACCATGACGAGCTCCCCCGCCTCGTTCTGGTACAGGTCGCGCACCTTGCCGGTGTGCAGATGTACCAGGCCCGGAACCTGACGCGGTTCGGGCTTCTCTACGAATCCGGACACGGTTCCTCCCCGTGGTTCTGTACGACTCCCCCCGATTCTTCCGTATGGCGAAGCGACGGGCGCCGCCAGGGGCGCCATCAGCGGCAACGCGGACGCGTCCTGGTCGTCGGCCGGGCGCGCTCCGGTTCCCCGGCGGGCGTCGTGCGGCGCTCGGGCGAGCTTTTCGGCGGCGCTCGGGGCGGGGGTCAGTCCCGCTTGCAGATGCGGTCCAGGAGGTTGGCCGTCGCGCGCTGGATGCGGGGGTCGACGTGGCCGGGCCGGTCCAGGGCCGGGGACCAGGCGGAGGTGCCGGAGGCGAAGACCCAGGCGCCCGACGGGGCCCGGTAGAGAGACGTGTCCTGGTGACGGAGGGCCCCGTTCGCATCGGTGTACGGGGAGTGGGCGAGCAGGGTCCGCTCCTCGTACGGGGGCAGCGCCGTGCGCGGGAAGTAGCGGTCGGCCTCGCCCGCGACCAGGCCGTCGAGCTCGTCGCCCTCCCGGGCGCCGGTCGCCTCCCACAGCCAGTGGTCGCCGTTGCGGACGATCAGCGGGTGGGGCTCCGGCACACTGCCCGCGTACTGGATGCCCAGCAGTTGCTGCTCGGGGCGGTCGATCTCGCGCCACAGCACCGGCTTCCCGGGGCCCTTGCGCTTGCGGCAGGTCAGCAGGCGGTCCGGGGTGCCGGACGGCGAGGGCCTCAGCTCCACCTGCCAGCGCATGGTGTCGGCGGAGAGGAAGACCAGCGACGTGCCGTGGTCCCGGGCGCGCTCGGCGGTGGCGCGCATGGGGACCGACCAGTACTCGTCGTGCCCGGGGAAGATCAGTCCGCGGTAGCGGGTGGGGTCGACCCGGCCGGCGTGCAGGTCGCGGGCGTCGGCGTAGGTGAGGTCGTAGCCGTAGCGCTCGGCCCAGCGGATGACGTCGTAGGCGTGGCCGATGTGCAGCGGCAGGCCCCAGCCCGCGTAGGGGCGGTCGAAGGAGACCGTCGCCGCGGCGTCGGCCTCCCCGAGCAGGCGGCCCCCGTCGTCCCAGGCGTGGTACATGCTCGCGCCGGTGCGGCCGTCGTCCGGGTAGCGGTTGTACGCCTGCCAGGTGATGTCCGGCAGGACGAGCAGCAGGTCGGCCGGGCGGTCGTCGCGGACGGTGAACGGCACGTGGGAGCGGTGGCCGTCGGCGGTGGTGAGTACGGCGACGTACGCGCCGGGGTTCCAGTACGACGGCACCTGCAGCCGCCAGGACAGCCACCAGTGGTGACAGGACACCGTACGGTCGGCGGTGAGCGGCGCCGGCTGCACGATGCCGGACAGCCGGGGGCTCGTGGTGATCTGCTCGGCGCCGTCGCCGCCGTAATGGCCGATGCGGTAGACGTCGACGCCGAATTCCTGCGGCGGGTCGACCGTGATGTGGAAGTCGATCGCCTCGCCGGGGGCGACCGCGCCGGTCGAGGTGAACCCCTTGATCTGGAGGCGCACGTCGTCCGCCGAGCGGGGGCCGTCGATGGCCCGCGGGTGCGGGGTGCCGCCGACGGTCCCGTGCCGGGACGTCGGTCCTGTCCGGTCGGCGTCGGCCGCCTGGTCCGCCGGCTCCGTCTCCCCCACGTACCAGGGGACGATCCGGTCGGGGTCGCCGACGTACGTCTCGGTGCCGCGCGGCCAGGGGGTGGGGCCGGTGCCCCGTCCGAGGGGATCCGGCACGGCGTGCGCCCGTGCTCCCGGCTCCCGCGACTCCCAGCGGCGGATCTGGTCCGACGCCATTGGCCTTCCCCTCCCTGGTCCCCCGTGGCCGCCCTCTTCATGGTGGTGGCCGGTCGCGTCACCGGTCTCGCCACCGGTGACGCCACCGGTGGTGGTCGCCGGGTCATCGCGGGCTCGTCGTGTCTCGACACCACCCTGCTGCGCGCGATCGGTCCCAGCACATCACATACCGCACGCGCGCTGTCACTATTCGTCGCGGATTGGCTGAAAGTGGAACTAGGCAGTCCGGAGGAGTGTCGGAGCGTTGGGCGGCCCCGCCGGACGGGCGGAGAGGCTGCTTCGGTGGCCGGTGAGCGGGCGCGTCAGAGTCGCGTCGTACGGGCGTCAGACGAGCCGTACCGGCTTGTCCGGCCGTATGCCCTGGTCCGTCAGCCAGGAGCGCAGGGGGGTCGGGTCGCCCCGCTCCACGAGGCTCAGGACGCGGGGGCCGAGGTCGGTCGCGCGTACGCCGTTGACCAGGAGCGACGGGCCGTCGAGCCAGTCGAGGCCCGGAACCGCGCCCGCCGTGTCCACCGCGGCGCAGCACACCAGCGCGGTGATGTGGTCCGCGAGCAGTTCGCGGCCGGAGCGCGGCGGCTGGAGGGGGAACAGCGGGAGCGCCTGATCGTCCCAGAGGGCGGTGTCCGGGCCGGTCCGGTCGGCCCGGGGCACGTCGGCGGGCGGGGCGGTCCGGGCGGCGATCGCCTCCTCGCGGGCCACCTCGGCACTGAGGCCTGCGGCGAGGTCGGCACTGCGGGGGGTGGTGTCGCGGAGGTCTTCTTCCTCGTCGGCCTCGTCGTCGTAGCGGGCGACGAATTCGTCGTCGTGGCCGTGGCCGACGGCGTGTTCGACGGTGTAGCCGACGGCGTGTGCGGCGGTGCAGCGGTCGGCGTGTGCGGCGTCGTGTTCGCCGTCGGGCCGGCGGTGGTGTTCGCCGTCGGATTCGTCGGGCCGGTGGGGACGCTCGGCGGATTCGGCTGATCCGGCGGACTCAGCGGATTCGGCGGGCTGAGCGGGCTCGGGGGGTTCGGCGGGGCGGTGGGGCTCAGGGGTGGGGCCCTGAGCCGACGGTCTTGTCGGTTCCGCGAGGTGGTGGAGGACGCGGGCCAGGGTCGGGTCGTCCCTGTCGGGGGTGTGGGCGTCGGCGTCGCGGCGGATGCCCAGGGTGTCGAGGACGCGGTGCAGGCGGGCCGCGTCGCTGCGCCACTTGCGGTCCACCACCTCCTCCGGATACGCGTCCCAGTCCACCGGGGACCAGTCCGGGCCGGACTCGGCGGGACCGCCGTGGAAGAGGCGGGCGGCGAGGAGAGAGGTCGCCTCGTCGATCAGGCCGGGCTCTTCCAGCAGGTCGCAGGCGGGGCGCTCGCCGAGCCGGGAGGCGAAACCCTCGGCCAGGCGGTCGCGCCGGGACAGCTCGGTGAGCGCCGCGACGACACCCGCGTCCAGCCGTGAGGGCCAGCGGCCCATCCGCCAGGCGGGCAGCGCGACCCGGGTCAGCAGGCGGTCCCAGCCGGCGTAGGCGAGGCCGACCTGTTCCTGGGCGACGATCCGCAGGCCGTAGTCCACGGCCTGCGCACGCTCGGCGGCGGCGATGGCGACGCCGCGCTCCATCTCGGCGGCGTGCACGCGGCAGCCGCGCAGCAGCAGGCGGACCACCCAGCCGGCGCCGGCCAGCACCGGGCGGGTCAGTGGTCCCCGGCCGGGCGCCGAGGTCACGGCGACCGCGGCGTCCAGGCCCCGGACGAAACGCCGGGCCGCCGCTATGTCGGGGTGCGACGACGGCCCCGTACCGGCGACGACCGGGGCGAGGACGGCGCGGAGCTCGCCGACGCGCATCCACCACAGGAAGGGGGAGCCGATGACGAGGACGGGGGCGGTGGCGGTGGCGGTGCGGCGCTGTACGCCGATGCCCGCGGCCGGGTCGTCGTGGTCGTCCCGGCTGCCCGGGGCGCTTCCGGCAGGGACGTTGTGCGGCTCGTCGGCGTCGGGGACCCGGCCGGGTGCCGCGGACGCTTGCGTGGGCGTGTTCGTGGAGGGGCCGTGGGCCGGGTGGGTGCGGTCCTCCAGCCAGCTGTCGCAGTCCGGAGTGAGCGCTATCGCGGACGGAGCGGGAACGTCGAGACGGTCGGCGAGCTCCCGCACCAGCCGGTACAGGTCGGGGGCCGACTTCTCGGCGATCGTCACCGTCGGGCTCATGGCCGGGCGCGACCGGGCGACGATCAGGGCGATGCCGGCGGCGGCGAGCAGGACCAGCACGGCGAACGGCGTCACCGTCCGGCGGGCCGCGTCCCAGCCGTCGCCCGTGAAATGACCGGTCGAACCGCCGACGAGAAGGATCACGGCGGCAGCCGCGGGCAGCAGGGCGACAGCCAGAGCCCGGCTGCGTACGCGCAGCACGGCGATCGCCCGGGAGCGCGCTGCCTGCGCGCCCACCTCCACACCCAAACCGGTCACGCCGGACCTCAACCCCTCCCTGATGCCCTCGGTTCTCTCCTGCTAGGTGCCGTTCTCGTGGTGCTCACTTCCCCACTGTGGCACCCGGCACCGACATCGCAATGTCAGTGAGCCATGTGCCGGAGAGCTTGCGCCGCACCCTAGTTGGGGCCCCGGCCCTCGTCAGCCGGATGGGGCATCGGTCACTCGATGGAATGGCTTTGGGGAAAGGTGGATGACGGACAGCAAGGATCAGGCCCCAGCTTCCTGAAGGTGGTCTCCAGGAGTCCGGGGCCGTGTGGACAGCGGGCAGGGGGCGCGTACGGGACCTGCGTTTCCGCCGGTCGCCGGCGTGCGGTTGGCCATTGCCGGGTTGCGGATCGCCTGCGGCAGGGGTGCCGGTTGCTGCCGGGTTGTCGGGTGGGGGCGGCTTGGCGTCCGGCTCCTCGGCGGCGAGTGGGGGCGGCTTGGCGTCCCGGTTTCGGCGGCGAGTGGGGGCGGCTTGGCGTCCCGGTTTCGGCGGCGAGTGGGGGCGGCTTGGCGTCCCGGTTTCGGCGGCGAGTGGGGCGCGGCCGGTCAGGCGCCGGCGGTTGCCGCCGCCTTCGCCGCGATGTCCGTACGGTGCTGGGAGCCGTCGAGTCGAACGCGGGCCACCGCCCGGTACGCACGTTCACGGGCCTCGGCGAGATCCTGGCCGGTCGCGGTCACGGACAGGACGCGTCCGCCGGCGCTGACCACCGCGTCGCCGTCCTGCCTGGTGCCCGCGTGCAGCACGTACGCGTGCGGGGCGTCCTGGGCGGCCACCTCGTCCAGGCCGGTGATCGGGTCGCCGGTGCGGGGGGTGCCGGGGTAGTTGTGCGAGGCGACGACCACGGTGACCGCGGCGTCCTCGCTCCAGCGCAGCGGCTCCAGGTGGGCGAGGTTGCCGGTGGCCGCGGCCATCAGCAGTCCGGCGAGCGGCGTCCTCAGCCGGGCCAGGACGACCTGCGTCTCGGGGTCGCCGAAGCGGGCGTTGAACTCGATGACGCGGACGCCGCGCGAGGTGATCGCGAGGCCGGCGTAGAGCAGGCCGGAGAACGGGGTGCCGCGGCGGCTCATCTCGTCGACCGTGGGCTGCAGAACCGTCTGCAGCACCTCGTCGACCAGCTTCGGGTCCGCCCACGGCAGCGGCGAGTACGCGCCCATGCCGCCGGTGTTCGGGCCCTCGTCGCCGTCCAGAGCACGCTTGAAGTCCTGGGCGGGCTGGAGCGGGACGACGGTCCGGCCGTCGGTGACCGCGAAGAGGGAGACCTCCGGACCGTCGAGGAACTCCTCGATGACGACGCGTTCGCAGGCGGCCGCGTGCTCCTTGGCCGCCTCGATGTCATCCGTGACGACGACGCCCTTGCCGGCGGCGAGCCCGTCGTCCTTGACGACGTACGGAGCGCCGAAGGCGTCGAGGGCGGTGGCTGCCTGGTCCGGCGTCGTGCAGACGTAGGAGCGCGCGGTGGGTACGCCGGCCGCCGCCATCACGTCCTTCGCGAAGGCCTTGGAGCCCTCCAGCTCCGCCGCCTCCCTGGAGGGGCCGAAGACCGGGACACCCGCCTCGCGCACCGTGTCGGCTACCCCTGCGACGAGCGGGGCCTCCGGACCCACGACCACCAGACCGGCGCCCAGCCGCTTGGCCAGGGCGGTCACGGCCGCGCCGTCGAGGGCGTCGACCTGGTGCAGCTCGGCGACCTCGGCGATGCCGGCGTTGCCGGGGGCGCAGTGCAGCGCCGTGACGTCGGGGTCGAGGGACAGGGAGCGGCACAGGGCGTGTTCGCGGGCACCGCTGCCGATGACGAGGACCTTCACGGGGTCAGCCTAACGGGAGCGGGGCCGTTTCCTTTGTGCGGGCTTCCGAGGAGCCGGGATCCCTGGGCTTGGAGGTTTCTCCAAGCCCAGGGATCGAGCGAAGGGGAGAGGACTGGCCCCAGCGGTCGAGTGAAGGAGGAAAGGAGGAGAGGACTGGCTGGGCCGCGGGGGCGCCCCGGGGGGAAGGCGGCGGAGCGAGGAGGAGAGGAGGGGAGGAGGGGGCAGAGGAGGCGAGGCTGGAAGAACGGCTCGAGGTGGAGAGAACGACGGGAGCTCGACGGGGAGCTCAGTCGTTCGAGAGCTCCTCGATGACGGTCGCGCCCAGTTCGCGTACGAGCAACTCCGTCCCGGAGAGGGCCGACTCGTCGAGGTCGGGGTCGTCGTCCTCCGGAATGTCGTCCTCGGGCGAGACGGGGGGCGGGGCAGAGGGCCGGGGCACACGTGCGGGCGCGGTGGCGGTGACTCCGGTGGACTGTGCCGGGGTGGGCTGGTGTGCGGACGACGCGGACGGGTTCGCCGGCGGCGGGGCCTGCGGGGGTGCCGGGCGGGACGCGGGCGCGCCGCCCCCGCCGTACCCACCGGCGGCGCCGCCTCCGTAGCCACCGCCGCCCTGACTGCTCGGGCTGCCGCCGCCGAAGCCGCCCGGAGGGCCGGGCGGGGCGGGGGCACCTGTTCCGCCGGACGGGTCGACGATCGCCTCGATCTTCCACTGGACGTTGAACTGCTCGGCCAGCGCCTGCCGCAGTACGTCCTCGCTGCCGCTGCTCAGGAAGTTGTCCCGCGCACCGGCGTTGACGAAGCCGATCTGGAGTGTCGTGCCGTCGAAGCCGGTCACCTGGGCGTTCTGGCTGAGCAGGATCCAGGTGAACCGGCGGCGGTTCTTGACGACCTCCAGGATGTTCGGCCACAGCATGCGGGGGTCGAGACCGCCGGCGGCCGGGGCCTGGGCCGGGGTGGGGGCGGGCCCCTGGGCGGCCGGGGACTGCGAGGCTGCCGGGGGGGCGGGGTGGTCGGGGGACCCGGATGGGGCTGCCGGTGCGGGAGCGCCCGCGGATGCGCCCGACGTCGCAGCCGGGGGTGCCGGGGACTGTCCGCCGCCGCCCGCGGGAGCCGCGGTGGGCCAGCCGCCGGGCCTGCGCCCACCGCCGGCGGCGGCCGGTGTGGGCCATGCGCCGGGAGCGGGGGCGGGTACTGCTTCAGCGGCTGGTGCCCGGTCCGGCTGCGGGGCCGAGGCCGTGACGGTCGAGGAGGCCTCGGCTGCCGGGGCGGGGGCAGGGGGCGACGGGGGCTGGGCAGCCGGGGCCACATGCCCCGGCGTACCGGAAGGGCTGGAGGGGCCGGAAGGGCCGGCCAGGCCGGAGGCGGCCCCGGTGCCCCCCGCCGGGTCGGAGGTACCGGATCCCCCGCCTGCGGCACGCACCGCCGCTCGGGCCGCCGCGGGACCTCCACCGGGCGAAACGGGCGCGGCCGGAGGGACGGCTGCCGGAGGGGCGCCTGCCGCATGGGCGTCGGGGCCGGGCACGTACCCCATGGCGGGCGCGCCCGCTCCGCCGGAGAAGGCGACGCCGCGCTCGATCCGGTCCAGGCGCGCCATGACGGACCGCTCGTCACCGTAGGCGGCGGGCAGCATCACGCGGGCGCAGATGAGTTCGAGCTGGAGGCGCGGGGAGTTGGCGCCCCGCATCTCGGTGAGGCCCTCGTTGACGAGGTCGGCGGCGCGACTCAGCTCGGCGGCGCCGAAAGTGCCCGCCTGGGCCTGCATCCGCTCGATCACGTCGGCGGGGGCGTCGATGAGCCCCTTGTCCGCGGCGTCGGGCACGGCGGCGAGGATCACCAGGTCGCGCAGGCGCTCGAGCAGGTCGGCGACGAAGCGGCGCGGGTCGTTGCCGCCTTCGATGATCCGGTCCACGACCTCGAAGGCGGCGGCGCCGTCGCCGGTGGCGAAGGCCTCGACCACGGAGTCGAGCAGGGATCCGTCGGTGTAGCCGAGCAAGGAGGTCGCCATGGCGTACGTCACCCCGTCCGCCCCGGCGCCGGCCAGCAACTGGTCCATGACGGACATCGAGTCACGCACGGAACCTCCGCCGGCCCGCACGACGAGCGGCAGGACGCCGTCCTCGACCGGGATCTCCTCCTTCCCGCACACCTCGCCCAGGTATTCCCGCAGGGTGCCGGGCGGCACGAGCCGGAACGGGTAGTGGTGCGTGCGCGACCGGATCGTCCCGATGACCTTCTCGGGCTCGGTGGTCGCGAAGATGAACTTGAGATGCTCCGGAGGCTCCTCGACGACCTTCAGCAGGGCGTTGAAACCGGCCGACGTGACCATGTGGGCCTCGTCGATGATGTAGATCTTGTACCGGCTGCCCGCAGGTCCGAAGAAGGCCTTTTCGCGCAGGTCACGGGCGTCGTCCACACCACCGTGCGATGCGGCGTCGATCTCGATGACGTCGATGGAACCGGGCCCGTTGCGCGCGAGGTCACGGCAGGACTGGCACTGGCCGCACGGGGTGGGCGTGGGCCCCTGCTCGCAGTTCAGACAGCGCGCCAGGATTCGCGCGCTGGTCGTCTTGCCGCAGCCGCGCGGACCACTGAACAGGTACGCGTGATTGACCCGGTTGTTCCGCAGCGCCTGCTGCAACGGGTCGGTGACATGCTCCTGCCCGATGACCTCGGCGAACGACTCCGGGCGATAGCGGCGGTACAGCGCGAGAGACGACACGCATACGAGGTTATAGGCGCCCACCGACAACGAGTCCCGCCACGGAACGCGGGGAAGGTCACGCCGACGGATCGAGGAAGGGCCGGGCCTCCGATGGAGAGGGAGGGCGGAGTCCCCGAGAGAAGGGGAACGCCCGGGCAGGCCGCCCGGACCGGGGCCGCGGGGCGGGGATCACGCGAACGCCCCCCACGCACCCGCCAGAGCCAACCTACCCTTGCTGCCTTCCGGCCCTGGGGGAGTTCAGTCAGATAGCGCCGCGTGAGGGGCTGCGCACAGCTTACCTGATCCCGCAGGCAGGGAACGAGTTCGCGAGCACTCCCCGCCGTCATGTAATGTTCCCGACGGAGGATTCGCCTAGAGGCCTAGGGCGCACGCTTGGAAAGCGTGTTGGGGGCAACCCCTCACGAGTTCGAATCTCGTATCCTCCGCCAGTGCCTCACCGGGCACGATGTCGAAGGGCCCCCTGGAAACAGGGGGCCCTTCGTCGTTGGCCTCACACCCCGTGTCCTGTGTCTTTGTCCACGGTGAGGTTTCCGGGGCTCCCCGGATCGCGCGCTCGATCTTCCGGGCCGGCTCCCTGAGCATCGAAGTCGGTCACATGCATCGGTGGCGCAGGGCCGCGGCCGGCCGTGGCTCGCCGGCACCGGCGCCGCCGGGCAGTACCCGGGTCAGTACCACCGATCCAGCACGGGGCCCGGGCGGCGCCCACCCGTGCGTGCCGGGTTCGGGGGGGCTGGAAGGCGGATGCCAGGGCCGGCACGGGGGTGGAAGCGGGGTCTGGCCGATTCGGCGGTGCGGTCAGGAAGCGCGGCGCTCCGGTCGCGGCAGAAGTGGCGGGGCGTCGCTGTCCCCGTTGACCTGCCCCACGGTTCGCACGACGCATCAGGAGGGGCGGGTTCGAATGCGCGCTGCTCAGCGCCGTTCGTCGTCAGTCCGGGATGCGGACCCGTCGTGTCACCGTCACCTGGTCCAGGTCGGACACCCGGATCGTCGCTCGCATCGTCCAGGTGCCGGGGAGGGGGAGGGTGAGGGTGTCCGTGGTCCAGTAGCCGCCTCGGTCGGTGAGGGCGGCGTCGAGGGGGCCCACCTCGCGGGACGTGAGGGTGAACGTGAGGCGGAGTCCGGGGACCGTGGCCGGGCCGCCGTCTCGGGCCAGGACCACGGCTTCCACCCGGTTACGGCCCACCCGGCCCGGGTCGAGGGTGATCTGCACGGTGCCCTGCCCCCCGGCCCCGCCCACGTCGAACGGGACGGAGGTGACGGTCGCCGCGGGCATACTCCCCGCAGTCGTCCCGTCCTGGTCAGTCTCCGCCCCAGCCTCCGCCGCCGTCCGGCCCGGCTGTGTGCCGGTCAGCGCGGCCGTCAGCAGGAGGACGAGGACGCCCACTGCCGCCTCGGTGAGGACCGAACGGCGCAGGCCCCGGCGGTGGGCGGCGTCCTCGTCGGGGTCGGAGGCGGGTTGCGTCGCCGGGTTCCGTTCCGGCTCGGGCCGCGTGTCCGTCGGCAGCGGCGGGCCTCCCGCCGGTTGGGGGACCCGGTGCCCGGCCGTCGCCGTCCCCTTCGCCGCCCAGTGGCGCGAGCGGGTCGCCGCTCCCAGCAGCAGCGCCACCAGCGCCAGTTTGCCGAGCAGGAGACGGCCGTACGGGGTGTCCGTGAGGGCCTGCCAGGAGCCGAGGCCGCGCCAGGACTGGTAGGTGCCCGTGACCACCAGGACCGTCACTGAGCTCAGGGCCAGGCGGGAGAAGCGGGTCACCGTGGACGCCGGGAGCGGAGTCGGCGAACGGTGCAGGGTGGTCAGGAGGGCCGTCAGGCCGCCCAGCCAGGTGGCCGTCGCCAGGAGGTGCAGCACCGCGGACGGCATCGCCACCGGTACCTGGATTCCGGCGGAGGCGTGGTCGGCCGCCGCCCAGGTCAGGGCCAGCGCCACCGCCAGGGCGGCGCCCGTCACGAGGACTGGCGGAGTAGTACGGACCTGCCGGTCGCGGCTCCGGGACAGCCGTACGTACAGGGCGCCGCAGAGCACCAGCAGGGCGAGTCGTGCCACGAGTGCCAGGCCCGGGCGGGTCGTCGCGGTGCGGGCGAGGCCTGCCGGGTCCAGCGCCCGGGCCGGGGAGGCTCCCGACTCGTACGGGGCGCGCAGGAGGAGCAGGACGACCGTCGTGGTCAGCAGGGCCCACCAGCCGGTCAGGAACGGGGCCCGCAGGGGGGCGGTGTGCGGCGGTCGGCACAGGGCCGCGAACGCCGCCGTGCCGATCAGCAGGGCCGCGGCCAGGTAGGCGAGGTGGCGGGCGGCGGCGTGCAGGCCCCCGGTCAGCGGGTTCTCGGCGGCGGTGGGGATCGCCGCGGGGGTGGGTGTGGGCGCGCCCACGGAGAAGGTGAACGCCCCGGACACCGGGTGGCCGTCCGCCGAGACGACCCGCCAGGCAACGGCGTACGTACCGCTGCCGAGCGCTCCCGGCAGCGTCGCCCGCGCCGTGTCCGGGCGGGCGCCGGCGTGGGCCGAGCCGCCCGCGACGACTTGGCGCCCGTCGGGGCCGTAGACGCGGAAGGAGTCGTCCAGCAAGGCCACGGATTCGGTGAAGGTCAGGGTGAGGTGGCGGGGCGCCCGTTCGAGGACGGTTCCGTCGACGGGGTTCGTGGCGCGCAGCGCGGCGTGCGCGGAGGCGGGGGCGGCGGCACCGAGCAGCAGGAGGGCGAGAGCGGCACCGAGCAGCAGCATGCTCCGCGGGTCGCCCCGCACCCCGTCACGTCCCACGCCCCGGCTCCGTCCCCGCAGTTGCCTCTCGGGAAGGGGTACGGAAGCGGGGGCTCCCGTGCTCAGCGGCCCCGCCCTCGTGTCCGGCCGCCCCGTCCGCGAGGGCAACACCGAAGGCGCCGGCATCCGGGGCGCCTCTCCCGGAAGGGCGCGGCCCCCGGCTCGGCGGCTGCTCGGCCCCGCCGCCGTGCTCGCCCCCGCGTCGGCGCTACCAGTGCCGGCGCTACCAGTGCCGGCGCTACCAGTGCGGGCGCGCCGACACTCCCCCGTCCACCACCAGGTCGTGGCCCGTCACCCAGGACGCCAGGGGGGAGGCGAGGAACACGCACGCGTTCGCGACGTCCTCCGGGCGGCCCAGGCGGCCTGTGGGAGCTGCCCGGCGCCAGCGGCGTACGCCGTCCGGCCAGGCCTGCGCCAGACCCTCGCGGTCGATGAGGCCCGGGGAGACCGTGTTGACGCGGATGCCGTGCGGGCCGTACTCCAGGGCCGCCGCGCGGGCGTGCATGACGACCGCGGCCTTCGCGGCGCTGTAGTGGGCGTGGCCCGGGGCCGGGGTGTGGGCCTCGACGGAGGCGATGTGGGTGACCGAACCCCCGTCGTCCTGGGCGCGCATGAGGCCGGCGGCGGCCTGGGTGCAGGCGAAGACGCTCGTGAGGTTGGTGTCGACGACCGTGCGCCACGCGTCGGCCGTCATGCCGGGGAGGTCCTGGACGGGTTGGATGCCCGCGTTGTTGACCAGGGCGGTCAGCCGGCCGCCGCCAAAGTCGGCGGCCTCGTGGACCAGGCGGCGGCAGGCGTCCTCGTCGGTCAGGTCGGCGCGCAGGACGACGGCCCGCCCGCCCGTCTCCCGGATGCGGCCCGCCGTGTCGTCCGCCGCCGCCACGGCCGTACGGCAGTGCAGGGCGACGGCCGCGCCCTCCTCGGCGAAGCGCAGGGCGACGCCCCGGCCGATGCCGCCGCTCGCGCCCGTGACGAGGGCGACCTGCCCTCCGAGCAGTCCCCCGGCAGGCACGCTGCTCCTGGTGTTCCCGCTGCTCATGGGCGGCACAGCGGTACGATCCGGGCGGCCTCGGACGGGTAACGCGCCGTGAGGTCCGCCGGGTCGCCGTGCTCGTAGTCGGCGTAGGTGAAGCCGGGCGCCATCGTGCAGCCCAGGAAGCTCCAGGCGCCGTCCGCGGCGACCCGCCCGCCCATCCAGGTGCGGGCCGGGACGGTGAACTGCACGTGCTGGCCGGCGCGCAGGTCCGGGCCCAGCACCACCGTGCGCGACGAGCCGTCGGGGGCGAGGAGGAGCAGTTCCAGGGGGTCTCCGAGGTAGAAGTGCCAGATCTCGTCGGTGGGGAGGCGGTGCAGGGCGGAGTGCTCGTCCGCCGTCAGCAGCACGACGATGGCCGACCCCTCGGGTCTGCCGTCCGCCCGCTCGGGCCCGGCCCAGGTGCGCCGGAACAGGCCGCCTTCGCGTGGGATCGGTTCCAGTCCGTAGTGTGCGACGAGGTCGTCGGGATTCACCCGCCGAAGGCTACCTCCCGGGCGGGGGCCCACCAGGTCGCGGCCCACCGAGCTCCGGCCGGATGTCGCCGGGCTCGGCGTCGTACGGTGCCGCTCGACCTCCCGCTGCCGGGCCCGGTCGCACCCGGTCTCCGCCCACGCCGACCGCTGCCGTCCGCCGCGAAACCGCACGGCCGCCCCGCAGACCCATGACGGTCCCCTCACAGGGCGCCTACGCCTCCGCCGCGAGCCCCGGTACACGGCCCCACCACACAGCCCCGCCGTACGGCGGTCCCACCGGCGCGCGCCCGCGTGCCCGGCGCGGGATGATCGACGCATGGACGTCACCCTTCACCTCGCCCAGGACCCCGAGGCCGACGAACTCCTCGGACGCAGTCCGCTCGCCGCGCTGATCGGCATGCTGCTGGACCAGCAGGTTCCGATGGAGTGGGCGTTCAGGGGGCCGTCGACGATCGCGCAGCGGCTCGGCACCGACGACCTGGACGCGCACGAGGTCGCCGCGCACGACCCGGAGGCCTTCGCCGCGCTCCTGTCGGAGAAACCCGCCGTGCACCGCTACCCGGGCTCCATGGCCAAGCGGATCCAGCAGCTGTGCCAGTACCTCGTCGAGCACTACGACGGTGACGCCGAGGCGGTCTGGCGGGCCGTGGACAGCGGCGCCGAACTGCTGAAGCGGCTGGAAGCCCTGCCCGGGTTCGGGAAGCAGAAGGCACAGATCTTCCTCGCCCTGCTGGGCAAGCAGCTCGGCGTACGGCCGTCCGGCTGGCGCGAGGCGGCGGGAGCGTACGGCGAGCCGACGTCGTACCGCTCGGTCGCGGACATCACGGGCCCGGAGTCACTGGCGAAGGTCCGCGCGCACAAGCAGGAGGTGAAGGCGGCGGCCAGGGCGAAGGCCACCGGCACGTAGCCGACGGGGCCGGGGGTACGGGGTACGGCCCGGCGGCCTCGGACGGCTGCCGCCTCCGTCCGCGCCACGGGCCATCACGCGGCCCGCCGTCGCGGGGCCGCCGCCTGGCCGCCCTCCCCCGGGCTCGCGGCTTCGCGCGACTCCGGTGACCCCCGTCGTCCCGGCGGCACAACCACCGCGGCCACACGGACCGTTGCCCGCGTACAGGCGGGAACGTGGCGCGGGGTGTGCGAGGTGTGCCGTTCGGCTCGGCCACCACCGCCGAGTGCCGGGAAGCCGGACCAGGGGCGTGCCCCGCCGCGGATCACGCCACCGCCCCACGCCCCGCACCCCCCACGCCTCTCCGACCCGCCCGCCCGCCGGACCGAGGGCGCACCCGCCCCACAACGGGCACCGCACACACGAACTTCGCATTCCCGTTCGCCCGTCTTCATGACGCTTTTCGGCGTCGCACTCGCTCGCCATGGCTGCGCCCGGAACGTCTCGACCGGTAGGCTTTCCGTGTGATCTTCAAGCGCATCGGAAACGGCCGGCCGTACCCCGACCACGGCCGGGAAAGCACCCGGCAGTGGGCGGACGTCGCGCCGCGCCCGGTCCGCCTCGATCAGCTCGTGACGACCAAGCAGCAGCTCGACCTGGAAACCCTCCTCGCCGAGGACTCGACCTTCTACGGCGACCTCTTCGCGCACGTGGTGAAGTGGCAGGGCGACCTGTATCTGGAGGACGGCCTGCACCGCGCGGTCCGCGCGGCCCTCCAGCAACGCCAGATCCTGCACGCGCGCGTCCTGGAGCTGGACTGAACACCCCACGCCGTACACGCCCATAAGCCGTCGTACGCCCCGATTACCCGCTCGGCCCTTGGCCCTTTCGGGTTGGACTGAGCGGTGTCGAATGATCATCTAGTAGGCATCGCCGTTGGATCGCACTACGCTGCGCCCATGAGCATGCTGACTCCCCCAGGCATGGGCGGCCAGTACCGGATCACGGGGGACAAGTACCCGCGGATGCGCCGACGCCGGGGCCGCAGGATGGCGGTGATCACCGTCGCCTGTGCCGCTGCACTGGGTCTGCTCGGCTGGGGCACGCTGCAGCTCATCGACGTCTTCACCGGCGGCGACAAGGCTTCCGCGGCCGGTTCCGCCGAGGACTGCCCGCCCGGGGCGAGCGCCTCCCCGAGTCCCGGCGTCCCGGCCGCCCTCCCCGCCCCCGGCACGATCAAGGTGAACGTCCTCAACGCCACGACCCGCTCCGGCCTCGCCAAGAAGACCGCGGACGAACTGAAGAAGCGCGGCTTCCGCATCGGCGAGGTGGGCAACGCGTCCAAGAAGTACGACAAGAAGGTCAAGGGCACCGGCATCCTGCTGGGACCGACCACGGCCCTGAAGACCTCGCTGCAGGTGCTCGGTACACAGCTCACCGCCGCCGAGCCCCGCACCGACGCCGCCCGCAAGGGCGTCGAGGTGGACCTGATCATCGGCGACGCCTTCAAGAAGCTGACGCCCGAGGCGGACGCCTCGAAGGCCCTGACGAAGCTGACGCACCCCGCGCCGGCGCCGACGAATTCACGGAAGGGCTGCTGAGCCCGGGAGACCGCGGAACCGCCACAACGGCAGAGGCGAGGGGCCGCTGAACCCCAGCGGCCCCTCGCCTCATGCCTGCCACGCCTGCCATGCCTGCCACGCCTGCCACGCCTGCTCGACGGGCCTGCCCGGCAGTCCGACTCGGCAGTCCGACTCGGCGGTCCTACTCGGCCGCCCCGTACATCCGGTCACCCGCGTCACCGAGCCCCGGCACGATGTAGCCGTGCTCGTTCAGGCGCTCGTCCACGGACGCCGTCACGACCGTCACCGGCGTGCCCGCCAGGTGACGCTCCATGACCTCGACGCCCTCGGGCGCTGCCAGCAGCACCACGGCGGTCACGTCGTCGGCGCCGCGCCGGATGAGCTCCTGGATCGCCGCGACGAGCGTGCCGCCGGTCGCCAGCATCGGGTCCAGGACGTACACCTGACGCCCCGACAGGTCCTCCGGCATGCGCGTGGCGTACGTGGAGGCCTCGAGCGTCTCCTCGTTGCGGATCATGCCGAGGAAGCCGACCTCGGCAGTCGGCAGCAGCCGGACCATGCCGTCCAGCATGCCGAGCCCGGCACGCAGGATCGGCACGACCAGCGGACGCGGATGGGACAGCTTGACGCCGGTGGTCCCGGAGACCGGGGTCTTGATGTCGACCACTTCGGTGCGCACGTCCCGCGTGGCCTCGTAGGCCAGCAGGGTGACCAGTTCGTCGGCGAGCCGGCGGAAGGTCGCGGAGTCGGTGCGCCGGTCGCGCAGCGTGGTGAGCTTGTGAGCGACCAGGGGGTGGTCGACGACGTGGAGACGCATGTCCCCAACAGTAACCGGGCCCGCCGTCCGCCACGCGCTGGCGTCAAACGGCCCGTTCGGGGGAAAGTGGGAGGGACGGACGAGGGTGGTGTGCCGATGCCTGACCTTCCTGATCTGCCCGACCGGCAGAAGCGGCCCGACGGGCCCAACCGGCCCAACCGGACCGACGGGCCCAACCTGCGTGACCGGCCCGACCGGCCCGACCGGCCCGGCCCCGGAGTCGATCGGGACGCGCCGCCGGGCGGTCCGATGCCGCCGATCGAGCGGACCGGCCCGGAGACGGACGCCGAACGCCGGCAGCGCCGGGCCCGGTTCCTGCGCGACCTCGCCGAGGCGCGCGAGCTGCGCGACCGCGTGCAGCCCCGCCGGGCCAAGGCCGCCAGGCTCCGCCACGCGATGCGCATGCGGACGTTCCGCTGGTAGATCCGCCCCGGGAGTGAGGTCCCGGCCGCGCCACCGGACCCGGCGCGGCCGGGGGGAGATCATGTGCGGGGCCGGTGTCGCGGCGAGTGACACGTACGCCCCACGGGTGGCGGCGACCCGCGTGTCGGCCCCCGCTGCACGGACCCGATCGTGACCTGCGGGGAAAACTGCCGGACACAGGGAGCCGAAGACGTCCCCTGGGCGCCTTGTTTCTGCCACGATGCCGAGTGGGTGGGACTCGGAAAAGCACTCCCGCCCGCAACCTCCGCCGGGGGGAACCCCAACCGGCACGCCTATGACCAGTGGGAGAGTCACGGTGTACTTCGCCGCACTGCTCGCGCGCACCGAAGACGGGTGGGAAGCGAGCGACACGGAGCTCGACGATGTGGAGACCCTGTCGGACCTTGCCGACCTGGCCCGGGAAGCCTCCCCGGACGAGGACACGGTGCTCGTACTGATCGAGCAGGAGAGCGGGTGGTTCGGCGTCGTCCGCGTGGACGGCGAGGAGGATCCCCGTATCTACGTCTCGGACGCCGCCGCCGCTGCCCGCAGCAGCTACGGCGAGATCCTGCTCACCGACGAACTGCTCGGCCGGGAGCCCGGGGACGACGCCCCCGACCTCGACGCCCTCGATCTCGACGGCACGGAGGACGGTGATGCGGACGACGACGCGGCCGACGGCGGCGACACGGACACCGGTCTCGGTTCCGGTTCCGGTTCCGGTTCCGTCGGGGCCGTGCCGCACGGCTCGGTCGGCGACGCGCAGATCCTGGAGGACCTGGGTGTCACCGAGAAGGAGCTGCGTTCGTTGGACGGCGACGCGCTCAGCGAGATCGCCGAGGCCCTGGGCGCCTCGGAGGTGCTGGAGACCGTCCGCTGACCGGGGACGACACCGACGACACGGCGGCGCGGGTCCCGGACCCGGTCCGGGACCGCTGGCGTGCCGCGATGCGGCTCGCCCTGGAGGAGGCCCGGCAGGCCGGCCGGGGCGGTGACGTCCCCGTCGGCGCCGTCGTGCTGGCCGCAGACGGCACGACCGTGCTGGCCGTCGGGCACAACGAGCGCGAGGCGACCGGCGATCCGACGGCGCACGCCGAGGTGCTCGCGCTGCGGCGGGCCGCCGCCGGGCTGGGGCAGTGGCGGCTCGCCGACTGCACGCTGGTCGTCACCCTGGAGCCCTGCACGATGTGCGCGGGCGCGCTGGTGCAGTCCCGCGTGGACCGCGTCGTCTACGGCGCCCGCGACGAGAAGGCGGGCGCGGCCGGCTCCCTGTGGGACGTCGTACGGGACCGTCGGCTCAACCATCGGCCCGAGGTGATCGAGGGCGTGCTCGCAGGGGAGTGCGCCGGGCTCCTGACGGACTTCTTCCGCGCCTGCTGAGTCCTCCCGCGCGCCCCGGCAGCGCCCGGGAATCCGATTTCAAACCACGGCCCCCCTTGGGGTAGGGTCTCCCTCGGTAGCGTGTCCGAGCGGCCGAAGGAGCTCGCCTCGAAAGCGAGTGTGGCGCAAGTCACCGAGGGTTCAAATCCCTCCGCTACCGCTGAAGAAGGGCCTCGTCGCAAGACGGGGCCCTTCCTGCTGTTGATCTCCGCGGCGGACCGCCGGTTACACTCGCGGCCGACAGGCGGGCGCCACCCGGGCGTGGGACTCAGAGGGCACAGGGGAGCAGGGGAGGCCGCAGTGGCGGTGCATGCGAAGAAGATCGCCGTCTATGTACTCGTGGTCTTCATCTCGTACGTGATCATCACCGACCCGGCGAAGGCCGCCGACTACGTCCAGATAGGGTTCCAGGGCATCTCGGACGCCGCCAAGGCCATCGGCGACTTCATGACGTGGATCGCCAACGGAGGGAAGTCATGATCCGACACCTGGTCCTCTTCAGACTCAACGAGGGCGTCCGGCGCGACGACCCGCGCGTGGAGAAGGGCGTCGAGGCCTTCGAGTCGCTGGACGGCAAGATCCCGGACATCCGCTTCTGGGAGTGCGCCTGGAACATCAGCGACCGGCCCATCGCGTACGACTACGCCATCAACTCCGCGTTCGACGACGAGGCCGCGCTGCGCCGCTACGCCGAGCACCCCGAGCACCAGGCGGGCGTCGGACTGTGGCGGGAGTTCGCCACCTGGGTGATCGCCGACTACGAGTTCTGATCCCCGGGCCCGGGGCTTCGTCTCGGGCCCGGAGCTCTGCGGCCCGGGCTCCCGGGGCCTCGGTCCCCGCTTCTCTCCCCGCGCCCCTCGCCATGCCGGCGAGGGGCTTTCGCATGCACATTATCCCTCTTATCTCTTTTATTCCTCAACACGGCGTCATGCGGTGCTTGCGCACAGTGCACATGTCTTGTGATGCTATGACCGCTTTTGACGGATGATTGACCGATGCGTCGAGCGACGAGTCGACCGAGGACGAAGAGGTGGCGGTGACCGTGTCGGCCAGTACTGCGCCACCCCAGGACGAGGCCTCGGCCCGTGGCCCTGCCCAGGCACCGGCCCAGCCGTCGGCGTCGACCCCGGCCCAGTCACCCGCGCCCGCGCCGGAGAAGCGCCGGGGCGCGGACACCCGGGCGCTGACGCAGGTGCTGTTCGGGGAACTCAAGAAGCTCGAGCCGGGTACGCCGGAGCACCACCGCGTACGCACGGCGCTCATCGAGGCCAACCTCCCCCTCGTGCGCTACGCCGCCGCCCGGTTCCGCTCCCGCAACGAGCCGATGGAGGACGTCGTCCAGGTCGGCACCATCGGCCTGATCAACGCCATCGACCGCTTCGACCCGGACCGGGGCGTGCAGTTCCCAACGTTCGCGATGCCCACCGTGGTCGGCGAGATCAAGCGGTACTTCCGCGACAACGTCCGCACCGTCCACGTACCGCGCCGGCTGCACGAGTTGTGGGTGCAGGTCACCAGCGCGACCGAGGACCTGACCACGGCCTTCGGGCGCTCGCCGACCACCCGCGAGATCGCCGAGCGGCTGCGCATCTCCGAGGAGGAGGTGCTGTCCTGCATCGAGGCGGGACGGTCGTACCACGCGACGTCGCTGGAGGCCGCGCAGGAGGGCGACGGGCTGCCGGGGCTGCTCGACCGGCTCGGCTACGAGGACCCGGCCCTGGACGGCGTCGAACACCGCGACCTCGTACGGCACCTGCTGGTCCAGCTCCCCGAGCGGGAACAGCGCATCCTGCTGCTGCGCTACTACAGCAATCTGACCCAGTCGCAGATCAGCGCCGAACTCGGCGTCTCCCAGATGCACGTCTCCCGGCTGCTCGCGCGCAGCTTCCAGCGGCTGAGGTCCGCGAACCGCATCGAGGCGTAGGGCGTACCGGCACAGCTGTGCAATCGAAAGCGTGAGCGACACGTCACCGGGAAGAGCGAATCGCTCGCCCGGGGGTTCGCACCACTTGCTGGCCGAAGGTCCGTCAGGCCCCTTGTTTCCAGGGGCGATCCACGTCTCAGATGTCGACATGTCTCTACAGCGCGTTGCCGACATGTGACATTCTGCGGGAAGCGCGTTTGCCGAAGCTCCGGCTCCGGTATTCAGGTGGAGGCTGCGTTCCTCAGTGGGAGCGTCCGCCACGACCGTCCCGCGACCCAAAGGGGGTGGCATGTCCGCAGAACAGGGCAGCTCGAAGGTGCTCACGCTCGCGGAGAGCGACTCGGCTCCGCATGCGCTCGGCACACTCGGCCCCATCGATGACGTACCGCCCCTCGAGGCCGCGCCGGCTCCGGCGATCCCGGCCCCGGAAGCCATCGACACCCGCACGCTGTCCCGTTCCCTGTTCCTGCGGCTGGCCGCTCTCGCCGAGGACAGCCCCGAGCGGGGCTACGTCCGGGACACCCTGATCGAGCTCAACCTCCCGCTGGTGCGCTACGCGGCGGCCCGCTTCCGCTCGCGCAACGAGCCGATGGAGGACATCGTCCAGGTCGGCACGATCGGCCTGATCAAGGCGATCGACCGCTTCGACTGCGAACGCGGCGTGGAGTTCCCGACGTTCGCGATGCCGACCGTGGTGGGCGAGATCAAGCGGTTCTTCCGCGACACCTCGTGGTCGGTGCGTGTGCCGCGCCGGCTCCAGGAGCTGCGGCTGGCGCTGACGAAGGCGAGTGACGAGCTCTCCCAGAAGCTGGACCGCTCCCCGACGGTGGCCGAACTCGCCGCGGTGCTGGGCGTGTCCGAGGAGGACGTCGTCGACGGCCTCGCGGTCGGCAACGCGTACACGGCCTCCTCGCTGGACTCCCCGGCACCGGAGGACGACGGCGGCGAGGGCTCGCTCGCGGACCGCCTCGGCTACGAGGACACGGCCCTGGAGGGCGTGGAGTACCGCGAGTCGCTGAAGCCGCTGCTGGCCAAGCTGCCGCCCCGCGAGAGGCGCATCATCATGCTGCGCTTCTTCGCCAACATGACCCAGTCGCAGATCGGCGAGGAGGTCGGCATCTCACAGATGCACGTCTCCCGGCTGCTGACCCGGACGCTGGCCCAGCTGCGCGAGGGCCTCATCTCCGACTGACGTACGTCGACGCGCACCCGTACGTACTGTCGTAGGCATGGCGCGGCGCGGCACGGCGGGCCCTTCCGGCCCGCCGTGTCCGCGTGATCCGCCAATGTGTTTCCGCGCGTCCCTGCGCCGCGCTCCGCGCGGCCCGTGATCTCCTACTTCAGCGCCAGCCAGGCCACCGCCGCGATGACGGCGACGGCGACGACCACGCCGATGATCAGGCCGATGCGCGGGCCGGCCGGGGCGGCGGCCTGCCGGCCCTGGGGCGCCTCGTCGACGAACGCGCGGAACATCTGGGTGCTGCCGGCGGGATCGGGGGTGCCCTGTGGGCCCTGGTTGTTAGCCATGGGCCGAGACACTAGCGAATCCCGGGGGCGCGGCCCAAGAGCGGACCCGACTCCTCCACCGGATCCACGAGCACCCCGCCCACCTGCACATTTACATGTGCAATACATGCCTTTGCCAACTTTTGATTCCCGCACCCCCGTCTTTATTTGCCTCCCGCAACTAAATACTCCTATGGTTGCCCTAAGCAACGAACGTGGGAGGTGTGATGGCCGGACAGGCGCAGTACGCGGAGCTGATGCGCCAGTTCAGCGCCTTCGGGGCCGTGAAACGCGAGCTCGGGCGCATGATGCCGGCCGACTGCCCGAGCGGTTCCGCCGCCGTGCTGACCCTGCTCCAACTGCACGGGGACATGCGCATGAGCAAGCTCGCCGAGCTGCTCGCCGTGGACATCTCGGTGACCAGCCGCCATGTCGCGCACTTGGCCGAGCGCGGCTGGATCCAGCGCTCCCGCGACCCGGCGGACAAACGCTCCCGCATCCTGCACCTCACCCCCGCGGGCCTGGCCCAGATCGACGAGCTGTCCCGGCGGACCACCGAGATGCTCGCCCGCCGGCTGAGCGACTGGAACGACGACGACGTCGGCCATCTGATCCGCCTGATGTCCCGGCTGCGGGCAGACTTCGACGACGGCCGGTGCACCCCGGCCGCCCGGCCGGCCACGCCACCCGGCGCCGGCCCGTCTCCCGCCGCTTCCTCCGCTCCCGCCACGCGCACACCCGCGCAGGCATCCACGCGCACCCCCGCGCGTGCACCCACTCGTACGTCCACCCGTACACCCGAGATCACCACGTAAGAGAAGGAAGTCCATGGCAACGACCACACCGGCCGGTGTGCGGGCTCATGCCAAGCACGGGGGAGGCGCCTCCGACGCCGCTCCCATGACGCACCGGCAGATCATGGAGGCGCTCTCCGGGCTGCTGCTCGGCATGTTCGCCGCCATCGTGTCGTCCACGATCGTCTCCAACGCCCTGCCGGAGATCATCACCGACCTCGGCGGCGGCCAGAGCGCCTACACCTGGGTCGTGACCTCCGCGCTGCTGGCGATGACGGCCTCGACGCCCCTGTGGGGCAAGCTCGCCGACCTCTTCAGCAAGAAAGTCCTGGTGCAGATAGCCCTCTGCGTCTACGTCGTCGGCTCCGTGGTCGCCGGCCTGTCGCAGAACCCCGGCCAGCTGATCGGCGCGCGCGTCATCCAGGGGCTGGGCGCCGGCGGTCTGACCGCGCTCGCCCAGATCATCATGGCCGCGATGATCGCCCCGCGGGAGCGCGGCCGGTACTCCGGCTACCTGGGCGCGACCTTCGCCGTCGCGACCGTGGGCGGCCCGCTGGTCGGCGGTGTCATCACCGACACCGACTGGCTCGGCTGGCGCTGGTGCCTGTACGTGGGCGTGCCGTTCGCGCTGATCGCCCTGTTCGTACTGCAGAAGACGCTGCACCTGCCGGTGACCCGGCGGAAGGTCAAGGTCGACTGGGCCGGCGCCTTCTTCATCACCGCGGCCGTCTGCCTGCTGCTGGTCTGGGTGACCTTCGCCGACGACAAGTACGCCTGGCTGTCCTGGCAGACGTACACCATGGTCGGTGGAGCGCTGGCCCTGACGCTGGTCTTCCTGCTGGTGGAGACCCGGGCGAGCGAGCCGATCATCCCGCTGCGCCTGTTCCGCAACCGCACCATCGCGCTGGCCTCGGTCGCCTCGCTGTTCGTCGGCATCGCGATGTTCGCGGGCACCGTGTTCTTCAGCCAGTACTTCCAGCTGGCGCGCGACGAGTCCCCGACCATGTCGGGCATCATGACCATCCCGATGATCGGCGGCCTGTTCGTGTCGTCCACGGTCTCCGGCCTGGTCATCACCAAGACCGGCAAGTGGAAGGCCTGGCTGGTCACGGGCGGTGCGCTGCTCACGGCGGGCCTCGGCCTGCTCGGCACCATGCGCTACGACACCGAGTACTGGAGGCTCGCCGCGTTCATGGCGGTCATGGGACTCGGCATCGGCATGATGATGCAGAACCTGGTGCTGTCCACGCAGAACCAGGTCGCCCCGCAGGACCTCGGCTCCGCCAGCTCCGTCGTGACCTTCTTCCGCTCCCTGGGCGGCGCGGTGGGCGTCTCGGCGCTCGGCTCCGTGATGTCGACCCGGATCACGCACTACGCCGAGGACACCGTCGGGCAGCTCGGCCCGCAGGCCCGCCGGGCGGCGGGCAAGTCCATGGGCAGCGGGTCGCTGCCGGACATGGACCTGCTGCCCGCGCCGGTCCGCACCTGGCTGGAGAGCGCGTACGGACACGGCATCGCCGACATCTTCCTGTACGTCGCGCCCGTCGCGTTCCTCGCCTTCCTGGTGACCCTGTTCATCAAGGAGGTTCCGCTGCGCACCACCGGCGCGCTGGCCCAGGCCGCCGAGGCCGACGCCCGGGCCGGCGCCGAGGCCCTCGCCAGGGCCGACGCCGAGGCCGTCGCCACAGGCGTCGCCGGGGCGCCCGCGCCGGTCGTCCCCGCCGAGCAGATCCCCGCGCCGGTCCAGGCCCCGGCCCCGGGCGGCGCGGCGAACCTCGCGGCGGACACCGGGGCCGGCGAGGCCGCCGAACGGCCCACCGCGGCGCAGCCGCTCGCGGCCGTCGCCACGGTCACCCGTGACGAGGAACCGGCCACCGGTGCCGGCACATCGGTGCGCGGTTTCGTGCGGGGCGCGGAGAGCGCGCCGGTGCCGCGGGCCGCGGTCACACTGATCTCGCTGGCCGGCCGGCAGCTGGGCCGCTCGGTCGCGCAGAGCGACGGTTCCTACGCGCTGGACGCGCCGGGCGAGGGCTCGTACGTGCTGATCGCGTCGGCCGACGGCTACCAGCCGCAGGCGTCCACGATCGTCGTGAACCGTGAGCCGGTGTCGTACGACATCCTGCTCAGCGGCACCAGTGGGCTGACCGGTGTGGTGCGGGCCGCGCAGGGCGGGCAGCCCGTCAAGGACGCCATGGTGATCGTCACCGACGTACGCGGTGAACTGCTGGCCACCGCCACCAGCGGTGAGCAGGGCGACTTCACCCTCACCGAGCTGGTGCCGGGCATCGTGACGGTCGCGGTGAACGCCGCCGGGTACCGGCCGAAGGCCCTGCCCGTCGAGTTCGGCGCCACCGGCGTCACCCGCCTGGAGGTCGACCTGGACTCCGGTGCCCACCTCCAGGGCACCGTCCGGGCACCGCACGGGCCGCTGGCCGACGCGCGCGTGACGCTGGTCGACGCCGCCGGCAACGTCGTCGGCACCGCCACCACGGGTGCGGACGGGGCGTACGCCTTCACCGACCTGGGCAGCGGCGAATACACCGTCATCGCCACCGGCTACCCGCCGAAGGCGACCGCGCTGACGCTGTCGGGCCCCGGCGCCGACGGGCACGACATCACACTCGCCCACCCCGGCGAGTAGTCCGGCACCGGCCCGTGGCGGTGTACGCGCCCTTCGCGGTGCGCGCCGCCACGGGCCGGTTCCTTTCGGACCACGCCCAATCGATTCAGACCACTTCAAGATCAGTCGGCACATGCGTGCCGTTCTGGCCAGTGCGCAAGGCTTGCAGGGAGAAAACGGGATGGGACTGACCGCGAGGATCCGCACCCGGGACGGATGGGCCGTGTCGCACGCGGTCGTCACGGTGACCGACACGACCGGGGCGCAGGTGCTGCGCGCCGAGGCCGACACCGAGGGCGCGGTGCGGCACCCGGACCCGCTGGCGCCCGGCGCGTACACCGTCATCGTCACCGCCGTCGGCTACGCGCCCACCGCGTCGAGCGCCATCGTCACGGCGAGCGGGCGCGCCGAGATCGGCACGGTGACTCTGGCCCGGCACGGCGGCAGCGAACTGCCGCCGCCCGGACCGTGGACGATCGACCCGGCGCACTCCAGCGTCGCCGCGGTCGCGCAGCACCTGGGGATCTCCAGCGTGCACGGCCGGTTCACGGACTTCTCCGGCAGGATCGACATCGCCGCAGGTGACGTCACGAAGTCGCGGGTGGAGGCGGTCATCCGGGCCGACTCGATCAACACCGGCAACGGCATGCGCGACGGCCACCTGAAGTCGCCGGACTTCCTGGACGTCGAGAAGTACCCCGAGATCACCTACCGTTCGACCGGCGTCAGCGAGGCCGGGCCCGACCGGTGGACCGTGCACGGCGAACTCGGCCTGCACGGCGTCGTACGCCCCGTCGACCTCGACCTCGCCCACCTCGGCACCGGCGCCGACCCGTGGGGCGGCACCCGCGCCGCGTTCCGGGCGACGACGCAGCTGCGGCGCGAGGACTTCGCGATGAACTACAACCAGGTCGTCCAGGCGGGCATCGCCGCCATCGGCACGACCCTGCGCGTGCAGCTGGACATCCAGGCGGTGCGGGGGACTTCGCTGCCGGTCGTGTGAAGCCGTCTTTGACGCCCCGGGGGCGGGGGCGGGGGGCCGGGGGCGCGGGGGCAGAGGGCGCGGGCAGGGGCGGGGGTCCGGGAGCGGGGGTCCGGGGGTGCTGCCGGTTGTCTGTGGACCCGTTGCCAGGACCGGTGGTGGGGACCGGTTGCCCGGGGACCGGTTGTCCGGGGACCGGTTACCTGGGGACCGGTTACCTGGGGATGCGTCGTCTGGGGGGACCGGTTGTCGACGGGTCGTCCAGGATGGGGTGTTCCGGGGCCGGTCGTGGGACGGGACTACTTCCCGCCGCGGGCGGCGGTCTCGCTCGCTCTCGTCACCAACTGGTCGCACAAGTCGCGGAGTTTGACGTTCCGGTCCTGTGAGACGCGCCGCAGCCGCTCCAGGGCGAGGCGGGCGTCGATCCGTTCGCGGGCCATGATGATGCCGATGGCCTGGTCGATGACGCTGCGGGACAGCAGGGCGGTGCGCACGTCGGCCGCCGACTCGCGCCGCCGCTCCACGCGCAGCGCCACGTTCACGGCGTCCGCCACGCGAGCCGCGAAGGCGCGGGCCCGCTCCCGGTCCGCGCCGAGCACACCGGGCCGCACCCCGTAGAAGTTGATCGCGGCGCGCGTCCCACCCTCCACGTCCAGCGGCAGCGCCAGCACACAGCGCACCCCGGCCGACAGCGCGTACGCGGTGTACGTGGCCCAGCGGGTCTCGGTGGCGAGGTCGGGCGCGTACTGCTCGGTGCCGGTCTCGGCGGCGGTCACACAGGGTCCGGAACCGTGCTCGTACTGCCGTTGGTCGAGGCCGCTCGGCATGCCGCTGCTGCCCGCGAGGGTGAGCAGCCGGTCGCCACGGCGCACCGTGATGCTGCACGCGCCGGCACCGGGCACCGCGTCGACCGCGCGGTCGGTCAGATCGCGCAGCAGCGTGTCGAGGCCGCCGCTGCGCGCGACGGCCTGCTCCAGCGTGTCGGACATCTCGGAGGTCTCGAAAGTCATGGACGTACGGGTATCCCGGCGACGGGTGTTGACGCCCCGGTCCCTTATCGGCCGGTGCTCCGGTGATGGCTCGGGGCGTGCCTCGGGCCGTACCTCGGGCTGCCGCCTCGGGCGCTGTCCTGGCCATGCCTCACACCGTCATTCGCCCATGCCCCGGGCGCTGTCCCAGCCATGCCTGAGACCGTCATTCGGCCATGGCTCAGGGCGTGCCTCGGCCATGCCCCGGGCGCTGTCCCAGCCATGCCTGAGACCGTCATTCGGCCATGGCTCAGGGCGTGCCACGGCCAGGCGTCAGGCGGTGCTGCGGCCATGCGTCAGGCCGTGTCGACGATGCGGCGGGCGAGGTCGCGCAGCTTGACGTTCTCGCGCTGCGAGGCCCGTACGAGGTTGTCGAAGGCGGCGCCCGCGTCCATGCCGAGGCGTTCCATGATGATGCCGGTGGCCTGGCCGATCAGGTCCCGGGTGTGCATCGCCTCGGTGAGCTGCTCGCGCACGGTCGCCGAATCGAGGGCGATGCTGACGTGTGCCGTGAACAGCCGGCCGATGCGTGTCGCCGCGTCGTCGAACGCACGCGGGCCACGCGCGTACGCCGTGAGCACGGTCAGCCGGCGACGGTCGGCGCGCAGCCGCAGCGACAGCGCCGAGCGCAGGCCCAGGCCGGCCAGCAACCGCCCGGCGTCGTCGGCCGCGCTGTCCTCCACCCGGCGCACGGGCGTGGTCCACAGGTCGTCGAGATGCGAGCCGTGTCCCCCGGCGGTCTGCCCGGCCTCCGCCGACCGCGCCAGCTCGTCGGTCCAGGCCAGCGACAGGCCGGGGCTGCCGCGCTCGACGACGCTGACCCCGGCGTGCTCGGCGCCGGGCATGAGCCGCACCGCGAGGCGCACCGCGGCGCTCAACGTGCCGTGCGGGGTGCCGGGTTCGTGCAGTTGCCGCGCCGCGACGGTGAGGGCTTCGGCGAGATCGCCGTCGACCGGGGGGCCCGACGCGGGACGGTCTGCCGAGGGACGGCCCGTCGCGGCACGGTCTGCCGCGGGACGGTCTGCCGCGGGACGGCCCGGCCGATCGGCGGCAGGGCCGGTCTCCGGATCGGGCCCGGCACAGGCCCCGGGATCGGCCCCGGCACCGGTCTCGGGATCGGCGGGGCGGTCGGCCCCGGAAAACGGCACATCGGAAAACTCGTACGCAGTCACCACGAACCTCTTCGGCGTGCACGGCCGTAACAGCCATGCGCAGGAGAGCTCCGCAGCACATTCCCGACTGCGAGCACACAGGACGGACAGCACTTTAACCGCTGTGCCCCGTGCGGGGTGCGGCCCCCGCGCGCTTCCGAACTCCCCTGCCGACGTGGTGCAATGGGGTCGAAGGGTCAGGAAGCGGCCTTACCGAGAACCGTACGAACGTCTTGGGTGAGATGCCGTGATCTTCTTCCTCCGTCCCTGCGAGCCGAACTCTCCGCCCGGCAGCACGCTGCTCGCGCTGCCCCCGGAGATCGACGGCGACAACGCGTCCGAACTCTTCACGCTGATCAGCCGGCTCACCCGGCTGCGCGTCCCGCGGCTCGAGGTGCTGATCCTGGACCTCACCGGCACCCACTTCATGGACTCCCAGGGTGTCCGCCTCGTCAACGACCTGCGTCGCCAGTTGCAGCCCCGGGCCCGGGTGCGGGTGGTGGTGGCCCCGGGCGGCGTGGCGAGCCGCATCCTGCAGATCACCGGCCTGCGCCGCGACGTCCCCGTGTACGACAACCTCGCCGAGGCCCTGTCGTCCTAGGCTGGCCCCATGGCACCCAACATCGCGACCAACACCCGCGTCTCCCTGGCCGAGCTGCTCGACTTCGTACGACCCCGGCACCGCGCCGTCCTGCTCACCCGGCGCGCCGACGGCGGTCCGCAGGGTTCGCCGCTGACCTGCGGGGTCGACGACTCGGGCCGGATCGTGGTGTCCACGTACCCGGAGCGGGCCAAGACGCGCAACGCCAGGCGTGACCCGCGGGTCAGCCTCATCGTGCTGAGCGACGAGTGGAACGGGCCGTGGGTGCAGATCGACGGCGCGGCGGAGGTCGTGGACGCGCCGGACTCCGTCGAGCCGCTCGTGGAGTACTACCGGAACATCGCGGGTGAGCACCCGGACTGGGACGAGTACCGGGCGGCGATGGCCAAGCAGGGCAAGTCGATCATCCGGATCACCCCCGAGCGGTGGGGGCCGGTGGCGACGGGCGGCTTCCCGGCGGGCCTCGCTGCGCAGGAGTAGCGGGGCCTCCGCCCGGTCGGACCGCTCAGCGCCGAGCCGCCTTCCGTCCGGACGGCGGTCGGACCGCTCAGCGCCGAGCCGCCTTCCGTCCGGACGCTTCAGGATCCCGGGGGCTCTCTGCCTCCCGGACCCCCCGGAGCAACAGGGCCGCCGCGACAGGCCCGCCCGCGACCACGGCCACGCCCCCGCCCCGCTCCCGCTTCCGCCCCCGCTCCCCTACGGCGACCAGCGTCACGGACGCGACGACGAGCCGGCGGCGGGGTGCGGCGGGACCCGGAGGGCTGCGAGGCCCGTCCGCGCCCCAACCCGACGGCGACGCCCTCCCCTTCGCCCCGGGCCGTCCGTCGCCGCTGCGCACGCGGCCGTCGCCGTCCTCGTCAGGACACCGCGGGTTTGATCAGATATCCGGCACCTCTCCGGGTGTGGATCATCGGCTCCCGCCCGGCGTCGATCTTCCGGCGCAGGTACGAGATGTACAGCTCGACGACGTTGGCGCGCCCGCCGAAGTCGTACGACCACACGCGGTCGAGGATCTGCGCCTTGCTCAGCACCCGGCGCGGATTGCGCATCAGGAACCGCAGCAGTTCGAACTCGGTGGCGGTCAGGTGGAGGGAGTCGCCGCCCCGCGTCACCTCGTGGCTGTCCTCGTCCAGCGTGAGGTCACCGACGACCAGGGTGGACTCGGAGCGCCGGTCGGCCGCGCCGGAACGCCGGATGAGGCCGCGCAGCCGGGCGACGACCTCCTCCAGGCCGAACGGCTTGGTGACGTAGTCGTCGCCGCCGGCGGTCAGCCCGGCGATCCGGTCCTCCACGGCGTCCTTGCCGGTGAGGAACAGCACCGGCACGTCGGGCAGTTCGCGCCGCAGCCGGCCGAACGCGCTCAGCCCGTCCATGTCGGGCAGCATCATGTCCAGCACGACGACGTCGGGCCGGAACCGGCGCGCGGCGCGTACGGCGCCCTGGCCGTCCCCGGCGCTGCGGATCTGCCAGCCCTCGTAGCGCAGCGCCATGGACAACAACTCGGTGACGGACTGCTCGTCGTCCACCACCAGCACCCGGACGGCCCTGCCGTCCGGCCTCAGCAGTTCGGTGCGCCCCAGGGGCGAGGTCGTCGTCATACCGGTCACGATGCCGGGGCGCTCTGAGAGCACCCTTTTCGGAACCTGTGATTTCCCTGAGAAACGCACGGGTGCTTCTCAGCGACCAGGACCCGTGACCGCGGGACGGGCCCATGACCGCGGGACGGGCCATGACGGCGGGACGGCGCGTGCGGCGCGACTGTGGCACGCGGGCCTCACACCCCGAACAACCGCGCCCCGTTGTCGTGGCACACGGCCCGCAGCCAGGCGTCGCCCAGCCCGAGCCGCTCCAGCGCGTGCAGCTGATGCGCGTACGGGTAGGGGATGTTGGGGAAGTCGGACCCGAGCAGAATCCGGTCGCCGAGCGCCGCCAGCCGGGGCAGGGCGCGCGGGGGAAACGGCGCGAACCGCTCGCTGAAGTCGGTGAACGCCATCGTCGTGTCCAGCCGCACCTCCCCGTACCGCTCGGCGAGGCCGAGGAAGTCCTCGTACTCGGGCATGCCCATGTGGGCGACGACCAGCCGCAGCCGGGGGTGGCGCGCGAGCACCCGGGCGACGGGCTCGGGCCCGGTGTGCTTGCCCGGCGCGGGCCCCGAACCGCAGTGGATCACGACGGGCACCCCTGCCTCGGCGAGCAGCCCCCAAGCGGGGTCGAGCAGGGCGTCGGCGGGGTCGTACGCCCCCACCTGCACATGTGCCTTGAAGACCCGGGCGCCCGCCTCGACGGCCTCCCGGACGTAGGCGTGGACCCCCGGCTCGGGAAAGAGCGTCGAGGTGTGCAGGCAGTCGGGCGTGCGCCGGGCGAAGTCGGCGGCCCAGGAGTTGAGCCACTGCGCCATGCCGGGCTTGTGCGGGTAGAGCATGGCCGTGAAGGCCCGCACCCCGAACTCCCGCAGCAGCGCGGCCCGCTCGTCCTCCTCCTGCCGATAGGTGATGGGCCACTCGACGCCACCGGTCAGCGGGCCGAGCGCGTCGAAGTACGCCCATACCTTGCGCAGCACCCGATCGGGCATGAAGTGGGTGTGGACGTCGACGAGTCCGGGCAGCCCGAGCCGCTCCCAGAACCCACGGACACCGGCCGCCTCACCGCCACTGCCAGGCTGATCACTCATGGGGCAACCCTGGACCGGGAACACGACCCAGGTCCACCCCCGTCCGCCCGCCCGGCCGGGGCGGACGTCAGGCGGCCCGTCAGAACAACCCGTCCTGAACACCCCCGACGGTCGCTCCGAACCTCCGCACGGGAAAGGCGGCCCGGCCCTCGATGCCGTCCCCCGCGGGCCGGATCCCCCACCCGGTCATCAGCCGCGTGTCGAGTACGACGACCCCGCGCCCGGTCGCCAGATGCAGGTCGGGCCCCGCGGCGGCCACCAGCTCCCCGCTCACCGCGCCGCCCGGCACCAGCTCGGTCACCTCCCCGACGGCGGCCGGCGCCCCGGCCAGCCCGAAGTCCCGCAGGTGGTCCACGGGCCGGAACGGCTCGGCCGTGAGCGACTCGGGCCGCCCGTCCAGCGCCACGGCACGCGCGTGCAACGCGGCGATCTCGGCGGCGCGCTCGTCCGCCCCGCCGGGCAGCGCGGACCGCACGGCGCGTTTGGCGGCGTACGGGATCCGGTCCGGCACACCGAGCGCGGCGCGCAGCAGCTCCTCGGTCCGCCGCGCGGCCATCAGCGGCCCGGTCCCGAGCCAGCTGAAGCAGACGGCGCCCTGCTCCAGCAGCCGCGCCGAGCCCCGCTCCACGGCGGTGATCCCGACCTTGACCATGCCGGGCCCGAACCAGGCCAGGTACACCCGGTACGGCCGCGGATCGTCGGCGATCGTGTCGGCGGCGACGGAGTGCGCCCGGTCCAGCCGCGCGCACTCCTCGCACCGCGCCCCCGTACTCCGCGGCCCCACCGCCACCCTGCCGGCGCAGGGATGTCCCCGCGCCCCCACGCACGTCCGCGGCCCGGCCTCCGCCACCCCGAAGGCCACCCGCTTCCCCGGCACGACCGCACTGCGCCGCCCTCCGTCCCACAGCAGCACGGGCCCACCGGCCGCCCACCGCAGCCCCGCGCACCTCCACACCCGGCCCATCACTCCACGGTAGGGACCACCACTGACAACGCCGCCCGGCCAGGGAAAGGCGAGAAGACAGAAGGCTGAGGAATCACGGAAAACCTCAGGAGAAGGCGTGGAGGACCGAAGACGGGGCACGTCGCGGACGGCAGCTGCTCGGCGCGGCGGTCGGCTGCGTGAGGCCGGCAGTCCCGGTCCTTTCCCCTTACAGCGTTCCGTTGCGGCGTATCTCCCGGCCGGCGGCCCGCGGTCCACGGCCAGGGCCGGCGGCAATCCGCCGTACAGCCGGCTTCTCCCGCATCCGGTCAGCGATGCGGACGGGCCGGCCTCCCGGGGCAGGCCTTGCCGACCGCGCTCTCCCGTGCGTTTTGCGTCCAATTCAGTGATTTGAGGCAACTCACCATCGTTCCTCACTCCACGTGGCTATATAAGTACTACAAGTAGAATTTTCGTTTCTCTGACTGCGTCACGGCACGTCGGCACCCCGGAGGCCACGATGGGAACGCTGGGCAAAATCGAACAGCGCTTCGAGGCCCTCATCAACGACACGTTCGCCAAACTCTTCAAATCGGAGGTGCAGCCCCTGGAGTTCATCGGGGCGCTCCGGCGCGAATGCGACATCAACGCGAAGATCTGGAGTCACGACCGCACCATCGCGCCGAACGGATTCGTCGTCGAAATGGGCCCCAGCGACCACGAATTGCACAGTGCGTGCTTGGTTCTGCTCGGCGACGAGCTGGTCGAAAGGCTCCACGAGTACGCCGAAGAACAAGGGTATTCGTTCATAGGCCCCCTGAAAGTGCAGCTGCAGCGAGCGGAGCACTTGAAGCCCGGGCAGTTTCGCGTACGCAGCCGGCTCGAGGTCCCACCCGAAGTACAGCGGACCCTGGAAGCCGAACGGCACCATCGCGTCACGCATGCGATGACGGCCGACCTCAGCAGTGCGAGAACAGGGGCCCGGCAGCCGACTTCGGAAGTCCGGCGCTGGGAGAAACGGGTCCTGATGGTGGAAGAGCTCATATCCCAGGGTTTCGCGTTCGGCGAGGACGGCATGCTGGTCCGCGCGGACGCCCCGGGGCGGTCGCGTGCCCTCCCCGCGGCACAGGCGCCTCCGGCAGCCGGCCTCACCGGTGGCCAGGCCCACGGGCCGGGTTTCCGCGGCACCGGCCGCCGGGACAGGGGCGGCCCGCCCCTGTCGCAGGTCGACAGTCTGTCTGCGGGCCGACCGCCGGCAGTACTCGTTCCAGAGGGCGATCACCGCCACGGAGGAACGAGTCCATTGCCCGGCAGGCAGGAGGAACCGCCGGCCGGAACATGCCACCGTCACCGACCCGACTCTCCACTCGACGGAATTCTCTCTCCTCCGAAAGGACGAAACGTGACGAACGATCGCGACACCTGCGTCGGCGGTCCTGTACCCGCCGGGGGCCGGGAGGGCTTTGGCGGGCTCGCTTCCCCACCGCCGGGCCAGCACGTCGCCGACAGGCTGCAGGCGGCCCCGGCGCCGGAGCCTGTGAACGGCACCCGGGTGGCCGGCGAGGCCGCGCACCCCGAGGGCAGGACGGAGAACCACATGCCCGCGCCCGGCCGTCACGCTGAGCACCCGGCAGCTTCGTTCGCCCCGGTGGCGCACCCGCCGGTTCTCGCCCCTGAAGCACCGGCGTCCGCCCGGCCCCCGGCGTACCACGCTCCGGCCCACTGGCCGGCGCCGGACACGAACGGCCGCACTGGAGCGCTGGGCCAGAGCGCGGCCGTCGAACTCTCCTCCGACCGGCTCCTGCGTAAACAGGGCAAAGACCGCCGCGGCCGTGCCCGCTTCCGAGTCGGAGGCAGGTCCGCCCAGCGAGAACTCCAGCAGAAGCTGGCCATCCTTCGCGCCCCGGTGATGCAGTGCCACAAGATCGCCGTCATCAGCCTCAAGGGCGGGGTCGGCAAGACGACCACCACGACCGGCCTGGGCGCCACTCTCGCCACCGAGCGCCAGGACCGGGTCGTCGCGATCGACGCCAACCCGGACGCGGGCACCCTGAGCCGCCGCGTCCGTCGCGAGAGTGGTGCGACGATCCGCGACCTGGTGACCGAACTCCCGAACGTCAAGAACTACATGGACGTGCGGCGTTTCACCTCCCAGTCCCCCAGCGGGCTCGAGATCCTCGCCAACGAGGTGGACCCCGCTCTCTCGACGGCGTTCAACGACGAGGACTACCGACAGGTCGTCAACTGCCTCGGGCAGCACTACCCGATCATCCTGACCGACTCCGGCACCGGCCTGCTGCACAGCGCCATGCGCGGCATCCTGGATTTCGCCGATCAACTGATCGTGGTCGCCACGCACAGCGTGGACGGCGCGACCAGCGCCAGCACCACACTGGACTGGCTGAACGCACACCACTACGACGATCTGGTCAAGCGGAGCATCACCGTGGTGTCCGCGCCGCGGAAGAAGAGCAAGCTCGTGCGGGTGAACGATGTCCTCGACCACTTCCGGGCCCGCTGCCGGGCTGTGGTGGAGATCCCCTTCGACGAGCACCTCGCCACGGGTTCGGAGGTCGACCTGAAACAGATGAAGCCCCGGACCCGCGAGGCCTACTTCAACCTGGCGACGCTGGTGGCCGCGGACTTCCCCCGCACCCAGCCCGAGCCCCTGAGGTGGGGGGCCGCCTATCCGCACTCGGGTTACAACGCCGCCAGCCTGTTCGCCGCCCCTGCGTGGAGTTGACCGGCCCGGCGGAGCAGGACAACCACCGCGGCAGCCAAAGCCCGGGTCCCCGGGACCAACACGGACGGACGGCGCCCGCGAACTGTCCGCCGCCACGCTCGGGACCGGACCACGACCAGGGCGACGCGGACGACGGGACGGCCGCAGGAACGGCGCCGCGTAGCGACGCTGACGTCACCCGCTGACGTCAAAGGCCCCGCCGGAGAACCGGCGGGGCCTTTGACTTCCGTGCACTCGGCAGGATTCGAACCTGCAACCTTCTGATCCGTAGTCAGATGCTCTATCCGTTAAGCTACGAGTGCTTGTTTTGTTTCCCGCCGCTTTCCGGCCTTCCGGCCCGCTCGCGGCGACAGGAAGAACATTACATGACTGCCGCCGTCATGTGAAATCCGTTTGGCTCACCCCTTGTGACCTGCGAAAACCAGATTCTGAGGGGGGTGCGGCGGCGAGCCGTGGACGGGCGGAAACGAGCGAAGCCCCGGCCGCTCGGGCCGGGGCTTCGGGATCTTGCGCGGAGGCGGAGGGATTTGAACCCTCGATGGGCTTTAAGACCCAAACCGCATTAGCAGTGCGGCGCCATAGACCGGACTAGGCGACGCCTCCAGCACACTCACCGCGCGCGAGCGCGATCAGTTTGCGTGCCCGATGATGACACAGTCCAGCTCGCTGTCACCAATCGACCCCCACGGTACTGGCAGCGCGGTCGCGGGGCAAAGCCCTTCCGGGTCCGTGGGTCGCCCGTCCGGGCCGGTGGGACGGGCCGCGCGCAACGTCCGGCGGGCCGTCGCGTTAGTCAGGCATGTCGCACGCCATCACCTCCCCCAGCCACCGCAACTCCCCCAGCCGTCCCGTTCCGCACCCCTCTGCCGGGGATTCCGTCGTTCCCGGGCGCCGGGTCCGTTCCTCCGGGCCGTCCCGGTCCGCGCTGCGCCGGCTCGTCCTCGGTGTCGCCGCCTCCCTCGCCGCGCTCGGGTCGCTGTCGGCGGCGCCCCCGGTCGCGTACGCCGCCGCCGGTCCCGGTGTGCTGATGCCGCCGCCGGTGCGGGGCGAGGACCGGGGCGGCGATCATCTCGTCGTCACCGTGCGGGACACGGGCGGCGGCGCGGACGGGACGTACGAGCTGTACTGCCATCCGCGCGGCGGCAGCCATCCCGAGCCGGCGCGGGCCTGTGCCGCCGTGGACGAGAACACGCGGTGGGGGCGGGATCCCTTCGCGCCGGTGCCCGAGGACGCCGTCTGCAGCATGCAGTACGGCGGGCCGGCCACCGCCCGCGTCACCGGTACCTGGGCCGGGCGGCCCGTCGACGCGACGTACGACCGGCGCGACGGCTGCCGGATCAAGCGCTGGGACCGGCTCGTGCCACTGCTGCCCGCCATGGGGTGACCGCGCCGGGTGACAGGACCCGCGGAGCGCGCCCGGTGACGGGTCCGAACAGGTTTTCCGAAGCGTGGGCAAGAGGTGCGTAAAGGTCGCGCGGAGGTGGGGCGGGCGGGACGGCGAAGTGTGCGCAGGCGGGCGCGTGTTCCAGGTGACCCCGCCCTCGCGTCGGCCGCCCTCCGGCCCCGCTCCGCCGTGGCCTCCCCGTGCGACGTCCCTCTCATCGGCGTCGCTGGCGCAACCCCCTCCCTTAGACTCCCTCGCGTGACACGCCGCGGGACGGTTGGCAAGATGGCCCGAGCGGTCGGCAAGGTGCGGTAACAGGAGGGAAGCGTCTCGTGAGCAGCAGGCCATCCCGAGGCGCTGCTCGCCTCGCAGCCATACTGGACGCGCTGCCCGACGCGTTGGTGCTGGTCAACGCCAACGGCACGGTGGTCAACGCGAACACCATCGCCCTGGAGGCCTTCGAGACGCCGGGGACGGCGCTCGTGGGGCGGGGGCTGCTCGATCTGCTGCCGCAGTTCGACTCCAAGCTGATCCCCGGTTCCATGCGCCGGCCCGACCACATCGACCCGCGGGCCCGGACCAGGCCGACCCGGATGATCGCGCGCCGCACCGACGGCACGGAGTTCCCGGTCGAGGTCACGAGCGCGAATCTGGAGAACGGGCAGCAGGCCTACGACAGTTACGGCTACACCGGCGACGAGCTGCTCATGCTCGTCGTGCGGGACCTGTCCGGGACCGTGGACACCGAGGCGGAGCTGGCCCGGTCGCAGCGGCAGACCGAGATGATCCTGCGGGCCGCCTCCGAGGGCGTGGTCGGTACCGACACCGACGGGCGGATCGTCCTGGTCAATCCGGCCGCCGCCCAGATACTGGGCTTCCGGGCCAGCGATCTCGGCGGCCGGGAGTTGCACACCCTCGTGCTGCACTCGCGTGCCGACGGGTCGCCGTTCCCGTACGGCGAGTCGCCGCTCGCCGACACCCTGCGCTCCGGGCGCAAGCACCGGGTGCGCGGGCAGGTGCTGTACGCCAAGGACGGCAGCAAGGTGCCGGTCGATCTGACGACCGCGCCCGTGCGCGACGGCGACCAGCTCGTCGGCGCCGTCATGACCTTCACCGACCGGCGGCCGTACGACGCCGTCGTGGAGGAGAAGGAGGCCGCGCAGGAGGCGCACGCCGAGGAGCTGGAGCGGGTCGCCGAGGAGCACGCCTCCGAGCTGACCGCCCTGCGCCAGAAGCACGTGGCCGAGCTGGAGCAGCTCCGCGAGGAGCACGCCGAGGAGCTGGCCGCCGGTGAGGACCGGTACGCCGCGCTCGGCGAGCGGGAGAAGGACCGCTACGAGGCCCTTGCCGCCCGCCACGAGCAGTTGCTCACGCTGCTGGGCCGTTCGCTGCGCGGGCCGCTGGAGGAGCTGCGGCGCGATCTGGCGACGCTCGCCGCCGACGACGCCGGGCAGTTGTGGCCCGAGGCCAACCAGGTGCTCCACCACCTCTCGGCCGGCTACTCCCGCATCACCACGCTGATCGACAACGTCCTCGGCTACCAGCGGCTGGACACCGGCGCCGAGGTCCTGGCCCGTACGAAGGTCATGCTGGACGCGGTCGTCGCCTCGGGTGTCGACGGTGCCGTCGAGCTGATCGGGCCGGGCCGGGTGCAGTTCGCCGTGCACGCGCCGCCCATCGAGGCCGAGGTCGACCCCCGGCTGCTCGCGACCGCGCTCGCGCATCTCGTCGCGGACGTCGCCGGCGTCGACTCCACCGGCAACGCGCCCGTGTCGACCGGCGGATACATGGACAACACCGTCGTCGTCGCGGCGGCACAGCGCGGTGCGGTCGTACGGATCGAGGTGCGCGGGCCGTACGCCGGGGGAGACCCGGTGCACCAGCCGATCGTGCAGGGGATCGTGCGGGCCCACGGCGGCGTGCTCCAGACCCACGAGGTGCCGGGGATGAGCGGCAACGCGTACGTCCTCGAAGTGCCGATCGGGGGTGGGGCGGGGGCTGTCGCGGCCCCGGCGGCCGGCCGGATGCCGGCGTTGGAGCAGGCGCCCGGCCCGGCCCCGGCCGAGGCCCGGGTTGAGGCCCGAGCGCAGGTGGAGGCCCCGGCCCCGGCTGCGATCCCGGCTCCCGCGTCCGATTCCGGTGAGGGTGCCGCTGCTGCCGGTCAGGGTTCCGGGGGCGGGCGGCGGCGGGCACGGCGGTCGTCCGTGGACGCCTTCCTGGACGGCGGGGCGCAGGGGGCGGGCACGCCCGAGGAGGCCGGTCCGGAGAACGCGTCCGGGAGTGGGACCGGGGCCGGTGGCGCAGCGCCTACGGGACGGCGCCGGCGGCGTGCGGTCGAGGCCGCGCCCGGTCAGGCGGGCGCGACGGGTGCCGGGGCGGTGCCGGAGTCGGGTTCGGAGTCGGGTGTGGCTTCCGGTTCGGCATCGGGGGCGGTGTCCGGGGGGACCGGACGGCGTCGTGGGCGGCCCGCGGAGGACGCGGGTGCCGTCGGTGCGGTGGGAGCCGCGGGCGGTGCGGGTCCTCCGGGTGCCGTGGCCGGTGGGGGTGCCGCCGCCGAGGGCGCCGTACGCACCGCCGCCGAGCATGCCGCCGGAACCGCGGCGACCGGCAACGGACTGGGCGGGACGGTGCCGCCGCGGGGCGTGCCCGCGCCGGTCGCACCGACCGGACGCCGTGCCCGCCGTGACAACGGCGAACAGCACGCGCTGCCACCCGCGCTGCCCGCACCGTCCGGCGAGCACGCTCTCGGCGGCGCGAACGCGTCCAGTGGTTCCGAGGCGTCCCAGCCGACGGGCCGCCGCCGGCGTGCCCTGGCCGCCGCGAACGAGCGGGCCGCCGCGCAGGAGGCGGGACCCCGTACGGTCTTCGCCCTGCCGCCGGCCGAGGCGGACCGGGCCACCGGCCCGGGCGCGGGCCACGCCGGGCAGTCCGGCACCGCGCCGCGGGTGCCGGGTGCCGGCAACGAGCAGACCGTCCCGCATCCGCCGGTTCCCGGTGCCGGGCCGGGCGGCCGGACGCAGGTGCCCCGTCCCGGCCCCAGTCCCGCCGCCCCTGCCGCTTCCGCTTCCGCCGGTGACGTACCGGTCGACGGCCGGCAGGACGCGGTGTCGCACGACCCGTCCGACGGCCACACGCCTCCGCCGGCCCATGCCGCCGGTACACCCGCGGGCGGACCGACGGGCCGTCGCCGGCGCGCGGCACAGCCGACGGACGGTGCCGCCGCACAGGGGACGGCCGGGCACGGGGTTCCCGTTCAGGTCCAGCCGGGGGTCGCCGGTCAGGGCGGGGGCAGTGTCCCCGTTCCGCAGCAGGGCGCTGCCGGGCCTGCGTCGGGGCAGCCCGTGCCGGGTCGGCCTGTGCCCGTCCAGGGCACCGCACCGCAGCCAGGCACCTCGGGGCACCCGATTCCGCTTCCGCTGCCGCCGCGGGTCTCCCCGGGTCAGACCGGTGCGGGGCAGTCCGGTGCGGGGCAAGCTGGTGCGGGGCAAGCCGGAATGGGTCAAGCCGGTGCAGGTCAAGCCGGTGTGGGTCAGCCGGTTCCCGGTCAGGCGCCGCACGCTCAGGGCGCCCTCGCCCCGGCCCCGGCCCCGGGCACTCCGGCGCACGGCACGTCCGGGCCGGGCGTCCCCGTCGGGCAGCCCCTCCCCGCCGAAGTCCCTCCCGGTCCGGGCACCCCGGTCCAGGGCACCCCGGTGCCCCAGCAGTGGCCCGACCCGAACAGTGCCCCCGGTGCGGGCACGCCCGTACATCCCCACGGCCACGCGCCCGTGCCGCCGCACGGCACCGGCCCGGTGCCCCCGCAGGGCACCGGCTCCGTACCGCCCGCCGCCGTCCCCGGCGTCCCCGGTGAGGACGCGCCGCCGCACGCCCAGCCGGCCCTCGCCCCCGGCGCTCCCCTGCCCCCCGAGAGCGCCGCGCCTCACCGGCCGGAGCAGCCCGGCCGGCCGGGGCAGCCCGCCCGTCTCGCCCAGCCGCTGCCGCTGCCCGCCGAGGCGGCGACCCCCGCGCCCGCGCCCCTCGACCCCAACTCCACGCAGGGCCGCGCCATCAGCGTCCGTACCCTCGGGCAGGGCGTGCCCTTCACCCGGCAGGCGGCCCAGGTCCAGCAGCCGCAGGCGCATACGCAGCACCAGACGCAGACGCAGACGCAGGTACAGACACAGCCGCATCCCCAGCCGCAGACGCAGGCGTCGACGGCCCTCGCCCCGCATCAGCCGGGCGCCGCGGCCCGGCGCCGCAAGCTGGGAACCCCGCAGACAGCCTCGGCATCCGCCGCGCCCACCGGGCAGTCCCCGTCCTCGGTCTCGTCCCCCTCCCCCTCCCGCGCGGGCCAGCGCCCCGCGCCCGGGGGTGAGGACGCCGGACGGTCGTACGCCATAGGGGCACCGGACGAGAACGCGGCCGAGGGACCGGAGCCGTTGGACGGTCCCGGTGGTGCGGTGGAGGTCGCGGAGCCGCCGCGTCCGCAGCCCATGGACGACGAGCTGCCGCCCGAACCGCTCGACAACCCGCGCCGACTGCTGGTGTGGCCCGCGCCCGACGTCCCGACGCAGCAGGCGCTGAGCGACCGCGGTTACCGGCCGGTCGTCGTGCACTCGCGCGAGGAGGTCGACGCGCAGATCGCGGCCTTCCCCGCCGCGCTGTTCGTGGACCCGCTGACCGGGCCGATCACGCGTACCGCGCTGCAGTCGCTGCGGCAGGCCGCCGTCGCGGCCGAGGTGCCGGTCCTCGTCACGGCCGGACTCGGGCAGGCCTCGCGGGACGCGGCGTACGGCGCCGATCCCGCCGTACTCCTGAAGGCCCTGGCGCCGCGCGACAGCGAGCAGCACCCGCCACGCGTCCTGCTCATCGAGGAACACGCGGAGATCGCGCTGGCGCTGACCGCGACGCTGGAGCGACGCGGGATGCAGGTGGCGCGGGCGGCGAGCGACCAGGACGGGGTGACGCTGGCGTCGCAGTTCCGGCCGAACCTCGTCGTGATGGACCTGATGCGGGTGCATCCGCACCAGGCGGGGATCATCGACTGGCTGCGCGCGAACGGGCAGCTCAACCGCACGCCGCTGGTCGTCTACACGGCCACCGTCGACCCGGCCGACCGGCCGCGGCTGGCCTCGGGCGAGACGGTGCTGTTCCTCGCGGAGCGGTCCACCACCGCCGAGGCGCAGGCCCGGATCGTCGACGTACTCGCCCGCGTCGGCACCAACTGACGTCGGCGCGCGGGCCGGGCGTACGCGCTGATCGGCGCGTGCAGCGGGCCGGGGCTCCCGCAAGGGGACCCCGCCCGTCGTCCCGTCGTCACGTCACCGCATCGGGGTGTCGCTGCAGGGCCTCACTCCACGACGGTGTCGCGTCACGGCTGCAACGGCACGTCACCGTGTCGCTGCACGGCCTCACCGCACGTCACCGTGTCGCTGCACAGCCTCACCGCGCGTCACCGTGTCGCTGCACGGCCTCACCGCGCGACATGTGTCGCGTCACGGCCTCACCGCGTCAGAGCCGGGTGACGTCCAGGTCACCCGCCGCGTACCGGCGTCGCAGCACCTTCTTGTCGAACTTGCCGACGCTCGTCTTCGGGACGGCCTCGATGACCGACCACCGCTCCGGGAGCTGCCACTTGGCGATCCTGCCCTCCTCGGCGAGGAAGGCGCGCAGGGTGCGGAAGTCGGCGGTGGCGCCCTCCTTGAGGACCACCGTGGCCAGCGGGCGTTCGCCCCACTTGTCGTCGGGCACGGCGACCACGGCGGCCTCGGCGACCTCCGGATGGGACATGAGCGCGTTCTCCAGCTCCACCGAGGAGATCCACTCGCCGCCCGACTTGATGACGTCCTTGGCGCGGTCGGTGAGCGTGAGGAAACCGTCGGGGCTGATGGTGCCGACGTCGCCGGTCTTCAGCCAGCCGTCCTCGCTGAACTTGTCGTCGGGGCGCAGCGGTTCGGCGTCGGGGCCGTTGTAGTAGGCGCCCGCGATCCACGGGCCGCGCACCTCCAGCTCGCCGGCCGACTCGCCGTCCCACGGCAGGCGCTCGCCGCCGGGGCCGGTGAGGCGGGCCTCGACGCCCGCGGCAAAACGGCCCTGGGTGAGGCGGTAGCCGAACTCCTCGTCGGTGCCGACGACGTGGGCCGGTGGATGGGCGACCGTGCCGAGCGGGGAGGTCTCCGTCATGCCCCAGGCGTGGCGGACCCGCATGCCGAGGCTGTCGAAGGCCTTCATCAGGGCGGGCGGGCAGGCCGAGCCGCCGATGGTGACATGGGCGAGGGTGGACACGTCGCGCGGGCGGGCGGTGAGCTCGGCGAGGAGGCCCTGCCAGATGGTGGGGACGGCGGCGGCGTGTGTCGGCCTGATCCGTTCGATCATCTCGGCGAGCGGGCCGGGCTGGAGGAAACGGTCCGGCATGAGCATGTTGACGCCGGTCATGAAGGTGGCGTGCGGCAGGCCCCAGGCGTTGACGTGGAACTGCGGGACCACGACCAGGGAGATGTCCTGATCGGTGAGGCCCATCGACTCGGTCATGTTGACCTGCATGGAGTGCAGGTAGATCGAGCGGTGGCTGTAGACGACGCCCTTGGGGTGGCCGGTGGTGCCGGAGGTGTAGCACATGGCGGCGGCGCGACGCTCGTCGAACTGCGGCCAGTCGTACGTGGCCGGCTTCCCGGCGATCAGGTCCTCGTACTCGTGGACCCGCGCGGTGACGCCGGTGAGCAGGGAGCGGTCGCCCGGCCCGGAGACGACGACGTGCTCGACCGTCTTCAGGTGGGGCAGGAGCGGCGCGAGCAGCGGCAGCAGTGAGCCGTTGACGATCACGACGCGGTCGGCCGCGTGGTTCACGATCCAGGCGAGCTGCTCGGCGGGCAGGCGGAGGTTCAGGGTGTGGAGGACCGCGCCCATGGAGGGAATCGCGAAGTAGGCCTCGACGTGTTCGGAGTTGTTCCACATGAGGGTGGCGACACGGTCGTCGTCCGCGACGCCGAGGTCCTCGCGCAGGGCGTGCGCCAGCCGGGCGGCGCGGGCACCGATCTCCGCGAAGGAGCGGCGGTGCGGTTCCGGCTCGCCTGTCCAGGTGGTCACCTGTGAGCCGCCGTGGACCGTGGACCCGTGCGTCAGGATCCTCGAAATCAACAGCGGTACGTCCTGCATCGTGCTCAGCACGGTGTCCTCCCGGGGCGACTTTGCCTACGCGGCGGCAAGGGTTGCGCTGATTCTGCGCACATACCGCGCGGTATGTCACTAGGGACGGGCGAACGATCACTTCAGGACACCCGCCACACTCACCCCGGGCACCGTCAGACACGTACCGTCACTGCCGGACGAGCCCCAGCTCAGGATCCTCGCGGAGCTTACCGAGGGCACGGGAGACGGCCGACTTCACCGTGCCGACCGAGACACCCAGCACGTCGGCCGTCTGCGCCTCACTGAGGTCCTCGTAATACCTGAGGACGACCATGGCCCGCTGCCGGGCGGGCAGCTTCTTGATCGCCCGCCACATGGCGTCGTGCAGCGCCTGCTGCTCCGCCGGGTCGTCGAGGCCGGGCAGCGGATCGGGCTCGGGCAGTTCGTCGCACACGAACTCGTCGACCTTGCGCTTGCGCCACTGCGAGGTGCGGGTGTTCACCAGCGCCCGGCGCACGTAGCCGTCCAGCGCACGGTGGTCCTCGATGCGCTCCCAGGCGACGTACGTCTTGGTGAGCGCCGTCTGCAGCAGGTCCTCGGCGTCATTCGGGTTCGCGGTCAGCGACCGGGCGGTCCGCAGCAGGACGGGGCGGCGGGCCGTCACGTACGACGAGAACGACGGGTACGGGCGACGGGTCCGCGTCGCCGGCGCGGCTGCTGAGGCGTTGGTGCAGACGAGTGTGGTCATGACTCAACGCTATGAGCGACCGCGCCTCGGGCGGATCGCCCGCAGGTCCCGAAGGGGTCTCCGCCTCAAGGTGTAGGGGTGGACCCGGGTGGACCTCCTGAAGGTGGACGGCGGGACGAGACGTACTGCGGGTTTTCCCCTGGGGGTGGCCCCGGCCCACGACTCCGGCCGAGACCCCCGCCCCGGGCTCTGGTCCGAGAACCGGGCCGGGGTCCGGGGCCCTGACCCGGCGCCCCTCCCCCTCCCCAAACACGCGTACGACACGAGGTAGGGCCACCTCCGACCGGCGGACTACGACGAGGTCCCGTCGGGCCACGACGCGGACGAGTCGCTGCGCAACGTGCCGTCGGAAAGCCTGGCACGTGACTGCGCGGCGTGACCTGCGGCAAGGGCGAGGGTGCGCCTGGCCGGGACGTCCGGAACGCCGGGGGGCGATCAGCAGATCATGCGGCTTGGCCGCGCTCCGGACGCCCCTCGACGCTTCGAGCAAGGTCATGGGCAAATGGCCCGTGCCCCGTCCGTGCCCGATCGTGCGGGAACCTGCAGCGAAGCACCGGCACGAGCGGAGACCGCCCAGCACAACGGCCCCCGACCGATTCACCTGGTCAGGGGCCGTTCACCTGCGGTGGGTGTGGGATTTGAACCCACGGTGACGTCGCCGCCACGACGGTTTTCAAGACCGTTCCCTTAGGCCGCTCGGGCAACCCACCCCGCGCCGGCCGTGATCGGTGGCGCGGGGACAAGGGTAACGGGTCCGCGAGGGGCGGTGGGGTCAGCTGTCGCCGACTCGCGCCCCCAGGGTCAGGTCGACCGTGTGTTCCTTGGCGTCCCGCTCGTACGTGATGCGGACCTTGTCACCGGGCGCGTGGGTCCAGATCTCGCCGATCAGGGTCGGGCCGCTGTCGATCACGTGGTCGTCGAGCTTGGTGATGACGTCACCGGGTTTGAGGCCCGCCTTGTCCGCCGGGCCGCCCGGCTCGACCGCCTTGGAGCCGCCGGCGCCCTGGTCGGTGATCTTCGCGCCGTTCGCCGACTCCTCCAGGGAGACGGACGCGCCGATCTTGGCGTACACCGGCTTGCCGGTCTTGATGAGTTCTTGCGCGACGTACTTGGCCTGGTTGATGGGGATGGCGAAGCCGAGGCCGATCGAGCCGGCCTGGCCGGTGCCGAAGCCGCCGTTGCTGGTGGACTGGATCGCGGAGTTGATGCCGATGACGTTGCCCCGCGCGTCCAGCAGCGGGCCGCCGGAGTTGCCCGGGTTGATCGACGCGTCGGTCTGCAGCGCGCTCATGTAGGAGGCCTGGCTGCCCGTGCCGTCGCTGGAGGCGACCGGGCGGTTCTTGGCGCTGATGATGCCCGTCGTGACCGTGTTCGACAGGCCGAAGGGCGCGCCGATCGCGATCGTCGAGTCACCGATGGCGACCTTGTCCGAGTTGCCGAGGGCGAGCGGCTTCAGGCCGGACGGCGCCTCCTTGAGCTTGATGACGGCGACGTCGTAGCCCTGCGCGTGGCCGACGACCTCCGCGTCGTACTTCCTGCCGTTCGGGAAGGTCGCCGACAGTTTGCCGCCGTCGACGGCCTCGGCCACCACGTGGTTGTTGGTGACGATGTGGCCCTGGGTGTCGAAGACGAAGCCCGTGCCCGTGCCGCCCTCGCCACTGTCGCTCGCGGCCTCGATGGTGACCGTGCTCGGCAGCGCTCTGGCGGACACCGCCGCGACCGTGCCCGCGTCGCGCTTGAGGTCGCCGCCGCTCTGCGAGGCGGACACCGTCGTGGAGCCGGTGTCGTCGTTGTTCTTGGCCAGCGTGTAGCCGAGGCCGCCGCCCAGGCCGCCCGCGATGAGCGCCGCGCCCAGGATCGCCGCGATCACACCGCCACGACCGCGGCCGGACCTGGGCGCTGCGGGCTGCTGGTGCGGGGCTCCCCAGCCCGCCGGTCCGCCGGGGCCGCCGGGGCCGCCGCCCGGGCCGCCGGGCCCCTGACCGCCACCGGGTCCGTAGGGGCCCTGACCGCCGTCGCCGTAGGGGCCACCGGGCGGCGGCGGAGGCGGGGGCCAGGAGGCGTCGGGCGCCGCGCCCTGCGGGCCGTGGCCGGCGCCGTGGCCCCCGGTGCCGGGGGAACCGCCCTGCGGCGGGCCCTGCGGGGTGGCCGGCTCCGGCGCGCCGGCCGAGGCGTACGCGGGAGCGGGACCGCCGGTCTGCGCCCCCTGCTGCCCCGCCGCTCCACCGGTGCCCGCGGGCACCGGTGGGAGCTGCGTCGTGGGCGGGTCGACGGCCGGGGCCGCCGCCTGCGGGGAGGCTGCGGGAGCGTCCACCGGCACGGGAGGTGCAGACGGGGCCGGGGGTACCGCGGTGCCCTCGTTCTCGGTGCTCACAGCTTTCTCTCCTCGATCCACGGCTGTTCTTCTCGGTCGCACTCGGCCACGCCGCTCACGCTGGTCGACGGACCGGTGCGGGTCAGCTGCACGGGTCTTTTCGTAGGTGTCAGCTTTTCCCACCAGCCGTCAGAGCACCATAAGCGGTGCCTGTGGGTCCACGGCCATTCTTTATATAGGTCATGTCAACCCAAAAGGTAGGAAGCTCGATGGCTCCGTCCGCACGCCTACCCCCGTGCGGTGGCACCATGACGCGGTGACCCACGCACGCCAGCACCGGATCCAGGTCGTCGCCCACCGCGGGGCCTCGGAAGACGCCCCCGAGCACACCCTGGCCGCCTACCGCAGGGCGATCGAGGACGGTGCGGACGCCCTCGAGTGCGACGTACGGCTGACCGCCGACGGTCACCTCGTCTGCGTCCACGACCGCCGCGTCAACCGCACGTCGAACGGCCGGGGCGCCGTGTCCGCGCTGGAGCTCGACGACCTCGCCGCCCTGGACTTCGGCTCGTGGAAGAACCGCGACGCCTTCCGGGGGCGCGACGAGGAACCCGACTGGGAGCACCGTCCCGAGGACCGCGAGGCGACCTCCGTCCTCACTCTGGAGCGGCTGCTCGAACTCGTCGCCGACGCCGGACGCCGCGTGGAGCTCGCCGTGGAGACCAAGCACCCCACGCGCTGGGCGGGCCAGGTCGAGGAGCGGCTGCTGCTCCTGCTGAAGCGGTTCGGTCTCGACGCCCCCGCGGACGCCGCCGAGTCACCGGTGCGCGTCATGAGTTTCTCCGCCAGATCGCTGCACCGCGTGCGTGTCGCCTCACCGACCCTTCCCACGGTGTACCTCATGCAGTTCGTCTCGCCCCGGCTGCGCGACGGACGACTGCCCGTGGGCGTCGGCGCCGCGGGCCCGTCGATCCGCATCGTGCGCAGTCACCCCACGTACGTGGAACGCCTGAAGCAGGCGGGGCACCAGGTGCACGTGTGGACGGTGAACGAGCCCGAGGACGTGGACCTGTGCACCGGGCTGGGTGTCGACGCCATCATCACCAACCGGCCGCGCGCGGTGCTGGACCGACTCGGCCGCTGACACCCGGGCCCCCGGGCCTGGAGCCCCCGCGCCCACGAGGGACCGGCACACGCGCGTAGACCGAACCGGACCGGCGCTTTTGAGTCGTCCGACCACGTGGCGTGCCGCGGCGCGTTCCCTCCGTGTCCGTACGGTGCGACGACGTCACCGGAGGGCGATCGACCGGTTTCCGGCACAGGCCCACCGGGCATTCACACCGTGGCGTGGGGCGAAGGAGGTCTCGGGGGTGGCGTTGGTGATGGCACAGGAAGTGCCCACGTCGTCGAGCATGGCCGTGCCCCATGGCCCTGCGGGCGTGGGGGAAGCAAGACAGCGGATGCGCAAGCAGTTGCGCGAGTGCGCCGTGGCGGAATCGGTCATCGACGACGCCGTTCTGGTTCTTTCCGAACTGCTGAGCAATGCGTGCAAGCACGGAAGGCCGTTGGGCGACGCTCTGGCCGGTGACGGTGACGTCCGGGCCGCGTGGCGCGTCGACCTGGTGGGCCGGCTTATCGTGGAGGTCACGGACGGGGGCGGCCCGACCCGCCCGGCCCCGGCCACGCCCTCGGTCACGGCGCACGGCGGCCGCGGGCTGAACATCATCACCGCGCTGGCCGACGACTGGGGCGTACGGGACGACATCCGGGGCGAAGTGACGGTGTGGGTGGTCGTGCACGGCGACGTCCACGATCCGGACGCCGGCCACCGCCGCGACGACTTCGCCGCTCGTGTGACGGCACCCGCCGTGCCGCCGATCCCCGGCCTGGACTTCGCGGACGCGTTCGACGACCTGGACTGACCGAACGGAACCGGCCCGGCCGGTCCGGCCCGGACCACGGAACATGCCTGCTGCCCGGAGCCGTCCGACGAGCGCACCCGGTACGTCTTCCAGACCCGCACCGTCGTGCGCACCCGGTACGTCATCCACACCCGGGCCGTTGTCCACAGGTTCCCGTCGGCCATGGCATGAACGGCTAGGCTCCCGACGTACGAGACGAGCCGTAACCGGGAGACACCCAAGATGGCCAAGAAGCGCACCCAGACGAAGGCCAAGCGCCCGCAGCTCACTGACGGAGAGGTCCCGGTCGTCGGCGCCCGCGAGCCCTGCCCGTGCGGCAGCGGTCGCCGTTACAAGGCCTGTCACGGCCGGGCCGCCGCGCACGCGGTGACCGAGCTGGTGCACCGGCCGTTCGAAGGACTGCCCGCCGAGGGCGACTGGGTGGCCCTGCGCGAGCTGGTGCCCGCGGCCACGGTCGAGCTGACCCTGAAGGACGGCCTGCCCGCGGACGTCCCGTCGGTCACGCTGGCCACGGTGCTGCCGATGGCCTGGCCCGCGCTGCGCCGCGACGACGGCTCGGTGCTGCTCGGCCTGCAGAACGACACCTCGTCGGGCGACATCAGCCGCGACCTCGCCGACACCCTGCGGCGCGCTCTGGAGGCGCAGCCGGGTACGCCGGTGCAGGGCCGCCGCGCCCCGGCCGACGGTCCGCGGCTTCAGGACGTACTGGCCCCGGAGGGCGCGTTCGAGCCAGTCGTGCACGACGGATTCGAGTTCTGGGTCCCCGACCCGGAGAACGCGACACCGGACGTGACCGCCTCCCTGGAGCGGGCCAACGCCGCGGCCATCCCGACCGTCCGGCTGCAGGGCGTCGACGCCGCGTACTGGTGCGAGACGCCGGAGAAGAACCACCTGCGGTGGGTCATGCCGCACGCCGAGGAGCAGCTTCTGGACGCGCTCGCGCGGCTGCACGCGGCGGGCACGTCGAGCCTGGGCGAGGGCACGCGCCTCGTGGGTTCCTTCCGCGCGCACGGGCTGACCGTGCCGGTGTGGGACCTGCCGACCGGGATGACGGCGCAGGACGTGGAGAAGCCGGCCGCCGCGTTCGCCGAGCGTCTGGCTGCCGTGCTGGACGCCGACACGCCGCTCACCGCGGACGAGCGCCGTGCGCGGGGCGGGCTCACCAACCGGCAGGTCACGCTGAGCTGAGGGCGCGCCACGCCGACGGTGCGGACGGTGACTCCGGTCACAACTCCTGGTGGAAACCCGCTAGTCGGTGACTGGAAAAGCTGAGATCGAATTTGCGAACTGCCGATCTCTTGTTACCGTTCCCATAGCCCGGTTGCTGGTGCATCCCCCGTCGCCAGCAACCGGGTCTTTTCCTGCGCACGGTTCCTCACGGGCCGCAGCTGACTCTCAACTCCCTGTTTGCACAGGCGAGTTGCTCCCGGAGCGAAGCAGCAGCGAACCGCGCGCACCGCTTCCGGCCTCCGCGAACTCCGCGACCGCCGTGTGGACCCACGGCCCGTCACCGGCCGGTTCCCTGGGTGTCTCGCACATGGCGGGCGCGTCCCCCGCGCCGATGGCGCAGTGCGTCCGCACTGCGCGCCCCCCGGGCCCCATGAGGCCGAGTACGGCGGTCAGGGCGGCGCCGGTCGCGTTGCGGTAGTAGGTGCGCGCCCAGGTCTCGGTGCCCTGGATCAGGACACACGTCTGCGCCTCGATCCCGCCGGGGGTAGCGAGCTCGGGCCCGCAGCGCACGGCGGTGCCGACCCCGACACCGAGCGCCGGCGATGCGGCCGAGGGGGTGGGCGACTCCGGTGACCGGTCCGGCCCGGCGGGTGCCCGTGGTCCGCCCGGAATGCCGAGAGGCGCTTTGCCGTTGTCCCCGCGCGTCCGTTCCCCCGGCCCGACGGCGCCGCCGGGCCCGCCCCGTCCCTCCTCGCGTACGGATCCCGATGCCGCTGTCAGCGGCAGGAGGGCCGCGCACGCGACGGCGCACGCCAGGGCCAGGAGCCGGGCGCGGTGCGGGCCCGGGCAGCGGCGGGACGGGCGCGGCACACGGTGTTCACCGGGGGGACGCAGCATGCGGGGAACGTAACGCGCGGTGCCGCGCGCCCGGGCCCGCCGCGTCCGACACCCCTACAACTCGGGCGCGCTCACACCCGTACGAGTGAGGGCCTCGACCACGGCGTCCACCACGGCCTCCACGTCGGGAACCCACGGGGCGGCCGAGCCGGGCAGCGGCGCGCGCTCCCAGTGGACGGTGCCCTGACCGGTCTCGGAAGGGGGCAGCGTGATGTAGCCGCCCTCGCCGTGGAAGCGGAGGGATCCCGGCACGAAGTCCTTGGCGTACAGCAGGTCGCCGAGCTGCTCCATGGAGTACGGCTTCACGAGGATCGACCAGCGGTCGGGCCCGGCCACGACGGGGCCGAGCCGGATGCCCGTCCGGTCGAGCGCCTCCAGGGCGTGGGCGGCGGGCAGGGCGGGCAGCGACACCGCGCACGGCGCCCTTCCGCCGGTGGCCAGGATGATCGGCGCGTCCGGCCGGTTGCTCCACCACCAGCGCACCATGCGTTCGTCCGTGGTGGCCGCGAGGAGGCCGGGGTCGAAGGGGTGCGCGCCCGGCACCGTGCAGTCAGGGTCGGGGCAGGCGCAGCGGGACCGCCCGCGGGGGTCACCCGCCACACCCGGGAGTACGGGCCACTGCCATGTGGTGGCGAACGTCAGGGCCGCGCCGTTCAACTCAGGCCGCCCGCTGCCACGCCGGGACAGGAGCCTGCGTCGCCTTCCGAGGATCTCGCGCATGAGCGCTCGTTCCTTTCCGTTGCACGCCTGGCAACACCGAGAGTCCACATCACGTCATGTGTCGATCACTTCACTGTGCGTACCTGTTGGCGCATCACACCCCTGTCCTGGACAAGGGGATCCCCTATGGGCCGAACGTCTGTGCGTCCGCGGCGGCCTCGCCCGTGCTGCGTGGGTCTGAGCACCGGCGTGGCGTGGGGGTGGCGAAGTCTGGCGTTTTGCCGTCGCGCGTGGTTCTCTCCGCCTCCGCCACGGGAGGATGGGGCACGGTCGTCGGTGGCTAAGACGCCCGGAGTGGTCACCAGGTTCCCCGGTGGCTTGTCAACCACCTTGACCTTCTCCGAGTACGTACCCATCACGACCGCTGTGACGCTCCGTCGAGCACGCCCAGTCGACCGCAACAAACCGTTCCCCGAGGCGGTTTTAAGCCAACTTTGCCATTCCGCAATAATTCTGGAAGGAGTCCGGCGAGGCCCTGCGGACATCAGCGATCCCCGCAGGACAATGCTGGACATCCCCTCACGAGTGCGTGTACATGTGAAGACACTGCTAGCGGCGCAGAATGACATGGGGGTTTGCGATGCTTTTCAGCAGTACGCACCGGTCGGAAAGCCGGACATCATGAATGCCCCTCACCCGTCGAAAGTGGCCGGAATCGATCCCACGATCCCGCCGCCCGCACACACTGTCGCGCCCGCCGCCGCGCCCGGTACCACCCCGGTGCCCCCGCCGCACGCCGCGATCGCCCCCGGCACGGCCCTCCAGGACCGGCTCGCCGGCTGGATCTCGGACCTCACGACCCTCCACGAACTCACCGAGCGCCTGGTCCGCACCGACTCCCTCGGCGCCGCGCTCCAGGAACTGCTGAACGCCGGAGCCGCCCTGGTCGGAGCCCGGCGCGGCCTCGTCGTCCTGGAGCCGGCCGACCGGCTCGGGCCCGACACCACCGTAGGTCTCGGGCTCGGGCAGGCCGATCTCGGGCACCTGGAGACCGTGCCGCGCGGTTCCCTGGCCATCGGCCGGATCCTCGACGGGCTGCCCGGCGGCGACGGCGAGATCACCCAGCCCGACCTGATGGCCGACGAGTCGCTCGACCCCCGGCACCGCGAGGTCGCCGCCCGCCTCGGCTACGCCGCCAGTTACGCGCTGCCCCTGACCGGCGAGCACACCGGCCGTATCGGCGCCGCCCTGTGGCTCTACGACGAGCCCGCCGAGCCGGACGCGCACCGCCGCCACCTCGTGGGCCTCTACACCCGCTACGCCACCGCGCACCTGTCCCGCCTCGTGGAGGTCGAGCGCACGCGCGCGTGCCTGGCGACGATGTCGGAGGAACTGCTGCCCTCCCGGCTGCCGCGCGTCCCCGGCGTGCAGCTCGCCGCGCGGCGCCGCACCGGCCCGCGCGGCGGCGGCGACTGGTACGACGCGCTGCCGCTGCCGGACGCCGCGCTCGGTCTGGCCGTCGGTTCGGTCACCGGCTCGGGCCCGAGCGCGGTGGCGGCGATGGGCCGGCTGCGGGCGTCGCTGCGGGCCTACGCCGTGATGGAGGGCGAGGATCCGGTGGCCGTGCTGTCCGACCTGGAGCTGCTGCTGCGGCTGACCGAGCCGGCCCGGTCGGCCACCGCGCTGTTCGGCTACTGCGAGCCCGCCCTGCGCAAGATCACCGTGGCCGGTGCCGGGCACAGCCCGCCGCTGCTGATCGGCGAGCGGCGCACCGAGTTCGTGGAGACGTCCGTGTCCGCGCCGCTCGGCATGCTCGCCTGCTGGGAGGCGCCCAGCGTGGAGTTCCAGATCGACCCCGGAGAGACGGTGCTGCTCTACACGGACGGTCTGCTGCACCGTACCGGCGACCCCGCCGACCGGGCCTTCGCCCGGCTGCACGCGGCGGCGGCGAGCGTCCCCAGGGCGCTCCGCCGGGACCCCGGCGCCCTCGCCGACCACGTCCTGCGGACGGTGCTCCCGGACGGGCTGGACGCGGCCGACAGCGAGGAGGACGTGGTGCTGCTGGCGGTGCGGTTCGAGTAGCGGCCCGGCGGGGGGCGGGAGGCATCGCGGGGCCGCCGTCCCGCGATGCGCAGGAGGCACCGCGGGACACTCATTGCGGGAGCGTCCCGGCACTTCGGGCGTGAGCGCCGGTAAACGGTTTTTCGGCCCCTGGCTCCACCGCCCCGCGACCGTACGATGGGGGTCGGTCCCATGCCGTACCCAAGGAGGATGACCGTGGCGGAGGAGCTTCCGGAGACCCCGGAGAGTGCCGAGGAAGAGCCGATCAAGCAGCGCAAGAACGGCCTGTACCCGGGCGTGTCCGACGAGCTTGCCGAGAACATGAAGAGCGGCTGGGCCGACACCGAACTGCGTGACCTGGAGCCGATCCCCCAGGCCGCCGAGACCGCCGCCCGGCGCGCCGCGCTGTCCGCCCGCTTCCCCGGCGACCGCATCGTCGTCCCGGCGGGCAGCCTGAAGACCCGCTCGAACGACACCGATTACCCCTTCCGGGCCTCCGTCGAGTACGCATACCTCACCGGCGACCGGACCGAGGACGGCGTCCTCGTCATGGAGCCGGTCGCGGGCGGGCACCGGGCCACGATCTACCTGCTGCCGCGTTCCGACCGGGAGAACGGCGAGTTCTGGCTGGACGGCCAGGGCGAGCTGTGGGTCGGCCGCCGCCACTCCCTCACCGAGGCCGGGAAGCTGTACGGCATCCCCGCCTCCGACGTGCGCGAACTCGCCGGCAAGCTGCGCGAGGCGCCCGGCCCGGTGCGCGTCGTACGCGGCCACGACGCCCGCGTCGAGGCCGCACTGACCGACAAGGTCACCGCCGAGCGCGACGAGGAGCTGCGGGTCTTCCTCTCCGAGATGCGGCTCGTCAAGGACGACTTCGAGATCGGCGAGCTGCAGAAGGCCGTCGACTCCACGGTGCGCGGCTTCGAGGACGTCGTGAAGGTCCTCGACAAGGCCGAGGCGACCAGCGAGCGCTACATCGAAGGGACGTTCTTCCTCCGCGCGCGCGTGGAGGGCAACGACGTCGGCTACGGCTCCATCTGCGCCGCCGGCCCGCACGCCTGCACGCTGCACTGGGTACGCAACGACGGCCCGGTCCGCTCCGGCGACCTGCTGCTGCTCGACGCAGGCGTGGAGACGCACACGTACTACACCGCCGACGTCACGCGCACGCTGCCGGTCGGCGGCCGGTACACCGGGATCCAGAAGAAGATCTACGACGCCGTGTACGAGGCCCAAGAGGCCGGGATCGCGGCCGTGCAGCCGGGTGCCAAGTACCGGGACTTCCACGACGCTGCGCAGCGGGTGCTCACCGAGAAGCTGGTGGAGTGGGGCCTGGTCGAGGGGCCGGTCGAGCGGGTGCTGGAGCTGGGGCTCCAGCGGCGCTGGACGCTGCACGGCACGGGCCACATGCTCGGCATGGACGTCCACGACTGCGCCGCCGCGCGGACCGAGACGTACGTCCAGGGGACGCTGGAGCCGGGCATGGTGCTCACCGTCGAGCCCGGGCTGTACTTCCAGGCCGACGATCTGACCGTGCCGGAGGAGTACCGGGGCATCGGCGTGCGGATCGAGGACGACATCCTCGTGACGGCCGACGGCAACCGGAACCTGTCGGCGGGGCTGCCGCGCCGCTCGGACGAGGTCGAGAGCTGGATGGCGGCGCTGAAGGGCTGAGACGGGCCGTTTGCCGGCGGGCGTGTTCGTCGCGGTCCGCCGGCGGTCCGCCCGTCGGCGGTCTCGCACGAAGGGCCGGGCACCACCCTGGTGGCGCCCGGCCCTTCGTGCGGGCCGCCGGGACGAAGAGCGGGGCAGAGGCCCGGCAGCCGGTGAGCGCGGAGTGACGCGCCCACGCGCCACGGCGTCTACACGGCGACCAGCGGGGAGTCCTTCTTCCACTTCAGGATCTTGTCGAAGCTGACCACCGCGCCGCCCCGGCCGGGCTTGTTGCCGATCTGGACGTGGTCGGTGAGCTGCTCGATGAGGCACAGGCCCCGGCCGTGCTCGGCGTCGGCGTGCGGCAGGCGTGCCGGCCGGACCGGGGTCCGTACCGGGGCCGAGTCGTGGGCGAAGCCCGGTCCCGCGTCGGTGACCTCGATGCGACATCGCTCGCCGTCGAGGTAGGCGGTCACGCGGTAGGCCGCCGTGGCGCCGCCGCGGCCGTCGTCGCCGCCGTGCTCCACGGCGTTCGCGCAGGCCTCGGTGAGGGCCACGGAGAGCTCGTAGGAGATGTCGGGGTCGACGCCCGCGGTCTCCATGGTGCCGAGCAGCAGGCGACGGGCCAGCGGCACGCTCGCAGCCTCGCGCCGAAGATGGAGGGACCACCAGATGCTCATGCTCCAGCCTCCTGGCCGCGGCTCGACATACCGTTACGTATTGCCCCGAGTACTCGCCGGTAAGCACAAAGTTGACGTGATGCCGCCCATACGGGGGATATGCCGGGGGTCGCCCCCCGGTGTATGCGTGGCCACCTGCCCCCAAAACGTGATCAGACGGTGGTACGTCGTCTTCTGCACCTGCCGTACCGCCCCTGTCCCGCCGGTGCCATGATGGGGCCGTTATGACGGCCCCCCGCCAGTGCGCGCGCCCCGGGCACGATCTCCGGGTGCTGAGGGCCGCGGTGTTCGCCGCGGTCTGCGTCGTGCTGGCCGCGGCCGGGCACGTACTGGCCTCCCTCGCCCCGGTCCCGCTGTGGACGCTCGGCCTGGCATTCCTCGGGGCGGCCGTGGTCGCCGCGCCGTTCACCGGACGCGACCGTTCACTGCCGGCCGTCGTGGCGGTGCTCGCGGTCGGACAGACCGTGCTGCACACGCTCTTCGGGCTGGGGCAGCACATGTCGGCCGCCCCCGCATCCGGAACGGGCGCCGCCACGCTGTCCGACGCCACGCTCGCCGACCATGCCGCGCGCTTCGTGTGCGGGACCACGTCGGCGGCGCTCAGCCCCGCCGAGGCCCACCGGATCCTCACCGACGCCCACGTGCACCCCGGCCTCGCCGGGCACGCCGTCGCCGCGCACCACCATCCGGCGGACGCCATGACCGCCGCCACGGGTTCCTCTGCCGTGCTGCTGCCGTCCCTGTCGATGCTGCTCGGCCACGTCCTCGCGGCCGTTGCCGTCGGCTGGCTGCTGCGCCGCGGGGACCTGGCCCTGCTGCGGCTGCTGCAGATGCCCGCGCTGTCGGCGCGCACCGTCGCGGAGGGGGCGCTCGTCCGGTCCCTGCGCGGGGCGCTGGCGCTGGCCCGTGCCCTGTACGCCGGGCTGCCGGGCTCGCCGCCGGACCGGCCGGGCCTGCCGAGCACCGCGCTGCTCGCGCCACCGGAGCTCCGTACCACCGCGCTTCAGCACACCGTCGTCCGGCGCGGCCCGCCCGTCGACGCCTTCGTCCTCGCCGCCTGACACGACGCGACCACCGCTCCGCCGACCTGTGCCGGAGGGGGCCGCCGTCGTGCGGCACGCGCGTGCGCCGTTCCTCCGTCGTTTCCGGGAGGGCCCGTCGGGCTCTTGTTCCGGGGGTGGTCGGCCGCGTGCGCATTCCCCCGTCACCATCACGTCACCGGGACGTACGGGCGTCAGCCCCGTGCCCCGGCGACCCACTCGAAGCGGAGTGCTCTTTCATGAAGGCTTCTCGTATCGCCGCCGCCGGCGCCGTCGCCGCCACCGCCGTGCTCGCCCTGTCCTCCCCCGCGCTCGCGCACGTCTCCGTGCAGCCGGAGGGCGCTGCCGCCAAGGGCGGCTACGCCGTGGTGAACTTCAAGGTTCCCAACGAGCGGGACAACGCCTCCACCACCAAGCTCGAGGTCAGCTTCCCGACCGACCACCCGCTGGCGTCCGTGATGCCGGAGCCCGTCGACGGCTGGAAGATCGAGGTCACCCGGTCCACGCTGGACAAGCCCCTCGAACTGCACGGCAACAAGATCACCGAGGCCGTCTCCAAGGTCACCTGGACCGCCGACGGCGAGGGCGTCCGGCCGGGCTACTTCCAGAAGTTCCCGCTCTCCCTCGGCGCCCTGCCCGAGGACACCGACGAGCTCGCCTTCAAGGCCATCCAGACGTACTCCAACAAGGAGGTCGTGCGCTGGATCGAGGTGCCGCAGGAGGGCCAGGCGGAGCCCGAGCACCCGGCGCCGGTGCTGGAGCTGTCGGCCGCCGAGGAGGACGGACACTCCCGCGGGGCGGCCGCGCAGGAGACCTCCGGCGACGCGGGGCACACCGACAGCGCCGCCCCCGCCGAGGACGGTGACGGCACCGACACGACCGCTCGCGTCCTGGGCATCGCCGGCATCGTGGTCGGCGCGGCCGGTGTCGGCTACGGCGTGTTCGCGGGCCGCCGCCGTACCACCGCCTGACGAACCTCTCGCCCGGCGCGCACCGGGGCCGTGCGGCCCCGGTGCGCGCCGGGAACACTCACCTCTGGGACATTCTTCTATGCGCACCAAGACGTTCGCGGCGGCCGTACTGCTCGCCGCCGCCTCCCTGACGCTCTCCGCCTGCGACAGCGGCGGCGACGAGCCCGTCGCCGCGGTCTCCGAGGAGGCCGGGTCCGACCGGGCGGCCACCGTCCTCGACAAGCCGTTCGAGAAGCCGGACCTCGTCCTCACCGACACCAAGGGTGAGAAGTACGACCTGCGCGCGGCCACCGCGGGCAGGCCCACCCTCGTCTACTTCGGCTACACGCACTGCCCCGACGTGTGCCCGCTGACGATGAGCAACCTCGCCGTCGCCAAGAAGCGGCTGCCCCAAGCGGAGCAGGACAAGCTGCGGGTCGTGTTCGTCACCACCGACCCCGAGCGCGACACCTCGGCCGAGCTCGGTACCTGGCTCAAGGGCATCGACTCCGACTTCGTCGGCCTGACCGGCGAGTTCGACACGATCCAGGCAGGCGCCCGCACCCTCGGCATCTCCATCGACCCGCCGCACAAGGACAAGAACGGCAAGATCGTCTCGATGCACGGCACCCAGGTCATCGCGTTCTCGCCGAAGACCGACGCCGGGTACGTGCTCTACGGGGAGGACGCCGGACCCGACGACTACCTCAAGGACCTGCCCCGGCTGATCAAGGGCGAGAAGCCGTGAAGCGGGTGCCGAGCCGGGTCGGAGGGCTGAAGGCGGCCAGAAAGCCGGGACGGGTGAAGCCGGCCGGTCCGCCCGCCGTCTCCCTCGGTCTCGCCGGGGCGCTCGCCGGGACGCTCGCCCTGACGGGCTGCGGCAGCTCCCCGGACTCGTCCTCCGGCTCCGCGCCCGAGCTGTCCGTCAGCGCCGCCTACATGCCGCAGCCCGTCTCCGACACCATGGCGGCCGGATTCCTCACCGTCACCAACGTCGGCGGCACCGACGACGAACTGACCTCCGTCACCAGCCGGGCGTCGGGGCGGATCACCGTGCACCGGACCGTCGACGGCGCCATGCGCGAAGTCGACGGCCTGACGATCCCGGCTCACGGCAGGCTCGTCCTGGAGAGCGGCGGCAACCACCTGATGTTCGACGAGCTGAAGCGGCGGCCCACGCAGGGTGAGACGGTCCCCGTCGAGCTGCGCTTCGCCCACTCCGACCCGGTCACGGTCGACATGCCGGTGAAGCCGGCCACGTACCGGCCGGCTTCCGGACACTGAGGGAGGGACCACCGTGACGCAGACCACCGCCCCCCGCACACGCATCCTGGTGCTGCTGGTGCCGCTGTTCCTGGCGGTCGCCGGCGCGCTGCTCGCCGGCGCCGCACCGGCCTCCGCGCACGCCGCGCTGACCGGCAGCGACCCCCGGCAGGGGGCGGTGGTCGACCGGGCCCCGAACCGGGTCACGCTCACCTTCTCCGAGGAGGTGGCGATGTCCGGCGGCGCGCTGCGCGTCCTCGACCCCCAGGGCAAGCGCGTCGACAGCGGCACGCCGGCCAGGGTGAGCGGCACGACGTACGGCGTCGGACTCCACTCCGGCCTGCCCGACGGCACCTACACCGTGACCTACCAGGTGGTCTCCGCGGACAGCCACCCCGTCGCCGGTGCCTACACCTTCTCCGTCGGCGCGCCCTCCAAGACGTCTGTCCCGCTGGCCGCGCAGGCGGCGGGCGGCGGAATCGTCGGCTTCCTGTACGGGGCCGGGCGCTACGTGTCGTACGCCGGGTACGCCGTCCTCGTGGGCGGCGCCGCTTTCGTCCTCGCCTGCTGGCCGCGCGGTTCCGGGGTGCGGGCCGTGCAGCGTTTCGTGGCGAGCGGGTGGGTCGCGCTCACCGCCGCGACGCTCGCGCTGCTGCTCCTGCGCGGCTCCTACACCGGCTCGGGCAAGGCCGGCGACGTGGTCGACCTGGACCTGCTCGGGCAGGTGCTGCAGACCAAGGCGGGCAGCGCCCTGGTGTCCCGGCTGCTGCTGCTCGCCGCAGCCGCGCTGTTCGTCGCGATGCTGTTCGGCGCCTACGACAAGCGGGCGGACGAGGAGAAGCGGGACCTCACCTTCGGGCTCGCGCTCGGCGGGAGCGTCGTCGCCGCGGGGCTCGCGGCGACCTGGGCGATGGCGGAGCACGCCTCCACGGGGCTCCAGCCGGGCATCGCCATGCCGGTCGACGTCCTCCATCTGCTGGCCGTCGCCACCTGGTTCGGCGGGCTCACGACCCTGCTCGTCGCCCTCCACCGGGCGCCCGCCGGCACACCGGTCACCGCCACGGCCGTACGACGCTTCTCCCGGGTCGCCCTCAGCAGCGTCGTCGCGCTCGTCGCCACCGGTGCGTACCAGTCGTGGCGGCAGCTCGGCTCCTGGTCGGCCTTCACCGAGACCCGGTACGGGCAGCTGCTGCTCGTGAAGCTGGGGCTCGTGGCGGCCGTGGTGGGCCTCGCCTGGTTCTCACGGCGGTGGACCGCGCGACTGGCGGACACGACCGCAGAAGCGGAGACGACGGACGCAGGAGCGCAGACGACGACCGGACTGGCCGAGGACACCGCCCGGGACACCGCCGTGGACACGGCCGCCGTCGTGCCCGAACGGACGCAGGGCGAGTCACCGGCGGCGGGGGAGCCTACGCGCGCCGGCGCGTCGGCCGCGGCCGGCGGGAAGGGCGACGTGGCCGGCTCCGCGCGCGCCGAGCAGCTCGCCCGGCAGGAGGCCGCCAAGGCCGCCGCCCGGCGCAGGCGGCTGCGGGACGCCGACCCGAACCGCTTCGGCCTGCGCCGCTCCGTGCTCGCCGAGGCCGGGGTCGCGGTCCTCGTCCTCCTCGCCACCACCCTGCTCACGCAGACCGAGCCGGGCCGCACCGAGCAGGACGCCGAGGCGGCAACGGTCGGCTCCGCGTCCTCCACCGACCCGGCCTCGCCGTCCGGTGCGCTGACCCTGGACATGCCGTTCGACACCGGCGGCAAGGACGGCAAGGGCCTCGTACGGATCGACCTCGACCCGGCGCGCGTGGGCGCCAACGCGACGCACGTCTACGTCCGGCGTCCCGACGGCCGTGCCTTCGACATTCCCGAGGTGAAGATCGCCTTCACCCTGGAGTCCAGGGACCTCGGGCCGCTGCCCGTGGTCCCCGACCACATCACCACCGGACACTGGTCGGCGAGCGGAGTGCAGCTCCCCATGGCGGGCGACTGGACGGTCGACGTCACCGTGCGGACCTCCGACATCGACCAGGTGACCGTCTCCAAGAACGCGCAGATCGGCTGAAGCACCATGCCTGACCAGTCCCTTTCGGCGGCCCGGGGCCCCGAAGCAGCGAAGGGTGCCGGGAGGACCGCACCCTCGGACCCGGCCGTGTCTCCGGGCGGCCCCGCTCCCGGGGCGGGCATCTCGCGGCGCCGGCTGCTCGGCACCGCCGGAGCCACCGGGCTCGTGCTCGGTGCGGCGGGCGGCGTCGCCGGGTACGCCGCCCGGCCCGCCGAGGCCACGCCGCTCACCGCCCTCGGCGCCGAGGAGGTGATGTTTCACGGGAAACATCAGCCCGGCATCGTCACGCCCATGCAGGCGCACGGCCATCTCGTCGCCTTCGACCTGGTGGGGGGCGCCGGGCGGAAAGAGGCGGCCGCCCTGCTGCGCCGCTGGTCGCGAACCGCCCGGCGGCTGATGGCGGGCGAGCCGGCGGCCCACGGTGACACGGACGTGTCCCGTGACGCCGGGCCGTCCTCGCTGACCGTCACGTTCGGCTTCGGGCACGGGTTCTTCGCCAGGACCGGCCTGGAGAAACAGCGCCCGGTCGCCCTGGACCCGCTGCCCGCCTTCTCCTCCGACCGGCTCGACAAGGCCCGCAGCGACGGTGACCTGTGGGTGCAGATCGGCTCCGACGACGCGCTGGTCGCCTTCCACGCGCTGCGCGCTCTCCAGAAGGAAGCGGGCCCGGCGGCCCGGCTGCGCTGGCAGATGAACGGCTTCAACCGCTCGCCGGGCGCCACCGACCGCCCCATGACCACCCGCAATCTGATGGGCCAGGTCGACGGCACACGCAATCCGAAGCCGAGCGAGCCCGACTTCGACCGGCGGATCTTCGTGCCCGCCTCGGGCGGGCCGTCCTGGATGGCGAACGGCTCCTACGTCGTCGTACGCCGCATCCGCATGCTCCTCGACGACTGGGAGAAGCTGCCGGTCAAGGCTCAGGAGGACGTCATCGGGCGGCGCAAGTCCGACGGTGCGCCGCTGACCGGCGGCGACGAGGAGACCGCGATGGACCTGGAGAGGGCGGACGCGCAGGGCGACCCGGTCGTCCCCGTGAACGCCCACGCCCGGATCAGCCGGCCGGACCAGAACGGCGGCGCGGCGATGCTCCGCCGCCCGTTCTCGTACCACGACGGCTTCGACGCGAAGGGTGTGCCCGACGCGGGTCTGCTGTTCATCTGCTGGCAGGCGGACCCGCTGCGCGGCTTCGTACCGGTGCAGCGCAAGCTCGACCGGGGCGACGCGCTGTCGCCGTTCATCCGGCACGAGGCGAGCGGCCTGTTCGCGGTGCCGGGCGGTGCGGCGGAGGGCGAGTACGTGGGGCAGCGGCTGCTGGAGGGATGAGGTTCCACGAGCCCCGGCCGTCGCCACGTCAGGGCTGATGAGGCCCCCCGAGCCCCGCCGCCGCGTGCGGGTCCCCGGAACACGCGGCGCTCGGAGACCGGGGTGTCAGTGCGTGAGACACGAGCCGCCTGGGGCCTCTTCCGGCCATTAGGGTGAGGGCATGCCAGCGAGCTACGCCTATCTCGGCCCCGAGGGCACCTTCACCGAGGTCGCCCTGCGCACCCTTCCCGAGACGGCCACCCGGGAACTGATCCCGTACGTGTCCGTGCAGTCCGCGCTGGACGCGGTCCGCACCGGCGAGGCCGAGGCGGCGTTCGTGCCCATCGAGAACTCCGTCGAGGGCGGCATCACGACGACCCTCGACGAACTGGTCGCGGGCGCGCCGCTGATGATCTACCGCGAGGTGCTGCTGTCGATCACCTTCGCGCTGCTGGTCCGGCCCGGCACGAAGCTGTCGGACATCAAGACGGTCACCGCCCACCCGGCCGCGCAGCCGCAGGTCCGCAACTGGCTCAAGGACCACCTCCCGGACGCGGTCTGGGAGTCCGCCGCCTCCAACGCGGACGGCGCCCGGCTGGTGCAGGAGGGCCGCTACGACGCCGCGTTCGCCGGCGAGTTCGCCGCCGCCCGGTACGGTCTCGAGGCCCTGGAGACCGAGATCCACGACCGGGAGAACGCGCAGACGCGGTTCGTGCTGGTGGGGCGCCCCGCCCGGCCCGCCGCACCGTCCGGCGCCGACAAGACGTCCGTGGTGATCTGGCAGCGCGACGACCACCCCGGCGGGCTGCGCGACCTGCTGGGCCAGTTCGCCACGCGCGGCATCAACCTCATGCTGCTCCAGTCCCGCCCCACCGGCGCCGGGATCGGCAACTACTGCTTCTGCATCGACGCCGAGGGCCACATCTCCGACCGCCGGATGGCCGAGGCCCTGATGGGACTCAAGCGGATCTGCCTCCAGGTGCGGTACCTGGGCTCGTACCCGCGCGCCGACCTGACCGCGGCGGACGTACGGGCCCTGCGGCCGGGCACCTCCGACGAGGCGTTCGCGTCGGCGGCGGACTGGGTGGCGCGGTGCCAGGACGGACGGTTCTGAGCGCTCGCGCCCCGCGCCCTCCCCGGTTCCCCGTGCCGTCCTCGTCCCCGCCCCTCGTCCCGGTTCTTCGCCCCCCGGGGGGGCGGGCTTCCGGGTCCCGTGCCTGTAGGATTTCCGTCCGGATTCCGGATTCCGTCAGTCCTACCTGCGGATTGTCGTTGTCCACAGAAGTTATCCACAGGTCAGCATCTCGACCTGGGGACAAGTCGACAGCGAAGCCCCCTCCAGTCGACAAATCACCCTACGACCCCCCACCTCGTCCGCAGTCGCCCCGATCACCTTTCGTCCACCCGTTTCCTTCGATGAATCCTTTGGGGTGACCCCGTTCCACCCGAAAGCGGGCGCGGACCGGGTTTGCATCGGGATTTCCCCGGCCTGATCAACCCTGCCGGAATGATCACCCCCTGTGTCCACAGATCTTTCGCACAGCCTGTGGATAACTCTGCGGCAGTATGAATACCTGTGGATAGAGACGCTGCGACACGGCCTGAGTGGCGACCCGTCCGCGCCGATCCGGTCAACGAGCCGCCACCGGCCGCCTGGTTCCAGGGAGTCGAGCACCTCCCCTTGACGCAAGAGACGATCTCCCCACCGCGGAACACAAGCCGCATTTCCGACACCCTTCCGGCAGCCTTCTGACGTTCTTCCGACTAGTGAGTCGTGGGCTGTCAGGGGGCACGGGTAGCCTGGGGCGCGTGATTGACCTTCGCCTGCTCCGTGAGGACCCTGACCGTGTGCGCGCCTCGCAGCGCGCCCGTGGAGAGGACGTCGCGCTCGTCGACTCCCTCCTGTCTGCCGACGAGCGGCGCAGGTCGTCCGGCGTCCGCTTCGACGAGCTGCGTGCCGAGCAGAAGGCGCTCGGCAAGCTCATCCCCAAGGCGAGCGGCGACGAGAAGGCCGAGCTGCTGAAGAAGGCGGGCCAGCTGGCCGCCGACGTCAAGGCCGCCGACGCCGACCGCGACGCCGCCGACACCGAGACCCAGGAACTGCTGCTCAAGCTCAGCAACCTGATCCACCCCGACGTCCCGGTGGGCGGCGAGGAGGACTTCGCCACTCTGGAGACGCACGGCGCGATCCGGGACTTCGGCGCCGAGGGCTTCGAGCCCAAGGACCACCTGGAGCTCGGCCGGATCCTCGGCGCGATCGACGTCGAGCGCGGCGCCAAGGTCTCCGGCTCCCGCTTCTACTTCCTCACCGGCGTCGGCGCCCTGCTGGAGCTCGCCCTGGTGAACGCGGCACTGGCACAGGCCACGGCGGCCGGCTTCACGCCGATGCTCACGCCCGCCCTGGTCCGCCCCCAGGCCATGGCCGGCACCGGCTTCCTCGACCAGGCCGCGCAGGACGTCTACCGCCTGGCCGACGACGATCTGTACCTGGTCGGCACGTCCGAGGTGGCACTCGCCGGATACCACATGGACGAGATCATCGACGTCGACCGGCTTCCGCTGCGCTACGCCGGGTTCTCGCCGTGCTTCCGCCGCGAGGCCGGCTCGCACGGCAAGGACACGCGCGGCATCTTCCGCGTCCACCAGTTCGACAAGGTCGAGATGTTCTCCTACGTCACGCCCGAGGACGCGGAAGCGGAGCACGGGCGGCTGCTGGAGTGGGAGAAGCAGTGGCTGACGTCGCTGGAGCTGCCGTTCCGGGTGGTCGATCTCGCGTCGGGCGACCTCGGTTCCTCCGCCTCCCGCAAGTTCGACTGCGAGGCGTGGATCCCGACCCAGGGCAAGTACCGCGAGCTCACCTCGACCTCGAACTGCACCGAGTTCCAGTCCCGGCGGCTGTCGATCCGTGTCCGTGAGGACAAGAAGGCGCGCCCGCTGGCGACCCTCAACGGCACGCTGTGCGCCGTACCGCGCACGATCGTCGCGATTCTGGAGAACCACCAGCAGGCCGACGGTTCGGTGCGCGTGCCCGAGGTGCTGCGTCCCTACCTGGGCGGCCGGGAGGTCCTGGAGCCCGTGGCCAAGTGACCGAGGCGGCCACCGCACCGACCGGGCAGGCTTCCACCGGGGCCCTGCCGTACCAACTGATCGCGACCGACCTGGACGGCACGCTGCTGCGCTCCGACCAGTCCGTCTCGACCCGCACGCGCGAGGCGCTCGCCGCGGTCACCGCGGCGGGCGCCGCCCACATCGTCGTCACGGGCCGCGCCGTCCCCTGGACCCGGCACGTCCTCGACGACCTCGGCTACCAGGGCCTCGCGGTCTGCGGCCAGGGCGCCCAGGTGTACGACGCGGGTGCCCGCCGCCTGCTGACGACGGTGACGCTGGACCGGCAGCTGGCCGGACTGGCGCTGGCCAGGATCGAGGCGGAGACCGGGCCGCTGTACCTCGCGGCGAGCCGCGACGGCCTCGACGGCGAGGTGTTGGCCGGCCCCGGCTACGAGGTGCGGGGCCCGCTGCCCGCGACACCGTTGAGGGACGCCTCGGACCTGTGGTCCGCCCCGCTGAACAAGATCTACGTCCAGCATCCGACCCTGTCGGACGACGAGCTGGTCGAGGTGGCGCACCGCGCCGCGGGCGGTTTCGTCACGGTGACGCTGGCCGGCGAGGGCATCGTCGAGCTGCTGCCCCTCGGTCTGTCCAAGGCGACGGGGCTGTCGCTGGCCGCGCGTCGGCTGAAGCTGAAGGCCGCCGACACGATCGCCTTCGGCGACATGCCCAACGACCTGCCGATGTTCGCCTGGGCGTCCTACGGCGTGGCGATGTCCAACGCCCACGAGGAGCTGAAGTCCGCGGCGGACGAGGTGACGGTCTCGAACGACGAGGACGGCATCGCGGTGGTGCTGGAGCGGATGCTGGCGCGGCTCGCCTGAGGGCGCGTCCGGCGGACCCGCCCCGGGCCCGTCGCCCGCACGGCCCGTCGCCCGCACGCCCCGTCGGCCTGTGCCGCCCCGGCGGCCCCACCGCCGGGGCGGCAACGGAGAAGGCGGCCCACACGGACCCGTACACGCGCCCGTGTGCTCGAAGCGGCCGCCCGGCCGGAGCCCCGTTCTCCGGGCCGTGGCACCGACTCCACCGGCGTCGCGGCCACCCTCAGTGTGCGCGGGCGCCGCGTCCGTCGGCCACCGATTAAAGAGCGGGGCAGAACAAGGGCGTGAGGCGAAACGGCGGGGCGGACGGCGTTCCCGCCGTCCGCCCCGCCCCTGTCACTCCCCCCCTGTCGCTCCCCGGCGGCCTCAGTCACCGGGGTGCTGCTGTCCCTCCCCGGCCGCCGCAGTCGCCGGGGGCCCTGCTCTCACTCCTCGCCGGCCAGGGTCAGCGCCCGCAGCTTCTGACCGGCGTACCAGGTGGCGAGGACCGTGACCGCCGCGAGCAGGATCGTGGCCGTGGGCAGACTCACGTCCGAGGTCACCAGGTCACCTCCGGACACCTTCTGGGCCACCGCCAGCGCCCACTGCTGGACGCTCAGGGTGCGGGCACCCGGCACCAGCGAGCCGAACAGGGCCTCCCAGACCAGCGCGTAGACCAGGCCGAACACGACCGCGTGCCGCGACACCGTGCCGAGCAGCAGGAACAGCGCCGCGTACGCGATGGAGGCGACCAGCGCGGCCACGGTGTAGGCGACGGCCACCTGCTGGCCGTTGCCGTTCAGGATCAGGCCGGCGATGAGGGTCGGCACCGCCGAGAAGACCATCGTCACGGCGATGGCGACGATCAGCTTGGTGTAGATGATCGTGGGCCGCTTGATCGGCTTGGACAGCAGGTAGACCACGGAGCCGTCGTCGATCTCGGGGCCGATGGCGCCGGTGCCCGCGATGACGCCGATGAGCGGCACCATGGTGGCGAGCGCGAGCCCGCCCAGCACGTCGGCCGTCGTCTGGTCGTCCGCGCCGACGAGGGCGCGCACGATCACGGCGATCACGATCAGCAGCAGTGGCAGGGCGCCCAGGATGAGGGCCCGGCGCCGGCCGAGCAGGGCCCGGTAGGTGAGCCGGGCGACTGTGGGGTCGTACATCTCTTGGGCCTCCTACGCCGCGACCAGGTACGAGAACACGGACTCGAGGGACTCGTCGGACGGCGAGACCGTGAGCAGCCGGATGCCGTGGTCCCTGGCGACCTTCGGCAGCAGGGTCGTGAAGCGGCCGAAGTCGACGGCCTGGACGCGCAGCGCGCCCTCGGTGACATCGACCTCGATGCCGGATGTCGACGGGTCGGCGATCAGCGCGGCGGCGAGGGTGCGGTCGTCGCTGGAGCGCACCAGGTAGCGGTGCGGCCGGTCGGTCATCAGGCGGCGGATCTTGCGGAAGTCGCCGCTGGCGGCGTGCCGTCCGGCGACCACGACCTCGATGTGCCAGGCGAGTTGCTCGACCTCTTCGAGGATGTGCGAGGAGAACAGCACGGTGCGGCCCTCGTCGCCCATGCGCCGCAGCAGGTCCATGAGCTGCATGCGCTGGCGCGGGTCCATGCCGTTGAACGGCTCGTCCAGCAGGAGCAGCGAGGGGTCGTGGACCAGCGCGGACGCCATTTTCACGCGCTGGCGCATGCCCTTGGAGTACGTCTGGATCTTGCGGTCCTGGGCGTACTCCATCTCGACCGTGGCGAGCGCCTTCTGCGCGGCCCTGGCGCCGAGGCCGTGCAGTTCGGCGTTGGCCAGGACGAATTCGCGTCCGGTGAGGAAGTCGTACATCGCCTCCCGCTCGGGGACGACGCCGATGTGCCGGTAGATCTGCTCGTTGCGCCAGACCGGCTGCCCGTCGAGGGTGACGGTGCCGGTGGAGGGGGCGAGGAAGCCGCCCATCATGTTGATGAGGGTGGACTTGCCGGCGCCGTTGGGGCCGAGGAGGCCGGTGACGCCGGGGCCGATCGTCATGGTGATGTCGTTGACAGCGACCACGTTGCCGAACCAGCGGGAGACGTGGTCGAGGGAGAGCGTGGTCACAGTCCCACCTTCTTGTAGCGGCGCACGAGGAGACCGTAGGCGGCGGCGATCACGCCGAGGGCGACGACGACGTACGCGGCGCCCTCGCCAGTGTCCGGGCCGATTCCGCCGGGGAAGGCCGAGGTCGCGCCGAGGAACGCGGACTGCACGCCGTCGACCAGCGTGATCGGGGAGAACAGTCCGATCCAGGCGACGGCCCCGCCACTGCCCTGCGCGTCCGCGATGGCCTGGAGCGTGGTAACCGCCCCGTAACTGATGGTGAGGACGGCGATGACGGCCGCGATGCCGAAGCCGCGGCGCGGCGTGAACGAGGCGACGACCAGGCCGATCCCGGCGAAGAGCAGCGACAGAAGTGCCACGGACACCACCCCCTGCGCGAATCCCTCGGTCTGGTCGGTGAAGTCGAGCTTGGCCAGCAGCGCGCCCACGTACAGCACGAGGAGCGGGGCCGCCGTGAGGATGAACAGCGCCGAGGCCAGCGCCGCGTACTTCGCCCGCACGTAGTCGGCGGTCTCGATCGGCCGCGAGAAGTACAGCGGTACGGTCTTGAAACGCAGGTCGCGGGAGACGGACTGGGGTGCCTGCGAGGCGACGTACAGGCTGATGACGGCCTGCATGACGACCGCGTAGCGCGTGTAGTCGACGGGCAGGTCGTTGGCCTTGGTGGTGACCGCCACTGCGACCATGATGGCCGCGGGCACGCACATCACCACGAACAGCAGCATCGGCAGCACCTTGGACTTGACCGAGCGGCCGAGTCCGTACGCGCCGCGCAGGGACTGCGAGTACAGCGAACGGCGGGCGTAGGCGCGGCCCAGGCGAGGGCCGTCGTAGCCGCGGTACCCGATGTTGTGGATGCGGGTCTGGTCGCCCGCCGCGACGGCTACGGGCTGTTCAGTTGCCATGGCCGACCGCCTCCTTTCCCTGTGCGTCCCGCTGTGCGTCGCCGTCCTGCGGGGTGCTGTCCCGGTCGCCGTCCTGGAAGACCTCGGCGATGTGGTGCCTGCGCTGCTCCATGCGCACCAGGCCCAGGCCGAGGTCCGCGATCACGTCCCGCACCAGGTCGTACGTCTCCTCGCCCTGCGCGGTGAGCAGCAGCACGTGGCCCGCGCCGGGCAGGCCGCTGCCGGACTGGACGGTCACCCCGCGTGCGTGCAGCGCGTCGCGCACCGCGCGGGTGCCGTCGGGGTGCTCGTCGGTGTCGGTGACCTCGACGGCGAGGGTCGTCGTGCTCTGCGTGAAGTCGGTGGTGCGGCTGGAGCGGAGCAGTTTGCCGCCGTCCACGACGACGACGTGGTCGCAGGTGCGTTCCAGCTCGCCCAGCAGGTGCGAGGTGACCAGGACCGAGATGCCGAAGTCGGTGTGGATGCGGCGGATCAGGCCGAGCATCTCGTCGCGGCCGACCGGGTCGAGGCCGTTGGTCGGCTCGTCGAGGAAGACCAGCTGCGGATCGTGGACCAGTGCCTGGGCCAGCTTCACGCGCTGCTTCATGCCGGTCGAGTAGCCGCCGATGGGGCGGTACCGCTCCTCGTACAGCCCGACGTGGCGCAGTGTGTCGGCGGTGCGCTCGCGCGCTGCGGTGGGCGGCAGGCCGGACATGCGCGCCATGTGGACGACGAACTCGGTGGCCGAGACGTCGGGCGGCAGGCAGTCGTGCTCGGGCATGTAGCCGACGCGCTCGCGGATGGCGGCGCCCTTGGTGGCGACATCGAGGCCAAGCACTTCGGCGCGGCCCTCGGTGGCGGGGGACAGACCCAGCAGGATCTTGATCAATGTGGACTTGCCGGCACCGTTGGCTCCGACGAGTCCGGTCACACCGGGCCCGACGTCCACGGAGAGCCGGTCAAGAGCGGTCACCCGGGGGAACCGCTTGCTCAGGCTTTCGGTCGCGATCACAGTCACGAGGACGACCCTAGTGACCCGGACCACGCCGATCGTCAGACCGCAGAGCCGTCTTCCCGTCCCTCTCAGGTAGTACGGGGCCCTAGGGGTCACCCTGAGGTCGAACGGCTCCCGTCAAGACCGAGGGGCGTCCCGCCGGGATCGGCCGGGGCGCCGGGGCCGGCCGGTGTCCCGCCGAGGTCGTTCAGCGGTGGGAGGTTCGGGGAGACGGATTGCGTCACTCGGCACGGAGGGCCGGGCCCTGGGGCGCACCGTGGGACGGGCCCGAGCCGGGGGTGCGGCAGCCGCTCACGGCCCTATTGACGTTGCCTATAACAACTGCGAGATTCGCCTGCGTCCGCGGGCGCCGCCGCCGGTCCGGTGTACGCGGCGGGTTGCGGGGCCCGGACCGGCCGGCGGGCGCGAGCGCCGTCGGCCTCGACCGGGTGCGGCGGACCGGCGCGGGTGGGCTCGATGACTCGACGACGTACGGAGGAAGCGTGACGATGCCGGCAGGCGCGCGGGAGCGCTGGGTGCGGACCGGCGGGGTCGAGCTGAGCGTCGCAGAACTGGGCGACCCGCAACGGCCGACGGTCCTGCTGGTGCACGGCTACCCGGACAGCAAGGAGGTCTGGTCCGAGGTCGCCGTCCGCCTCGCCGGCCGCTTCCACGTCGTGCTGTACGACGTCCGCGGCCACGGCCGCTCCACGGCCCCGCAGCCACTGCGCGGCGGGTTCACGCTGGAGAAGCTGACGGACGACTTCCTCGCCGTCGCGGACCTGGTGAGCCCGGACCGCCCGGTGCACCTGGTCGGGCACGACTGGGGATCGGTGCAGGCCTGGGAGTTCGTCACCGTCCCGCGCACCAAGGGCCGTATCGCGTCGTTCACCTCGATGTCCGGGCCGTCCCTCGACCACTTCGGCCACTGGATCAGCAAACGGCTCAGACGCCCCACCCCGCGCCGGATCGGCCAGCTCCTCGGCCAGGGTGCCAAGTCCTGGTACATCTACCTGCTCCACACGCCCGTGCTGCCCGAACTGGCCTGGCGCGGGCCGCTCGGCACGCTGTGGCCGCGCATCCTCGAACACGTCGAGAAGGTGCCGCGCGGCACCTACCCCACCGCGTCGCTGCGTTCGGACGCGGCACGCGGCGCGTGGCTCTACCGGGACAACGTACGGCCCCGGTTGCGCCACCCCCGTACGGACGCCCACGCGCACGCGCCCGTGCAGCTCATCACGCCCCTGGGCGACGCGTACGTCTCCGAGAAGCTGTACGACGAACTGGAGCGGTGGGCCCCGCGGTTGACCCGGCGCACGCTGCCCGCGGGGCACTGGATCCCGCGCACACGACCCGAGCAACTGTCCGTCTGGATCGCCGACTTCGTGTCCGACGCGGAGAACGGAGGGGCGGCGCAGGTGGGGACGACGGGGGCGGGCACGGAGGGGGCGGGCACGGAGGGGGCGGGCACGGAGGGGGCGGGCACGGAGGTCGCGGGTACGGAGGTCGCGGGTACGGAGGTCGCGGGTACGGAGGTCGCGGGTACGGAGGTCGCGGGCGGGCGCGGGGCTCGGGGAGCCGGCCGGGGCGATGGCCGGGGCGGTGATCGAGTCGGTGGCCGGTTCGGGGGCCGGTCCCGTGGCCGGTTCGGTGACCGGTTCCGTGGCCGGTCCGGTGACCGGTTCCATGGCCGGTCCGGGGACCGCTCCGTCGCACGCTTTGGGGACCGCTTCGGTGGGCAACTCGTCCTCGTCACCGGCGCGGGCAGCGGCATCGGGCGGGCGACGGCGCTCGCGTTCGCTCAGGCGGGCGCGCGGGTGATCGCCGTCGACCGCGACGGCGCAACCGCGGCCCGGACCGTTGAGCTGGCACTGGACGCCGGTGCGCCGGCCGCCTGGGCGGAGATCGTCGACGTCTCCGACGCACAGGCCATGGAGGAACTCGCCGGCAGGACAGCCGCCGAGTACGGCGTCGTGGACGTGCTGGTGAACAACGCCGGCATCGGCCTGTCCGGTCCCTTCTTCGACACCACACCGGAGGAGTGGCAGCGGGTCATCGACGTCAACCTGATGGGTGTCGTCCACGGCTGCCGCCTCTTCGGCAAGCACATGTCGGAGCGCCGGCAGGGCGGGCACATCGTCAACGTGGCCTCGGCCGCCGCCTACCTGCCGACGCGCGCGCTGCCGGCGTACGGCGCGTCCAAGGCGGCCGTCCTGATGCTGAGCGAGAGCCTGCGCGCGGAACTGGCCGGGCAGGGCATCGGAGTTACCGTGGTCTGTCCCGGTTTCACCACCACCAACATCGCGTCGACCGCGCGCTTCGCGGGCGCCGGTGCCGCCGAGGAGGCGCGGCTCCGCAAACGCGCCGAGCTGCTGTTCACGTTGCGCAACTACCCGCCGGAGAAGGTGGCGCGGGCGATCCTCAAGGCGGTGACGCGCAATGACGCGGTGGTGCCGGTGTCGGCGGAGGCGCGGGGTGGGCGCCTCGTCATGCGTCTGGCGCCCGGTCTGTTGCGGGTAGTGGCTCGCGTACGTCCGCCCCTGTGAGGCGGGTTGGTTCCATCTGCTCCACATGGGGCCGTCCCGGCGGGGTGTTGGCGCGTGAGCCGCCAAAGCAGGTGCGGCGCACACGACTTGTGGGTGTGAGCCGTCAAGCCGGGTGCGTCGCACGCAGCTTGCGGGCGTGAGCGCCAAGCCCCGTTGCGTCGCACCCAACTTGCGGCGTCAGCCGCCAAGCCCGGCTGGGCGCAGGCCGCTTGCGGGCGCGAGCGTCAAGCCGGGTGCGGCGCAAGCTGCTTGCAGGCGTGAGCGCCAAGGCAACTGCTGCGTACGCAACTTGCCGAACTGGCATCTCGGGTGCGCTGGTTGTCCACAGAATCGTCAATACGCCTGTGGATAAGCGGAGTTGACTGTGGATCAAACCCCCGGACCCAAAATCGTTCGCATGATTCACGCCTCCCCGGCACGCTGACGGGATGAGCGACAGCAGGCCGAAGGCAAACACGCCGGGCGACGGCAGACCGGACGACCGACGCACCGTGAAGGTGTCGAAGTACCTCTCGAAACACCTGCGGCACCAGCCGGAGCTGATCGGGCTCACGCTGGACGCGGGCGGCTGGGTCGAGATCGAGGCCCTGATCGCCGCTGCCGGCGCCCACGGGTTCCCGTTCACCCGGGAGGAGCTCGACCACGTGGTGGTCACCAACGACAAGCGGCGCTTCGCGGTCGAGGGCACCCGGATCCGCGCCAGCCAGGGCCACAGCGTCGACGTCGAACTGGGGCTGCCCACGGCCACCCCGCCGCCGTACCTCTACCACGGGACGGTGGCCGGCAATCTGGACGCGATCCGCGCCGAGGGGCTCCGGCCGATGAACCGGCACGACGTGCATCTCTCGCCCGACCGCGAGACCGCGACCCGGGTCGGCGCACGCCGCGGCCGGCCGGTCGTCCTGAGCGTGGACGCGGGCACCATGCACCGCGACGGCCACGAGTTCCGGGTCAGCGCGAACGGCGTGTGGCTGACCGAGGCCGTACCGGCGAAGTACCTGCGGTTCACCGGGGCGGACTGAGGAACGCTTGGCAGAGGATTGACGGAGGGAGTCGGGCGGGCCGGGGCACGCCGGGCAGGCGGTTGGGCGGGCTGGGACACCCCGGGCTGGGGGCTTGTGCGGACGGGTGCTGGGGCGGGCGGTGCCGCTCGAACCGGCGGGCGGCAGGCGGCAGGCGACGGGCAGCAGGCGACGGGCGACGGACGGCGGACGGCGGACGACGGGCGGCGGACGACGGGCGGCGGGCGGCGGGCGGCGGGCTCAGGATCCGTCCCGGTGACCCGGAGGAGGCTCGTCAGCCCAGTTGCTCGAGCGCCTCGGTGGCGATGCGCTCGAAGACCCTCTCGTCCGCGGCGAAGTCCGAGTCCGGGATCGGCCAGTGGACGACGATCTCCGTGAAGCCGAGTTCCTTGTGCCGGCCGGCGAAATCGACGAAGGCGTCCAGGGATTCCAGGGGGCGGCCACGGTCCGGCGTGAAACCCGTGAGCAGGATCTTGTCCATGGCGGCGGCGTCGCGGCCGATGTCCGAGCACGCCTTGCTCAGCCTTTCGGCCTGTTCGCGCAGGGCCTGCCGGGACTGCTCGGCGGTGCCCGTCTCGTACAGCTTCGGGTCGCCGGTGGTGACCCACGCCTGCCCGTGGCGCGCGGCGAGCCGCAACCCGCGCGGGCCGGTGGCCGCCACCGCGAAGGGCAGCCGGGGGCGCTGCACGCAGCCGGGGATGTTGCGCGCCTCGTGCGCCGAGTAGAAGTCGCCCGCGTACGAGACACCGTCCGTGCCGTCCTCGGTCAGCAGCCGGTCGAGCAGCGGAACGAACTCGGCGAACCGGTCGGCGCGCTCGCGCGGCGTCCACGGCTCCCGCCCGAGCACGGAGGCGTCGAAGCCGTTGCCGCCCGCGCCGATGCCGAGGGTGACCCGGCCGCCGGAGATGTCGTCCAGCGAGATCAGTTCCTTGGCGAGGGTCACCGGATGCCGGAAATTGGGCGAGGTGACGAGCGTGCCCAGGCGCATCCGCCCGGTGGCACCCGCCGCGGCGGTCAGCGTCGGAATCGCACCGAACCACGGCCCGTCCCGGAACGAGCGCCAGGAAAGGTGGTCGTAGGTGTACGCGCTGTGGAACCCGAGCTCCTCCGCGCGCACCCAGGCCGCACGGCCGCCCTCGTGCCAGCGGCGGTACGGGAGGATCACGGTGCTCAGGCGCAGACTCATGTCTCAGAGCCTACGGCGCTCCGGGACGGGCCCGGAAAGACCCGGCTCGCGGCGTAGGCCCCCCACCGCGTCCGGCGCACGCGGGCGGGCCCGTTCGCCCCGTGCGCCGGATGAACGGGACGCTCCGCCGCGCGCCGGGAGGGGAAGGGACGGTCCGCCACCCGCCGGAAGGAAGAGGACGGCCCGCCACCCGCCGGGGGAAGAGGACGGAGCCCCATCGTGGAGCAGGCGTCCGGTTCAAGCCATTCCTGGCCAGGCTCGGAAACCGGCCCACGCCCGCCCCGTCATCGGCCGGACCGCCCTCAGTGGTCGGCAAGCCGCAGCTCACCGGCTTCCACCCGGCCCCGCGATCACTCGCTCCAGTCCCTGACCGCGTTCGTGATTTCGCGGCCGGACACGGGGAATTGGGCGTCAACGCGCTCGTGCTGCAACGGCCCGTCCCCGGCTCCGCGGCGCACCGGAAGACCGTCGAGCACATCGACCGGATGCCCCGGCCCGGCTCGGTCGACGGGACGGGCCGTACGCCCTCGCCCCCAGGGGCCGCAAGACCCGTATTCACTCAGATGTGCGGGCTCCCGCACGCACGTGCGGGCATATGCGGGACAATGGCCGGGTGACCTCAGCTACCAGACAGCCCGCCACCCCTGCCGCCGCTGTCCGCCCGCGGCTGATAGCCACGGATCTCGACGGCACCCTGCTGCGCGACGACAAATCGGTCTCACCGCGCACGGTGGCCGCCCTCGCCGCCGCCGAGAAGGCCGGCATCGAGGTGTTCTTCGTCACCGGCAGGCCCGCCCGCTGGATGGACGTCGTCAGCGAGCACGTGCACGGCCACGGCCTGGCGATCTGCGGCAACGGTGCCGCCGTGGTCGACCTGCACGGCGGACCCGGCGCGCACCGGTTCGTGAAGGTGCGCGAGCTGGCACGGGAGAACGCCCGCGACGCCGTACGCCTGCTGCGCGAAGCGGCGCCCGGCACGCTGTACGCCGTCGAGCAGACCTACGGCTTCCGCCAGGAGCCGGGCTATCCCAAGCTGCACATGGAGATCCCGGACAATCGCGCGCCCGCCGAGGACCTCCTCGGGGACTTCGGCGACGCAGCCGCCGAGCCGGTGCTGAAGGTCCTCGCCCACCACCCCTCTCTGGACCCCGACGCCTTCCTCACCCTGGGCCGGCTCGCCATCGGCGACCGCGCCAACGTGACCCGGTCCAGCCCCAGCGCCCTGCTGGAGATCAGCGGCCCCGGCGTCTCCAAGGCCAGCACGCTCGCCCTGTGCTGCGCCGAGCGCGGCATCTCGCACGAGGAGGTCGTGGCCTTCGGCGACATGCCCAACGACGTCGAGATGCTGACCTGGGCCGGCCAGTCGTACGCCATGGGCAACGCGCACCCGGACGCGATCGCCGCCGCGTCGGGACGCACCGTCGCCAACAACGACGACGGGGTCGCCGTCGTGATCGAGCAGGTGCTGGCCGAGCTGCCGTAGCCCGCGGGCCGCCCCGCGCCCGCCCGCGGCCACGATGTCACCGCCCACGACTGCGACGTCACAGCCCTCCGCCGCGGGCACGGCGGGTGCCGCCCCGGCCCGTCGCCCCGGCCGCACCCCGGGGGTGCCGCTCATCCCGGGCCGAGCCGCACCCCACGCTCGGCCAGCCACGGTTTCGGGTCCAGTGCCGAGCCCGTTTCGCGGGTGACCCGCACCTCGAAGTGCAGATGCGGCCCCGTGGAGTTGCCTGTGGTGCCCGACAGGCCGATCCACTGCCCCACCGACACCCGCTCCCCCTGATCGACGGCGACGGATGCCAGATGCGCGTACTGCGTGTAGTAGCCGCCGGGATGCTCCACCACCGTCTCGATGCCGAACGGGCCCCCGCAGGACACCCGCACCACCCGGCCCTCGCCCGCCGCCCGTACCGGCGTCCCGATCGGGACGGCGAAGTCCTGACCGGTGTGCCGGTTCGCCCACCGGCTGCCGCCGCTGCCGAACCCCGCCGACAGCTGGTACGTCTCCACGGGTGCCACCCAGTCGCTCGAGAACCCTGTCTCCGGCTGGTCCAGCCGCACGGCTCCCCGGCACGCGCCTGCCGCGACGGCGGCGTCCGCCTCCCCCTGGAGCTGTCCGCGGGCCTGCTCCAGCTTCTGCTCGATGTCCTTCTTCAGCTCGGCGAGCTGGGCGTTGCGCTTCTCCAGGGTCTGCCGGGCGGAGGCGGCTCTCGCCTCGTCGGCGGCGAGCCGGGACTCGGCGCGACGGCTCCTGCTCACCGCGTTGCCCAGCGCGAGTCGCGCCTGCCACACGACGTGCTGGCCCCGCATCAGCTCCTCGGGGCTGTCCGCCAGCACCATCCGCACCGCCATCGGAAGCCCGCCGCCGGTGCGGTACTGGGCGCGCGCGATCCGGCCCAGGTCCTCACGCAGAACCGCGATCTCTCTCCGTTCCTGCTCCAACAGCCCTTCGAGCCTCCGTGCCTCCGCCCGCTGCGCCTCCGCCTCGTGCCGCCCCTCGTCGTACTGCCGCGTCGCCACCGCCGCGTCCGCGTAGAGCCGTGCCACCTGGGCGCCGGCACTCGCGTCGGAACCCTCCCCGGCGGCTTCGGTGGGCTGGGCGGCGGACAGGGCGAGCGCGCACAACAGCGCCGGGACGAGCAGCGGGTGGCGGCGAAACGATCGCATGACAGCGATCGTGACCCGCGACGACGGGCGCAGCCATTCAGATCGTACGGCTGGGGGATCGCACGCCACGGACGGATGAGCGGTACGGCCGAACAGCCCTGCCGGCCGTCACGACTGACCGCACGTCATCCGACGCCCCGCGCGAACAACGTCATACGCGCGGGAGAATCCGCGGACGGGACGCGTCGTTGGTGGGGTGCGCCATCGGCGGGCCGCCTCATCGGCGGGACGGTGTCACTGGGTGTCGCCCCTGCGGGGCGCACCACATCTGAGGGCCTACCACCGCTGTGGCACACCACCGTGTGGCACGTCCTCGGTGGGGTGCGTCATCGGTGGGGCACGTCCTCGGTGGGATGCGTCCTCTGGTGGGATGCGTCATCGGTGGGATGCGTCATCGGTGGGGTGCCCACCACAGGACCGTCGTGCCGCCGCCGTCCGCGCCGATCCCGGGACCGAGTCGGCAGTCGCCGCCCAGGGATTCGGCGCGCTGTCGCAGGTTGTGCAGCCCGCTGCGCCGGCCGCCCTCGCGGATGCCGACGCCGTCGTCCGCCACGCTCAGCCGCACGCCTGGCCTCCCGTCCGGCAGCGTGACCGTCGCGTCGACGACGACCTCGATCCGGGAAGCACGGGCGTGCCGGAAGACGTTGGAGAGGCTCTCGCGGAGCGCGGCGATGAGGTTCTTGCCGGTCACGTCGCCGACCGCGCTGTCGACCGGGCCGACGAAGCGGTGCTCGGGCGTGAAGCCGAGCGGCACGGCGGCCGTGCTGATTTCGCGCAGCACGCGCGTGCGCAGTCCGGACGGCGCCTCGGCGGGCTCCTGCCCGAGCGCGAAGACGGCGGTACGGATCTCCTGGATGGTGACGTCCAGTTCGTCCACGGCCCTGCCGACGCCGTCGCGCACCTGGGGCACGTCAGACCGTTGCTGCACGCTCTCCAGCATCATGCCGGTGGTGTAGAGACGCTGGACGACCAGGTCGTGCAGGTCGCGGGCGATGCGGTCCCGGTCCTCGTACACCGCGAGCCGTTCCCGGTCCCGCTGCGCCTCCGCCATCATCAGCGCGAGCGCGGCCTGGGCGGCGAACTGAGCGGCGAGGGTGCGTTCCGCCTGTGTGAACGGCTGCTCCCCGCGCGCCCGGGGAGTGACGAGGCTGCCCAGCAGGCGTCCGCCGCTGCACAGCGGCAGCAGCATGACCGGGCCCCACTCGCGCAGCAGTCCGGTGGTCAGGCGCCGGTCGGTGGCCGCGTCGTCGATGAAGACGTCCTTGCCGTCGAGGAGCGCGGCGACGGCCGGGCTGTCCGGCGGTACGACGCTGCCCAGCGCCTTGGCGGGCCGGTCCGCGGCGACGGCCACGACCTCCAGCCCACCCTCGTCGACGGGCAGCAGTACGGCCCCGGCCGCCGCGCGGGACAACCGGCGGGCGTGCTCGGCGACGATCTGGAGGGCGTCTTCGAGGTCTCCGCCGGAGAGCAGGGCGGTCGTGACGGCGACCGACCCGTCGATCCAACGCTCCCGCTGCTGGGTCGACTCGTAGAGCCGGGCGTTGCCGATGGCGATGCCCGCCTCCGTGGCGAGCACCCGGGCGGTGTCCAGGTCCTGCTCGTCGAACAGCCTGCCGCCAGCCTTCTCGGCCAGGTACAGCTTCCCGTAGACCTCGCTGCCGAGCCGGACGGGGACGCCGAGGAGGGCATGCCCCGGCGGGTGGTCGGCCGGGGAGGCCGTACGTGAGGGGGCCGCGCCCAGGTCCGCGAGCAGCGTGTGTTCGGGGTCACGGAGGAGCGCGTCGAGCAGATCCGTATGTCCCCCGGGTGACTGCCTGCTCCGCCCGGCACGCTTCTGCCCAACGGTCTCGTACCCGCCACTCTCCTGGTCGACGGTCTCCTGCTCCGCTCTCTTCTCATGGACGGTCTCCTGCCCTGCGGCCCCCTGCTCGACGGTCTCCTGGGTGACACCGTGGTGGACGAAGTCGGCCAGACCGTTCCCGTCCTCGTTGACCACGCCGAGGGCCGCGTACCGGGCGTCCGTGAGGGCCACCGCGGTGACGCAGATCCGCTGCAACATGCCGTGCAGCTCCAGCCCGCTGCCGACGCACCGCACCGCCTCCAGCAGCCGTCGCACCCGCGTGTCGGGCGAGGGGGGACCAGCAGCGGGGACAGCAGGCATGGACCGAGCCTAATGAGCCCGATGTGATACAGAAAGTCGGGAAGACGCAGGAACCTCGGGGAGCGCCGGAAAGCGTCAGAAGCTCGGGAAGCCGTCGTTTCACGTGAAACATGGCGGCCCTCGGACTCGTGCGGGAAGCCCACCCCCGACCGGCCACCCCCGACCTGCCACCCTCACCAGGCCACCCTCAGTCCGCCGCCACGAACAGCCCTGTCTCCGCCTCCCGGAACGACTCTGTCTCCGCCTCCCGCTCCACCATCGCGCGCAGGGGCCCCGGTACGGCGGCCAGGTCCGCGAATGTCCCGCGCTGAGCCACACGCCCTTCCACCAGGACGATCACCTCGTCGACGTCCTCCAGGCCCGCCAGCCGGTGCGTGATGAGCAACGTCGTACGACCCTCGGTGGCGGCCAGCAGGTCGGCGGTGAGCGCGTCGGCGGTCGGCAGGTCGAGGTGCTCGGCGGGCTCGTCCAGCACCAGGACGGGGAAGCCGGCGAGCAGGGCACGGGCCAGCGCCAGCCGCTGCCGCTGCCCGCCGGACAGCCGCGCCCCGTGCTCCCCGACCAACGTGTCGAGCCCGTCGGGCAGGCTGTCGGCCCACTGGAGCAGCCGGGCACGGGCGAGCGCGTCGCGCAGTTCCCGCTCGCCCGCGTCCTTGCGGGCCAGCAGCAGGTTCTCGCGCACGGAACTGTCGAAGAGGTGCGCGTCCTGCGCACACAGGCCGACCAGCCGTCGTACGTCGTCACCGTCCAGGCAGGTCGCGTCGACGCCGGCCAGCGTGTAGGAGCCCTGGTCGGCGTCCAGGAACCGCAGCAGCACCTGCGCGAGGGTGGTCTTGCCGGACCCGGACGGCCCGACCACCGCGACCCTTCGCCCCTCGTGGAGGGTCAGGTCGAACCCGGCCAGCGCGTCCCGGTCCTGCCCGGCATGGCGGGTTGCCAGAGCCTTGACGACGAGCGGAAAGGGCGTGTCGGGCGCCCGCCGGGGCCGCTCGGGTTCCCGTACCGGCGCCGGGGCGTCCAGCACCTCGTACACGCGCTCGGCGCTTCTGCGCACCCGCTGCCGGTACTGGACGGCGAGCGGCATCCCGAGGACGGCCTCGAAGGCGGCCAGTGGGGTCAGGACGACGACGGCCATGAGCACGCCGTCGAGCCGGCCGTCGGCGACCGCCCGCGCGCCGAGCAGCGCGGTCGAGGCGACGGTCAGGCCGGAGATCAGCGCGGTGAGCCCGTCACCGAGGGCGGTGGCGGTCGCGGCACGGGAGGCGATCCGGGTGAGCGTGCCGTCGGCCCGCCGCGCTTCGGCCTCGCGGGCGGGCAGCGCGCCGGCGACCGCCAGTTCCGCTGTGCCGGTGAGCAGGTCGGTCACGCGCGTCGCAAGCACTCCCCTGGCAGGAGCCAGCCTGCGCTCGGCACGCCGGGCGACGGCACCCGTGATCAGGGGAACGCCGGCACCGGCCGCGAGCAGACCGACGGCGAGGGCTGCGCCGGCCTCGGGCAGCAGCCAGGCCGTGAAGGCGACGGATCCGGCCGACACCACCAGCGCGGCTCCGGCGGGGAGCAGCCACCGCAGCCACCAGTCCTGCAGGGCGTCCACGTCGGTGACGAGCCGCGACAGCAGATCACCCCGGCGGGTCAGGCCCAGACCGGCGGGCGCCAGCCGCTCCAGCCGTTGGTACACGGCGACCCGGGTGTCGGCGAGCATCCGCAGCACCGCGTCGTGCGACACGAGCCGCTCGCCGTACCGGAAGACGGCCCGGCCGATTCCGAACGTACGCGTCGCCGTCACGGCCACCATCAGATACAGCACGGGCGGCTGCTGCGAGGCCCGCGAGATGAGCCAGCCGGAGGTCGCCATGAGCCCGACGGCACTGCCGAGGGCAAGACTCCCGAGCGTCAGCGCGAGACCCAGCCGCCCGCGCCGCGCGCCGGACAGGGTCCGCACCCGGGCGAGCACACCGCCCACCGCGGCGCCGGACCCGGCCCCAGCGACGGAGGTGCCGCCTGCCTCCGGCGCCTCCTCGATGCGGTGGCCCTCGATCGCCGCGGCTGCGGCCGCGTGGGCCCCGGCCGGAGCGGTCAGCGACGTCCCACCGTCCAGGCGTATCACGCGATCGGCCGCTCCCAGCAGGGCCGGCCGGTGCACGACCAGCAGGACCGTCCGCCCAACCACCAGCCGCCGTACGGCCGCGACGACCTCGGCTTCGGTGGCCCCGTCGAGTGCGGCCGTCGGTTCGTCGAGCAGCAGCACCGGCCGGTCCGCGAGGAACGCGCGGGCCAGCGCCAGCCTCTGCCGCTGCCCGGCGGACAGCCCGGTGCCGCCCTCGCCCAGCACGGTGCCCAAGCCCTCGGGCAGCCCGGCCACGAACTCCAGCGCCCCCGCGTCGGCCAGCGCCCGCCGTACGGCGCCGTCGTCCGCCTCGGGCCTGGCCAGCCGTACGTTCTCGGCGACGGTCCCGGCGAACAGGTGCGGGCGCTGCGGCACCCAGGCGACGCGCGCGCGCCACTGCGCCAGGTCCAGGCCGCCCAGGTCGGCTCCCCCGACGCGGACGCTGCCCCGGTCGGGCCGGACGAAACCCAGCAGGACGTTCAGCAAGGTCGATTTGCCCGCGCCGCTCGCCCCGACGAGCGCGACCGTCTCGCCCGGCCCGACCGTGAAGGTCACGTCGGACACGGCGGCGGCGGACCGGCCGGGATGGCGAACGGTCACGCCGCTGAAGTCGAGGGAGAGCGCTCCGTCCGGTACGGCTCCGGTTCCCGTGTCCGGCGCGGGCGTCTCCAGGACCGCGAAGATCTCCTCGGCGGCCGCGAGACCCTCAGCCGCCGCGTGGTACCGCGCCCCGACCTGCCGCAGCGGCAGATACGCCTCCGGGGCGAGCACGAGGATGACCAGACCCACGTACAGATCCATGTCGCCGTGGACGAGCCGCATGCCGATCGTCACCGCGACGAGCGCCACGGACAGGGTGGCGAGCAGTTCGAGGGCGAACGACGACAGGAAGGCGATCCGCAGGGTCCGCATGGTCGCCTGCCGGTACTCGCCGGTGATGCGGCGGATCGACTCGGCCTGTGCCTTGGCCCGCCCGAACACCTTCAGCGTCGGCAGCCCGGCCACGACGTCGAGGAAGTGGCCGGACAGCCGGGACAGCAGACGCCACTGGCGGTCCATCCGGGACTGCGTGGCCCAGCCGATCAGCACCATGAAGACGGGGATGAGCGGCAGGGTGCCGACGATGATCGCCGCCGACACCCAGTCCTCGGTGACGATCCGCGCCAGCACCGCGACCGGCACCACGACCGCGAGTCCCAGCTGCGGGAGGTAGCGCGAGAAGTAGTCGTCCAGCGCGTCGACTCCGCGCGTGGCCAGGGCGACCAGCGAACCCGTCCTGTGTCCGCCGAGCCATCCGGGGCCGAGCGCCGTCGCGCGCTCCAGCAGCCGCCCGCGCAGTTCCGACTTCACCGCCGCGCTCGCCCGGTGCGCGGCCAGCTCCGTGAGCCAGGCGACCAGGGAGCGGCCGACCGCGACGGCGATCAACAGCAGCAGGGGAGTGCGCAGTCCGGCGACGGACAGCCCGTGCTGGAACACCCCGACCACCACTTCGGCGATGAGCATCGCCTGCGCGACGAGCAGCAGCGCTCCGACGGCGCCCAGGCCGACCACGGCCAGCAGGAAGTGCCGGGTGGTCCGGGCGTACCGAAGAAGGCGCGGGTCGACTGGTTTCACGTGAAACACCCCTCAGTGCACGGGGTCGGAGATGTGCTGGGTGCCGATGCGCTTGCGGAACACCCAGTAGGTCCAGCCCTGGTACAGCAGCACGATCGGCGTGGCGATCACCGCGCACCAGGTCATGATCTTCAGGGTGTAGGGGCTCGAGGACGCGTTGGTGACGGTCAGTCCCCAGTCCTCGTTCAGCGAGGACGGCATGACGTGCGGGAAGAGCGTCAGGAAGAGCATCCCCACGACAGCCACGACGGTGACGCCGGACAGCGCGAACGACCACCCCTCCCGCCCGGCCTGGTTCGCCACCAGCGCGAGAACCAGCGCGGCAACCGCCACGACGAACGCGACCAGACTTCTGCCGTCGCCTCCGTCGACCTGCGTCCACAGCAGAAAGACCGACGCCTGCGCGGCCGTGAGGAGACCGACCCACAGTGCCAGCTTCCGCGCCCGTTCCCGGATGCCGCCGACGGTCTTGAGCGCGGTGAACACCGCGCCGTGGAAGGTGAACAGCGTGAGCGTCACCAGTCCGCCGAGGAGCGCGTACGGGTTGAGCAGGTCCCAGAGGGTGCCGACGTACTCGAAATCCTGGTCGATCTTCACGCCGCGCACGATGTTGCCGAACGCCACACCCCACAGGAACGCCGGAAGCAGCGAGGTCCAGAAGATCGCGTGCTCCCAGTTGCGCTGCCAGCTCTCCTCGGGCCGCTTCGCCCGGTACTCGAAGGCGACGCCCCGGACGATCAGGCAGACCAGGATGAGCAGCAGCGGCAGGTAGAAACCGGAGAAGAGGGTGGCGTACCACTCGGGGAAGGCGGCGAAGGTGGCGCCGCCGGCCGAGAGGAGCCAGACCTCGTTGCCGTCCCACACGGGCCCGATGGTGTTGATCAGCACGCGCCGCTCGGGCCGGTTGCGGGCGAGCAGCTTGGTGAGGACACCCACCCCGAAGTCGAAGCCCTCCAGGAAGAAGTAGCCGGTCCACAGGACGGCGATCAGGACGAACCAGACGTCGTGCAGTTCCATGACGGTGCAGCTCCCTCGGGCCTAGTAGGAGAAGGCCATCGGCTTGTCGGCGTCCCGGTGGTCGCCGCCGATCTTCGTGGGCGGGTTGAGGTCGGCCTCGGTGAGCTCGGGCGGGCCCGCCTTGACGTACGTGGCGAGCAGCCTGACCTCGACGACGGCGAGGATCGCGTAGAGCATGGTGAAGACGATCATTGAGGTGAGGACCTCGCCCGTGGAGGCGCCGGGGGAGACCGCGTCCCGGGTCTTCAGGACGCCGTAGACGACCCACGGCTGCCGGCCCGTCTCGGTGAAGATCCAGCCCCAGGAGTTGGCGATCAGAGGAAAGCCGAGCGTCCAGACCGCGATGCGCCAGTACCAGGTGGTGAGCTTCGGGCTGAGCGCCTTGTTCCGGAAGAGAACCAGGCGCGGCACCTCGTCGTCGCCGACCCGCAGGTGCTGCGGCAGCCAGAACTTCTTCCGTGTCAGCCAGAGCCCGGCCAGGCCCAGCGTGAAGGACGCCATCCCGAAGCCGATCATCCAGCGGAAGCCCCAGTAGGCGACGGGGATGTTGGGCCGGTAGTCGCCGGGCCCGTACTTCTCCTGCTCGGCCTTGTTGATGTCGTTGATGCCGGGGAGGTACGAGCTGAAGTCGTCCTTGGCCAGGAAGGACAGCAGGCCGGGAATCTCGACCGCGACCTTGTTGTGGCCCTTCTCGACGTCGCCATAGGCGAAGACCGAGAACGGCGCCGGCGCCTCGCCGTCCCACAGGGCCTCGGCGGCGGCCATCTTCATCGGCTGCTGCTCGTACATGATCTTGCCGAGGGCGTCACCACTGATCGCGGTGAGCATGCCGCCGGCCACCAGGGTCACGAGGCCGAGCCGCAGCGACAACTTCATCTCGCGTATGTGCTTCTCGCGCAGCAGGTGGAAGGCCGAGATGCCGACCATGAAGGCACCGCCGGTGAGGAAGGCGGCGGAGAGGGTGTGGAAGGCCTGGGCGAGCGCGGTGTTCTGGGTGAGCACCAGCCAGAAATCGGTGAGCTCGGCCCGGCCCCTGCCCTCGTTGATCCGGTAGCCGACGGGGTGCTGCATCCACGAGTTGGCGGCCAGGATGAAGTACGCCGAGAGGATGGTGCCGATCGAGACCATCCATATACAGGCGAGGTGGATTTTTTGGGGCAGCTTGTCCCATCCGAAGATCCACAGGCCGATGAAGGTGGACTCGAAGAAGAACGCGATCAGCGCCTCGAAGGCGAGGGGGGCGCCGAAGACGTCGCCGACGAACCGCGAGTAGTCGGACCAGTTCATGCCGAACTGGAACTCCTGCACGATGCCGGTGACCACGCCCATCGCGATGTTGATCAGGAAGAGTTTGCCCCAGAACTTGGTCGCCCTGAGGTACTTCTCCTTGCCCGTCCGCACCCACGCGGTCTCCAGGCCGGCCGTCAGGGCGGCGAGGGAGATCGTCAGCGGGACGAAAAGGAAGTGGTAGACGGTGGTGATGCCGAACTGCCAGCGCGCCAGCGTCTCCGGCGCCAAAGCCAATTCCACGTCGTCGCTCCTTACATCGCCGTGGACCAGGCAGCTTGTCCGTCTCACCACACCCGGTAAGGGGGCAATCAGGACACGCTTGTGAACGCGTTCACATTCACAAGCTAGTATGACGCACCGGTTTTCGATCTCCCAAGGGGGGTCCCCTAAAAGTCAACCCCCCTGCAAAACTTCAACATCTTGTTGAACACACGACGCGCAGACACCGTCCCGCCCCAGATGTGGATGTGCTACGGCTACGGCTACGGCTACGGCTACGGCTACGGCTACGGCTACGGCTACGGCTACCGAAGTCTTCCCCGGCGAGGAGTTCTGCTTCGCAGCCGACGTCGCCGTTGTTCCACGTGAAACCAGCGCCCGGGTGGGCATCGCGACGAGGCGTAGCGCGCCCGCAGACGCGCCCGCCCCGCAGGCACCCTCAGAACTCCTTGCGGAACGCCTCCGTCACCTTCAGGAAGATGTCGTTCGCCTCGTTCTCCCCGACGGTCACCCGCACACCCTCGCCGGGGAACGGCCGCACCACGACACCCGCCCGCTCGCACGCCGCCGCGAACTCCACGGTGCGCTCCCCCAGCCGCAGCCACACGAAGTTGGCCTGGGTCTCCGGCACCGTCCAGCCCTGGGCCCGCAACCCGTCGACCACCCGCGTGCGCTCGCACACCAGCGATCCGACCCGCCCGAGGAGCTCGTCCTCGGCGCGCAGGGAGGCGATCGCGGCGTCCTGCGCCAGCTGGCTCACCCCGAAGGGCACCGCCGTCTTGCGCAGCGCGGCGGCCACCGGCTCATGGGCGATGGCGAATCCGACCCGCAGACCGGCCAGGCCGTACGCCTTCGAAAACGTCCGCAGCACGCAGACGTTGGACCGATCGCGGTAAATCTCCACTCCGTCGGGCACCTCGGTGTCGCGGATGAACTCGCGGTATGCCTCGTCGAGCACCACCAGCACATCGCCGGGCACCCGGTCGAGGAAGCGTTCCAGCTCTGCGCGCCGGACCACCGTGCCCGTCGGATTGTTGGGGTTGCACACGAAGATCATCCGGGTCCGGTCGGTGATCGCGTCCGCCATCGCGTCCAGGTCGTGCACATCGCCCGGCGTCAGCGGCACCTGCACCGAGGTCGCACCGCTGACCTGCGTGATGATCGGGTACGCCTCGAACGACCGCCACGCGTAGATCACCTCGTCGCCGGGCCCCGAGGTCGCCTGCAGAAGCTGCTGCGCGACACCGACCGAGCCGGTTCCGGTGGCCAGATGGGAGGCGGGCACCCCGAACCGCTCGGACAGCTCGTTCATCAGTCCCGTGCAGGCCATGTCCGGGTAGCGGTTGAACGACGCGGCCGACGCCGTGACGCTCTCCATCACACCCGGCAGCGGCGGATACGGGTTCTCGTTGGAGGACAGCTTGTAGGCCGCCGGGCCACCCGCGGCGGCCGGCCTGCCCGGCTTGTAGGTGGGGATACCCTCCAGCTCGGCACGCAGCTTGGGGCTCGTCTCGCTCACCGCAGTCCTCCTCATGACCACCCGACATCCAATACTTCTCACCTTATGAGGATTCGCTTCCGCTGCGTAGAGGCTCCGGCCACGCACATGCCGAGGCGGTGCGGGGGCGGGCGTGGCCACCCGGGCAAGGCGACACCGGGTGCACCCCACCCATGAGGCTCCTTACGTTCCTCGTCCGCCACACTGACATCAGGTGCAACAGCACCCGAAGGCGCACGAACCGGGGGCGCGCCTCAGATATATCTGTGCGCCGGTGGTTCACGCCGTGGCGCGCGTCCCTCGTGAAGGTGAGTTGAGACCTCTTCGCAACATCAGAGACTGTGCAGGCCCGCGCGCGTCCACAAGTCAGGTATCCGCGCCAAACCACACAACTACCTTACTTTCGTAGGCAGTTAACCCATTGCAGCCATGCAGAAACGTGCCTGTCAACGAATGCCGAAGCGTCGGCACTACCCCACCGCATGAGCCCTACTATCGGCTCGCCATGACAGCAGCAGGGAAGCACCAGGTGAGCCGCGCGGAAACCTCACGCCGAGGCAACCGGCCGGGTCGGGCGGGCATCAGGGACGTTGCCGCCGCCGCCGGAGTCTCCATCACGACCGTCTCCGACGCCCTCAACGGCAAGGGCCGGCTCCCGGACGCCACCCGCCGCCATGTACGCGAGGTCGCCGACCGACTGGGCTACCGCCCCTCGGCGGCCGCAAGAACGCTCCGCACCGGCAAGTCAGGACTCATCGGCCTGACCGTGACCACGTACGGGGATGAACCTTTCACCTTCACCGAGTTCGCGTACTTCGCCGAGATGGCCCGCGCGGCCACGTCCGCCGCACTCGCCCGCGGATACGCCCTGGTCATCCTCCCGGCGACCTCCCGCCACGACGTGTGGTCGAACGTCGCCCTGGACGGCACGGTCGTCATCGACCCCTCCGACCAGGACCCGGTGGTCAGCGAACTCGTCCGCCAGGGCTTACCCGTCGTCTCCGACGGCCGCCCGGCCGGATCGCTGCCGGTCACCGCCTGGGTGGACAACGACCACGAGGACGCGGTCCTCGGCATCCTCGACCACCTCGCCGAAGCCGGCGCACGCCGCATCGGCCTCCTCACCGGCACCACGACCGACACGTACACCCAACTGTCCACCACCGCGTACCTGCGCTGGTGCGAACGCGTCGGACAGGACCCCGTCTACGAGACCTACCCCGCGCACGACCCGTGCGCGGGCGCCGTGGCCGCCGATCGCCTGCTCGCCCGGCCCGACCGGCCCGACGCCGTCTACGGGCTGTTCGACCCGAACGGCACCGACCTCCTCGCAGCCGCCCGCCGGTACGGGTTGCGCATCCCCGACGACCTGCTGCTGGTCTGCTGCAGTGAGTCCACCGTGTACGCCAACACCGACCCGCCCGTGACCACGCTCTCCCTGAAGCCGCGCCGCATCGGCACGGCGGTGGTCCAACTGCTCATCGACGCCATCGAAGGCCTCGATTCGGAGCAGCCGGTCACGCAGGTGATACCGACAGAGCTGATCGTGCGTGCCTCGTCCCAGCGACGTTCGCCGCGCACGACAGTCAGTCCGCCGCGGTCGCCCGAGGAGAAGTAGAACCGCGTCGGTGCCGGTCAGGGGAGGCCGAAGCCAGGCCCAATCGGGGCGAAAGCCTCGGCGATCAGGAGTCTCGCTCCGATTCACCACCCCTGGGTCATCACATGGCGCGATCCGCATTCCTATGATGGGCCCACGACACCGCGGGCCGCTGCGACCAGGCAGTCCGAAGCGGTGCAGCTGCGGCGCGATGGTGGAGGGGTCGATGACTCAGGGGGCCGGTCAGGGACCCGAGGTGGAGCGGACGGCGACGCTGCGCGACTTCCGGGTGCCGGCGTACGTCCACGACACCGCTCCGTACGTCGGCGGTTCGCAGCCCGTTCCGTTCGCCGGCGCCGTCGAGGAACCGGTGGAGTTCCCTGAGTCGTACACGCCCACGCAGCGCGACATGCCCGTGATCAACCGGGGCGACACCGTCCAGGTGGTCGTCGAACCCGAGGCCGTGCCCGACCCCGCGCCACAGCCCGCGGACCGTCCCGGCCCCCTGTACGTCGTGGGCGACGTGCACGGCTACCTCGACGAGCTGACGGCGGCGCTCCAGCACAAGGGCCTCGTCGACGCCGCGGGTCGCTGGTGCGCGGGCACCACCAGGCTGTGGTTCCTCGGCGACTTCACCGACCGCGGACCGGACGGCATCGGCGTCATCGACCTCGTCATGCGGCTGTCCGCCGAGGCCGCCGCGGCCGGCGGCTACTGCAAGGCGCTGATGGGCAACCACGAGCTGCTGCTGCTCGGCGCCAAGCGGTTCGGCGACACCCCCGTCAACTCCGGCGCGGGTACCGCCACGTTCCAGGCGGCCTGGCTGCTCAACGGCGGGCAGAAGACCGACATGGACCGTCTCCAGGACCACCACCTGCAGTGGATGGCCCGTCTCGACGCCATGGAGGAAGTGGACGGGCACCTGCTCGTGCACTCCGACACCACCGCCTACCTGGACTACGGCGCCTCCATCGAGGAGGTCAACGACACCGTCCGCGAGACGATCACGCGCAACGACGCGGACGAGGTCTGGGATCTCTTCCGCAAGTTCACCAAGCGTTTCTCCTTCCGCGACGAAGGCGGCTCCGACGCCGTTCGCTCCCTCCTCGATACGTACGGCGGCACCCGTATCGTTCACGGCCACAGCCCGATTCCCTACCTGCTCGGTGAAGTGGGCTCCGAGGACGGCGAGGACAACGCGGGCCCGGTCGTCAACGGGCCGCACGTCTACGCCGACGGACTCGCCATCGCGATGGACGGCGGGGTGACCATGGCCGGGAAGCTGCTGGTCCAGCAACTTCCCCTGGACATCTGAGCCCTCGCCGGGCCGACGCCCGGCACGGCTGGCCGGCGCGCCGACCGCGCGGGCCGGGACCCAATTTCTGCAAACCCCCTGTCACCACGCGCCGTCACCGCTCTACCATCGGCTTATCCGTAGCAGGCTCCCCTCCGTTTCTGCCCGACGGCTCGTCGGCATGCGAGCCCCAAGCCCTACGGAGCATCGGGGGATGCACATGAACAGCGTTCCGCAGCACCTGCTGAGCGAGGACCGCCAGGAGTACGAGCGGCTCCTCGATGAGGCGCTGCGCTCCGCACCACACCGCCCGGATCCGGCCGCTGGGCTCACCCCCGAACAGCTGCGCACCATGGCGCTGGGCGCCACCGCCTTCATCACGGCGGCCGCGGCGACCGAGTACCAGCACTACATCAAGGTCCGCGAGGAACTGCGCCGCCCGGTCCCCTCCGCCTCGTCATCCGGCCGCGACTCCGGCTCCGCCGAGTCGGGCTCGGCCGGCGTGGGGCCCAACACCGCGATGGGCGACGTCGCCGAGACCACCGGTGCGGGCGCGGCCGCAGTCGTCGCGGTTCTGGCGCCCGTCCTCGCGGGCACCGCCGCAGCGATCTTCCTGCTCGTCGGGTACCTCCTGAAGATGCTCACGCCCGAACCTGCGTTCGCCCGGACCATGCTCACCACCGGGTGGGTCTTCGGCGCCCTGACCGCGATCGCGATCCTCGTCGCCGCCGCGGGGCTGCTGCTGACCGCGCTGCGCAACAGGCCGCCGGACGACGCCGGTCTGTACGGCGCGCCGGACGCGGAAGTGACCAGGGCCCGGGAGGCATGGCTCGCGGCCCTGCTGGAGCGCGGCGTCCTGCCGTTCCTCCAGGAGGCCCTGACCGACCCGGGCTCGACGACCGTGCCGCGCGGTACGGCACCGCCCGCACCGACCAGCCGCATGCCCCGCCTCGGCTACGACCGTCCCGGGTTCAGCAGCCCCGGCGACGACGGAACCGGCCGACGCCCGCGCTTCTCCAGCCCGGACTACACAAGCCCGGACTTCGGAGGCCCGGACCATCAGCCGGAGTAGCCGTGACCGGCGCCGCCCGGAGGCCCTGAACGCCCAGGAACCTCCGGAACCGCCGCCGTCTCAGTCCGCTATCGGCAGGTACAAGCGGTTACCCGCTGCCGCGAACTCCTCCGACTTCTGATCCATGCCCGCCTCGATCTCGGTCCTGCTGCCGCCGTGTTCGCGCCGGATGTCCTGCGAGATTTTCATCGAACAGAATTTCGGCCCACACATCGAGCAGAAGTGGGCCGTCTTGGCCGGTTCGGCCGGCAGCGTCTCGTCGTGGAACTCCCGTGCCGTGTCCGGGTCGAGAGCCAGGTTGAACTGGTCCTCCCATCGGAACTCGAACCGGGCGTCGGACAGCGCGTCGTCCCACTCCTGCGCGCCGGGGTGCCCCTTGGCGAGGTCGGCCGCGTGCGCCGCGATCTTGTAGGTGATGACCCCGGTCTTGACGTCGTCCCGGTCGGGCAGGCCCAGGTGTTCCTTGGGCGTGACGTAGCAGAGCATTGCCGTGCCCCACCAGGCGATCATCGCGGCGCCGATGCCCGAGGTGATGTGGTCGTACGCCGGCGCGACGTCCGTGGTCAGCGGGCCGAGGGTATAGAACGGAGCTTCATCGCAGATCTCCTGCTGAAGGTCGATGTTCTCTTTGATCCTGTGCATCGGGACATGTCCCGGGCCCTCGATCATGGTCTGTACGTGAAAACGCTTCGCGACCCGGTTGAGTTCCCCGAGCGTGCGCAGTTCCGCGAACTGCGCCTCGTCGTTGGCGTCCGCGATCGAGCCCGGCCTGAGGCCGTCACCGAGGGAGTACGTGACGTCGTAGGCGGCGAGGATCTCGCAGAGTTCCTCGAAGTTCTCGTACAGGAACGACTCCTTGTGGTGTGCCAGGCACCAGGCGGCCATGATCGAGCCGCCGCGCGAGACGATGCCGGTCTTGCGGTGGGCCGTCAGCGGCACGTACGCCAGGCGCACCCCCGCGTGGACCGTCATGTAGTCCACGCCCTGCTCGGCCTGTTCGACGACCGTGTCCTTGTAGATCTCCCAGGTCAGCTCCTCCGCCCGGCCGTCGACCTTCTCCAGGGCCTGGTAGAGCGGGACCGTGCCGATCGGGACGGGGGAGTTGCGCAGGACCCACTCGCGGGTGGTGTGGATGTTGCGGCCGGTGGAGAGGTCCATGACCGTGTCGGCGCCCCAGCGGGTCGCCCACGTCATCTTCTCGACCTCCTCCTCGATGGAGGAGGTCACCGCCGAGTTGCCGATGTTGGCGTTGACCTTCACCAGGAACCGCTTGCCGATGATCATCGGTTCGGTCTCGGGGTGGTTGATGCTGGCGGGCAGTACGGCGCGGCCTGCCGCGATCTCCTCGCGGACCACCTCGGGTGACACGTTCTCCCGGATGGCCACGTACTCCATCTCGGGCGTGATCTCACCACGTCGCGCATACGCGAGCTGGGTGACCGCCCGGCCGTCCCGGCCGCGGCGCGGTTGGCGTGGACGGCCGGGGAAGACCGCGTCGAGGTTGCGCAGTCCTCCGCGCGGTGAGGTGTGCTTGATCCCGTCGTCCTCGGGACGGACGGGCCGGCCCGCGTATTCCTCGGTGTCCCCGCGGGCCACGATCCAGTTCTCGCGCAGCGGAGACAGCCCGCGGCGGACGTCGGTGTCGACGTCCGGATCGGTGTACGGGCCGGACGTGTCGTACAGCGTGACGGACTGCCCGTTGGTGAGGTGCACCTGACGGACCGGCACCCGCAGGTCGGGGCGCGAGCCCGCGACGTACGCCTTGTGCCCGCCGATGGGTTTCCCGGTCTGCGTGCCGCTCGATCCCTCGGCCGGTCCGACGGCCGCACCGTCGGACCGGGGCTGCTCGGAGGCAGGCGTGCGTGCGTCCTTGTCGGTCATGAGACCTAACTCCCTACGCCGGCATTACCCGGTAACAGGTTCGGCGGTCGACGCAGCGGTTTCCGTCTGCCGACGCTTCGTGGGGAACGTCACCCGACTTCGGTGATGTTTCCCGTGAAACATCGCTGGGACGGAGGTCAGCGCCCTCTCAGCCCGGTGCTCCGAGCTCCCGCGTGTACAAAAGGTGCCCCCACGCTAGCGGCAATTCGGGCGCGGTGAACAGAAGGGTCCCTTTGTTTCTTGCGATGATCGGTCGGTGACCACGACGCAGCATCCTCCGTACCCACCGTCCGAGCCCCCGCGCGGCACCGGCGGCGGCCGAGGCGCCAGCCCCGGACACGGGCACGGCTCAGGAGGTCACGGACACGGTCCCGAAGGACCCGGTCCGGGGGCCGGTGACGACGGCAAGGAGCCCGGGGCCGGGTCCAGTGCCGACGGGAACGGCCACGGCCACGGGCAAGCGCACAGCCATGCGCACGGTCCTGCGGCTCCGGCGTCCCGTCAGCTGCGCAAGGTCATCGCGGCCGTCCTCATCCCGTTCGCCGCGGCGGTGCTGGTCGGGCTCGCGGTGCTCTGGCCCGGTGGCGCCCCGCCGCACGAGCGCACCGGTGTCGGCTTCGACCGGCAGACGCAGCAGGCCACGGTCACCACGGTGGACAAGGTGAGCTGCGAGTCCGTCAACGTCTCGGGCGGCACGCCGACCGGCGACACCTCCACGGCCGAGGGTTCCTCAGCCCAGCAGCAGGCGACCGGCACCTGCAAGAAGGCGACCATCCGCATCGACTCGGGCAAGGACAGGGGCCGTACGTTCATCGAGATCGTGCAGCCGGACCAGTCACGGCAGTTGGAGCAGGGCCAAGAGGTCGTGGTCGCCTACGAGCCTTCCGCTCCGAAGGACCTGCAGTACTCGGTCACCGACGTCAACCGCCGATTCCCGATGGCGCTGCTCGCCGGGGTCTTCGCCCTCGCCGTCGTCGCCGTCGGTCGGCTGCGTGGCGTCATGGCGCTGGTCTCGCTGGCCATCAGCTTCCTGGTGCTCAACTTCTTCGTGCTGCCGGCGATTCTGCAGGGTTCGAATCCGCTGGCCGTGGCGGTGGTCGGGTCGAGCGCCATCATGCTGATCGCGCTGTACATGTGTCACGGTCTGTCGGCCAGGACGTCGGTCGCGGTGCTCGGCACCTTGATCTCCCTGCTGATCATCGGGGTCCTCGGCTCGCTGTTCATCGGCTGGGCCGCGCTCGCCGGCAACACCGACGACAACACCGGTCTCATCCACGGTCTCTATCCGTCGATCGACATGAGCGGCCTGCTGCTGGCCGGCGTCATCATCGGTTCGCTCGGTGTCCTGGACGACGTGACGGTCACGCAGACCTCGGCGGTCTGGGAACTGCACGAGGCCAACCCGTCGATGGGCCGGCGCGGGCTGTACCGCGCGGGCATCCGCATCGGCCGGGACCACATCGCGTCGGTCGTCAACACGCTCGTCCTCGCCTACGCGGGCGCCGCGCTGCCGCTGCTGCTGCTGTTCTCGATCGCGCAGAGCAGTGTGGGGACGGTCGCCAACAGTGAGCTGGTGGCCGAGGAGATCGTGCGCACGCTGGTCGGTTCGATCGGCCTGGTCGCCTCGGTGCCGGTCACCACGGGTCTCGCGGCTCTGGTGGTCTCCGCCGACCGGACGGAAACGGGCGGCGTCCCCCCGGCGCAGACGGCTGTTCCGGTCGCGGCCCGCAGCGGCGGACGGGGCCGGCGCCGCAAGCGGTGACGGCGGCCGGGCCCGTGACGCGGTCGCGGTGTGCGGTCGCGGTCGCGGTGACGGACCGCCCGGCGCGCGCAAACGGTGAGAGTGCCGGGACCGACCCGTGTCGGGCCCGGACGCTGACACGGATGCCGCAAGGAGCGGGGCGGGCGGTGGGCGGCCGGGGGGCGAGGCGGGTCACTCGCCGCCGGAAACCGTCCTGCCGCCCTTACCCACCCCGGTCTGATCGTTCCGTGCGTCCCTCCACGTCTGGCGAAGCGTTACGCCAACGCCAGGCTGTCGGGCGCCCTCAGCCGGCGCCCTGGTCCGCCAGGATGCGGTCCAGCGCCTCGTCGAGGTGGGCGTCGAAGTCGGCGAGTGCGCCCTCCTGTCCCAGCGGCACCAGCTTGTCGGTGCGGTCGAGGAAGGCCACCAGGGGCGCCGTGGACGAACGGAAGACCGCCTGGTCCCCGCCCACCTGAAGCCTGATCAGGACCTCGCCAAGGGACTCCGGTTCCGCCGGCGCGACCCGCACGTCCCCGTCCCCGCACGGCCGTCCCACCCCGTCGATCAGCAGCTCACGACCGAACGCCCACGTGACCGGCGCATCACCGGGCAGATGGAACGTCAGGCGGATGGCGTAAGGATCACAGGTCTCGTAGCGCAGCTCCACCGGGATGCGGAAGGAGAGCTCCTCGGACACGAGAAAACTCATCATGACCTCTGCCTGTACGGACTCACGCATCGTCTACCCCGTCGGTTGCCGTCGACTGGCCGGGAAGGAAACCCTGATTCTTATGGAATCTTGCTCAACGTACACGGCACATCACAAGGAGTGAGTTTTCAGATGCTGATAGAGATGGCCATCGAGCCGAAAAGCCGCCCCAGTCCACGCTGAAGCCGCTGCGTCAGGGGCAGCAGCCGGTCGGACTGATGAACGGGCATCGAAATCGCCATCGTCGCGGCCGTGGTGGCGACGGTGATCGGGACGGCGGCGCCCACGGTACCCAGCGCGTACTCCTGCCGCTCGTAGACGGGCTCCATGCGCCGGATCCGTTCCAGGCGCCGCAGCAGGCTGTGGCTGTCGCGCACGGTGTACGGCGTGAGCGGCCGCACCGGGTAACGCTCCAGGTGGTCGCGGCGGGCGGGTCCGTCGAGCTGGGACAGCAGGCACTGGCCCATGGCGTGGGCGTGCCCCGTCTCGCGGAAGTCGGCCCATTCCTGCACCGCCGGGCTGGACGGGGAGTCGGAGACGCACATGACGTCGATCTCGCCATCGCGGTACATGGCGTAGTACACGGGGACGCCGAGCACGTCGCGCCAGTGGGCGGTGGCTTCCACGATCGTGCTGCGACGTTTCTGCCGGGCCGCGCTGCTGCTCAGGCACTCCGTGGCGGGGCCGAGGAAGAACAGGCCCTTTTCCCGGCGCAGGTAGCCCTCGTAGACCAGCGTGCGCAGCAGGTGGTAGGTGGTGGGCAGGGCCAGGCCGGTCTCGCGGGCCAGTTGTTTGGCGGGGGCGCCGTGCTCGTGGGCGGCGACTCTCTCCAGCAGTCGTACGGCGCGCTGCACGGAGCCGATGAGGGTGGTGGAGGGCGGCTGTGTCGAAGCCGGTGCCGGGTCGGACGGAGCGGATGCCCGCGCGGGGGCCGGCTGAAGTGGGAGCCCCGGCCGCCCCGGTGATTCCGGCGGTACTGCCAGTCCGGTGTCGACCATGGCCAAGGGTCACTCCCGTAGCGCGAGGGGGCAGCCCGTGCGAGGTGACACGGGGGTGTACGCCGCTCACGGGGCGGTTCGACCCCGCGTCGAGTCCGGACTCTAACCGTCCGCCACCGCTCGCCGTCGTGCCTGCTGGGAAACTTCCCTCGCGCGAGGGAACTGGTGATTCCCGTTACCGGTCACCGGCTCCCGGCGTGCTCACCAGTCGCCGCGCGACGAGGAGCCCGCAGTGAACTTCCGTACGACGTAGATCAGGCCGCCGATCAGGGCCACGAAGATCAGCAGCTTGAAGAGGAGTCCGATCACGAAGCCGACGACGCTGGCGATCAGCCCGCCGAACACGACGAGGGCGACGACCGGCACCACGACCCATTTCACCCACCACGGCAGTCCCGCGAAAATCTCTCGCATCGCCCTTGTCCTCATCTCTCAGCCCGTCCGCAAGGCCGGGTTCCGTCGATCGGTCTGGCGCTCGAAGGGCCGTCAGTGTGCGCAGTCGGCCCCGCGAACTCCCGAAAGCCCTGGTTGTCCGGGCTTCCCACACTCGATGCTAGGGCCGCGAGGTGCCCGGTGGGGGGCCGCGCATCCCTTGTCTGCCCCTGACTGATCCCCTAGGGAACGCCGGGGCCGCGGCTCAGCTCTCGGGTGGAGAGAACACCACCAGGACCCTCAGGTCCTCGCTGATGTGGTGGAACTTGTGGGCGACGCCCGCGGGCACGTACACGACGCTGCCGCGTGCCACCTGCGTCGTCTCCATGCCGACGGTGATCGCGGCCCGGCCGCTGACGACGAAGTAGACCTCGTCCTGGTGGTGCGGCTTCTGCGGGTCCTGCCGGCCCGCGTCGAGGGCGTAGAGGCCGACCGACATGTTCCGCTCACGCAGGAACTGAAGGTAGGCACCCTCGTTGGCGGCCCGTTCGGCCTCCAGTTCGTCCAGCCGGAATGCCTTCACTGTGTCCGCCCTCGCCCCACTGATGGTTTTCGATCTCGTCTGCCACGATCAGACACATGATGAATTTCCTAGTCAAGACAATCGCCAACGCGGGCGCCCTGGCGGTCGCGGTGTGGCTGCTCGACAAGATCACGCTGACCGGTGACAGCACCGGCAGGAAGGCCTTCACCCTGCTGGTGGTCGCGCTGATCTTCGGCCTGGTGAACTTCCTGGTCAAGCCGCTGGTGAAGCTCTTCAGCCTGCCATTGCTCATCCTGACGCTCGGCCTGTTCACGCTGATCGTGAACGCGCTCATGCTGCTGCTGACCTCGTGGCTGGCCGACACGTTCGACCTGAACTTCCACGTCGAGGGCTTCTGGACCGCCGTGCTGGGCGGCCTGATCATCTCGGTCGTGTCGTGGGCTCTCAACGTCGTGCTGCCCGACGGGGACTGAGCGGGGATGCCCTACCGCGTCTGCTTCGTCTGCGCCGGCAACATCTGGCGGTTCCCGATGGCCGAGTCGGTCTTCCGGGCCCGCGTCGAGGAGGCCGGGCTCGATGGCCCGGTCGAGGTCGACAGCGCCGGCACGAACGGCTGGCACGAGGGGGAGGGCGCCGATCCGCGAACGGTCACCGTGCTGGCCGGGCACGGCTACGGCGCGGCTCACACGGCCCGCCGGTTCGAGGCGTCCTGGTTCTCCCGCCTCGATCTGGTTCTCGCCCTCGACGCCGGGCACCTCGGGGCGCTGCGGGGCCTGGCGCCGACGGAGCAGGACGCGCGGAAGGTCCACCTGCTGCGCTCCTACGACCCCGCCGTCGACAACGGCACCGACTTCGACGTACCGGATCCGTACTACGGGGGCGCGGCCGGTTTCGAGGAGTGTCTTGAGATGGTGGAGGCGGCGAGCGACGGTCTGCTCGTCGCGGTACGTGAGCAAGTGAGAGGACGGGCGGCATGAGCGATCCCGCTACGGGCAACGGGGGTGCCGGGTCCGCGGACGCCGGTGACGGCACGCGCGCGGTACGGGCGGGACTGCCCGAACCGGTCAAGCACGAGCCGACGCTGCCGGGGCCGGTTTTCGCCGCCCACTTCCACCTGCCGGGCGACCCTACGGGCCCGTACACCTACGGCCGGGACGAGAACCCCACGTGGACCCTGCTGGAGCGCGCCATCGGCGAGCTGGAGGCACCCGGGCAGGACGGTGCCGAGACACTCGTGTTCGCTTCCGGCATGGCCGCCATCTCGTCGGTGCTGTTCTCCCAGCTGCGCGCCGGGGACGCGGTCGTCCTTCCCGACGACGGTTATCAGGCGCTGCCGCTGGTGCGCGCCCAGCTCGAGGCGTACGGCGTCGAGGTGCGCACCGCGCCCACCGGCGGCAACGCCCAGCTCGACGTCCTCGACGGCGCGAAGCTGCTGTGGATCGAGACGCCGTCCAACCCGGGGCTCGACGTGTGCGACATCCGGCGGCTCGCCGAGGCGGCCCACGCGTGTGGCGCCCTGGTCGCCGTCGACAACACGCTCGCGACGCCACTCGGCCAGCGTCCACTGGAGCTCGGCGCCGACTTCTCGGTGGCCAGCGGCACCAAGCAGCTCACCGGCCACGGCGACATCCTCCTCGGTTACGTCACGGGCCACGACGCCGAGACGATGGCCGCCGTACGGCGCTGGCGGAAGATCGTGGGTGCCATCCCCGGGCCCATGGAGGCCTGGCTGGCGCACCGCTCGATCGCCACCCTCCATCTGCGCGTCGACCGGCAGAACACGACCGCTCTCAGGGTCGCCGAAACGCTGCGGGGGCGCCCCGAGGTGACGGGGCTGCGCCACCCGGGGCTGCCCGACGACCCCTCGCACGAGACCGCCTCGCGGCAGATGCGGCGCTACGGGTGTGTGGTCTCGTTCACTCTGCCCTCCCGCGCGCGGGCCGACCGTTTCCTCGACGCGCTGCGACTCGTGGACGACGCGACCAGCTTCGGCGGGGTGCGGTCCACGGCCGAGCGGCGCGGACGCTGGGGCGGCGACGCGGTGCCGGAAGGCTTCATCCGCCTCTCGGTCGGCGCCGAAGATCCTGAGGACCTGATCGCGGACCTGCTCCGCGCCCTCGACGAGTCGGTGAGCTGACCGGCTCCGGAGCCGGCGCCAGCAGACCGTGAGACCGCGCGAGCCGAGTGGCACAGCGTGCGGTAACGAGAAGGACGTTCCGAGTCACCGGCGGGAGCCTCGAACCGTCCGTCACGCCATCCGGGCGGTTGGTGGTCTGGCGGTCTCACGAGTCGGCTGGTCTCATAGGCTCGGTGATCGGGGTGATCGGGGTGATCGCGGTGATCGCGGTGATCGCGGGGTTCCGAGGTCCCGTGGGCTCGCGTGGTCGCTCCGGGCGGCGGTCGACGGGCGCTGGGCAGGGCCCGTGCGGCTCCCGGGCCGAAGGGCGCTCAGCGCGGCCCGCGAGGTTCTTACTCTCAGGACGCGTTCCGTGACGTTTGGCGATGTTTCACGTGGAACCAGCCGGGCCACATTCCTCCCATGACCGTCCGACCCGTGGTCAAGCGCACTGCCCGCGCCGTCCTGCTGGACGGTGACGACTTGATTCTGATCAAGCGCACCAAGCCCGGCGTCGATCCTTACTGGGTTACTCCTGGTGGCGGGGTCGAGCCGGACGACCCGACCGTCGTCGACGCCCTGCACCGCGAGGTGTACGAGGAGCTCGGCGCCAAGATCACGCATGTGGTGCCCTGTTTCGTCGACACCGTCGAGCACATCGGGGAGGACGAAGGGGCGACCGGCGTGAAGGTGCAGCACTTCTTCGTCTGCAACCTGGAGTCGATGGACCCGGCTCTGCGGCACGGTCCGGAGGTGGAGGAGCCCGCCGGCGAGTACGAGATCGTGCGGGTGCCGTTCACCCGGGTCGGCATCGCCTCCGTGCACCTCGTACCGCTGTCCCTGCGGCACTACCTCGACGGCAACATCGAAGGTGTGCGCGCCATGCACGCGCCCGACCTGGGCTGATCCCAGCCGCGCGCGTCAGGGGCCAACGAGTTCCTCGACCCTGTCGTGCCGTATGCGCTCCGTGGGGATGCCCATGTTCCTGAGGGAGTTCACGCCGCTGCGGATCATGCCGGGCGGGCCTGAGACATACGCGTCGTACTCGTACCACGGGCCGTAAGCACGGATCGCGTCGGGCAGTCGGCGGCGCGCCGGTTCGTCGATGACGGCGCGGACGGACAACCAGGAGTGGGCCTGCTGGAGTCGGAGCATCGTGTCGAGTTCGTACAGGTCGTGGTCGGTGCGGGCTCCGTAGAACACCTCCACCGGGCGCCGCTCACCGTGCCCGGCGACCTCTTCGACCAGTGCTTTGATGGGCGCGATGCCCGTGCCCCCGCCGAGGCAGAGCAGGCCGCTGTCGGTGGTGTGGTCGACGGTCATCGAGCCGGTCGGCGGGCCGAGCCGGATGATGTCGCCGGGGCACGCCCGGTGCACCAGAGCGTTGGATACCCAGCCGGCGGGAATCGCCTTCACGTGGAACGCGAGCAGTCCGTCGGAGCGGGGCGCCGAGGCGAAGGAGTACTGCCGCCACACGCGCGGCCACCAGGGAGTCTCCAGGCTCGTGTACTGCCCGGCCAGGAAGGGATAGGGCTGGTCCGGTCGGACCGTGATGACGGCTACGTCCGGGGTCCTGAGCTCGTGTGTGACGATCTCGGCGTGCCACCAGGCCGGGGCGCGCAGCTCGTCCTCGGCCGCCGCGTCGATCATGACCTGCGAGATCGTCGTGTACGTCCGGATCCAGGCCGCCTCCGTCTCAACGTCCCAGACGCTGGAGGCGTACGTGCTCAGTGCGGCGATGAGGGATTCGCCGAGGGCGGGGTAGTACTCGGGGCGCGTGCCGTACTTACGGTGTCCTCGGCCGAGTTTCCCCAGGTAGTCGACTAGGGTCTCGGTGTTGTCGATGTACTCGGCCGCGGTGAGCAGGGCCTTGAGCAGCCGGTCCCGCTGAATGTCCATCGCCGCCGGAAACAGCTCCCTCAGACCGGGATGGCGCACGAACAGCAGGGCGTAGAAGTACGAGGTCACCTCGTCGGCGACCGGGGTGACCTCCGCCAGGGTACGGCGGACGAGGATCGCATCCGGGGATCCCTTCTCGGCGGCGGACACTGATGGCAGTGCCGGACGCTGGGCGGCCACCCGAAGCTCGATGTCTGTCCCGACATCCCTTCCAGGGCTTCGCACTCCGCGGGGCATCGGCCTGCCCACCGGTCGTAAATCCACCGGCCTCAAATCCACCGGCTTTGAATCCATCGGTCGCAGGTCCACGGGTCGCAGGTTCGCTGGATGGCCTTGCCTGGTGCCTGCTTCAATGCCCGGACCCGTCGGCGGCTGGTGGCGTGATGTGAACCAGCCGCCCCCTTCGCCCGCGCCGTCGTCGGCCGACCTGGTGGTCGGAGCGTCCATGGTGTGCCTCGCCTCGAACATCTTTCGGTCGGTCTGCGCGTTTCTCAGTCGGAAGGTGCCTGCGCTCATCCGGTGGGCGGATCGCGTTCCGCCCGGATTCTCGGCCCATGCGGCCACAATCGCCCCGTATTTCCCCTGCAACCCGCGTTTCTGCCCCGTACGGTCAAGTGGGCGAGAGCGTGACGTGGCCGCGGCACCCGTCGCTGGTCCGCGCGGATGCGTCCCGTCCCTCCCGACGCGAACCGGAGTCGACCATACCGGGCGCCGCGGCGCACACAAGTCCGGTTGGGTTCTCACGATCCGACAACGCGAGGCTTACCTCGGTGTCAGCCAACTGCGAGTCTCGGCATGAGACCGAGGCGAGGACGCCCATTGCGGCCACGACCTGTTTCCGGGCCTCGGCGGAGCGCCCTCTGCGAGGCGGAGCGGAGTCAGCGCTCACCGTTCCTGGATGTTTCACGTGAAACACCCTGTAGCCGTAACCGCGGAACCCCGACCCGCGAGCACATGACCAAAACTCATGCGGATAGCCGGAAACAGGTGGACGCCGAAGGCTCGCTTCGTACAGCCTGACCTGCGTGCCGACTCCTTCCCTCGCCTCTCTTCCCATCCGCCGTCTGACGTTCCGCGATCTCGCCGCCTGCGCCGACTTGTCCGAGAATCGGGGGTGGCCACGCGAGGAGCAGAAGTGGAGCTTCCTTCTGACGGCCGGGACGGGCTACGGCATCGACGACCCCGAGGGCGGGCTCGTCAGCGCCTGCGTCGTCACTCGGTACGGGCCGCTGGAGCGCCCCACGCTCGCGGCCCTCGGCATGGTGCTGGTCGCTGATCGGCACGCCCGTCGGGGGGTGGGACGCCGACTTATGCGTCACGTCGTCTCCGAGTTGGGCACGACGCCTCTCACCCTGCACGCCACTCCGAACGGCATGCCACTCTACGAGGAGCTCGACTTCAAGGTCGCAGGGCGGGCCGAGATGGTACGCGGCCACTTCACACCCGAGGACCGGGAACCCGAGGTGGCCACCCGCCCGGCCACCGCCGAAGACCTCGGCGCGATCCTCCGGCTGGACGAAGAGGTCTTCGGCACCGACCGGACGCACATCATCACCCGGCTTCCCGCCTTCGCCGACCAGCTGCGCGTCGCCGTGGCCGACGGCCGACTGACCGGGTACGCGGCCATCTGGCCCAACATGCAGACTCACGTCGTGGGTCCGCTGATCGCCCGGGACACCGGCACCGCGAAGGCCCTCATCGCCTCGCTGGCAGCCCACACCGACCGCCCGCTGCGCACCGACATCGACGTACGGCACGAGGAGTTGCTGGTCTGGGCGAAAGAGCGCGGGCTGGAGTCGGTCGCCTTCAACGCGGTGATGACCCACGGGATCACGGAGCTGCCCGGGGATTGGCAACGGCGGTTCGCGCCGCTGACGGTGGCGGCCGGGTGACGCGCGTCGCGGGTCGTCGCTGAGACGCCACGCAGGCCGCCGCTCAGTGGCGGATCGCGGTGACGGGCTCGGCCGGGCGCGGAGCCCGTCACCACCGCGAGGGGGACACGGTCACGGCGCTCCAGAACGCGCACAGGACCGCGAGGAGCAGCGCTCCTCCGGCGACCGCCGCGCCGATCCCGTTGGGGGCGGTGTAGCGCAGGCCGGCCGCGGAGACGAGGCCGCCGAGCCAGGCGGGCCGGGCGTTGCCCCAGTAGAAGGCGCCGAGGTTCACAGCTGACGCGGGCGTCGGCGTGCCGTGTGCCCGTGAAGCACCTAACAGCGCCACCGCCAACCGGACTCGCCCCGACGGTCCCGCGCCGTTGAGTCGTGGAGTGCTGAGTCGCCGCACGTGTCCGCTTAGGGTCGAGGCATGACAGACCTCGACATACGCCCCGCCGTGGCTGACGACATTCCCGCCATCGTCGCCTTGCTCGCGGACGACCCGCTGGGCGCCCAGCGGGAGTCCCCGGACGACCTGACCCCGTACAGGGCGGCCTTGGAGCGACTGGCCCGTGATCCCAACCAGAAGCTCGTCGCCGCCGTACGGGAGGACCGTGTCGTCGGCACACTCCAGCTGACCATCGTCCCCGGGCTGTCCCGACGTGGTGCCACCCGCTCGATCATCGAAGCCGTACGCGTCCACGCCGACGAGCGGGGCAGCGGTCTCGGGACTCAGCTCATCGAATGGGCGATCGAGGAGTCGCGCAGGGAAGGGTGTCAGCTGGTGCAGCTGACCTCCGACAGCACCCGCAAGGACGCCCACCGCTTCTACGAGCGACTCGGATTCACAGGCTCGCACGTGGGCTTCAAGCTCTCGCTGTAACGCGTGAAGGGCCTGTTTCACGTGAAACAGGCCCTGGCGGGGCTTCAGGGAGACAGCGGCGGCTACCCGATCCCCCGCCAGCCCTCAGGGTCCACGCCGCCGGGCACAGGAGCGTCCTCGTCATACGGCAGGCGCGTGAACGTGAAGGAGCCCAGATCCAGGTGGCTGACGGTCCCGTCGGCGCGTCGCACCGCCTTCAGCAGCTCTCCGGCGTAGTACCCCTCCAGCCCGGTCCAGGTGCCGTCGCCGTTGGCCCGGAACCGCGAGGTGCGCCCGTTGCCGGACAGGGGCCCCAGGGACAGCAGGCCGTCGGCCATGAGCCGTAGGGCGAAGGAGTGCGTGCCCCAGTACCACTGGCCGGCAAGTTCAAGGGCCGGTCTGTCCGCCGCGCGCATGGGCCGCCAGGGCTCGGGGATGCGTGGTTCGGCGTCGGCGACGATACGGACGAGGTCTGCGGCGACCGTCGCCACGAGCGGCCCGGAAGTGCAGTTGGTCAGCACGACCGCCGCCACGTCGTCCTCCACACTGATCGTGAGGCCGGCGAGGAAGCCCGGCAGCGAGCCGCCGTGCCCGACCAGGACCCGCCCGTGCGAGTGACGCAGCTCCAGGCCGAGGCCGTACGCGTAACCGGCCCCCACGTCTGCGGCTTCGGGCGCCGGCGCCGAAGGCGTTCGCATCTCCCGCAACGACTCGGCGCTCAGCACACGCTCGTCGCCCCGGACCAGAAACACGGCAAAGCGCGCCAAGTCATTGGTCGTCGACCACAGTTGTCCGGCCGGCGCCATGCGCCCAAGGTCCTCGAGGGGTTCGGGCAGCATCACGTCCGCCCACGGGTGCACGGCCCAGCCAACGGCATGCGGTGCCAGGGGCTGCCCGCCGGTCCGGTCGAGGCCGAGGGGTTCGAGCACTTCCCGCCGGAGGACGTCCTCCCACGGAGCGCCACGCAGCTTTTCGACCAGCGCGCCCAGCAACGTGTAACCGGGGTTCGAGTAGTGGAACCGCCGACCGATCGGATGACGGTACGGCTGTTCACCGAGGACGTCGGCAAGTTCGGGACGCAGCGACCCGGGGGTGCGCTCCCACCACGGGCTCGGCGACTCGGCGGCCAACCCCGCGGTGTGCGACAGCAGTTCGGCGACCGTCGCCTCCCCCGCGCCGCTGTCCGGCAGATGCTTCTCCAGGGGGTCCGTGAGGTCGAGCAGGCCGTCGTCCCGCAGTCTCATCACCAGCACCGCGGTGAAGGTCTTGGTGATGGACCCGATCCGGTACTGCACCTTCTCGTCCGGCCCGTGCCCGTCCACCGAGGTGCGTGACCCGTGCCAGACGGTCCGCCCGTCCCGGACGACAGCCGCGACCAGTGACGGCGCCCGCCCTTCGGCCTGCGCGACGGCGATCCGGTGTGTCAGGGCACGACGGGTGCCCGGTAGGAGGTCTTGCTGGGTGGTCGTCATGCCCCCAGTCCACCCCGCGCCGGCCACGACGTCGAGCCCATTCCTGGAAGCGGGGCAACGGCACCCGCGGCCGTGACGCGGGATCTCAGCCGCCGCTGCACTCCCCCCACTCCGGTTGATCGGCCCGTCGCCCAACGACCAACGACGCTGTGAGGGCGGGCGCCGTGACCGTGGGGCGTCCTCAACGGCTGCTCAGCGGCTTGCCGTACTTCTGAGCCGTGGAAAGGTACGGGAGGCCGAGCGAGCGGGGCGAGAAGGCCGCCGAGCCGCCGGCCGAGCCCCTGGGGAGGAGCCATACGGCGCCCAGGGAGGCATTCTCGCCAGGGGATCCGACCGTGACATCCGGGACGCCGTCGGCGTTGCCGTCACCCGAGGCGACCGCCGCGCCGAAGGTGTCGCCCGCCTCGGCGACGCCCGGGACGCTGTCCGTGTCCTGGTTCCAGGCGACGGACAGGGCAGCGCCGTCGGCGTCGAGCAGGCCCTGAGCGCCGCCGTGGAGCAGCCAGGCGGCGCCCGCCCCCGCTTCGCTTCCGATGGCCTCACCGGGAGCACCCACGACCAGATCGTCACGGCCGTCGCGGTCGACGTCGGCGACGGCGAGGGCGGCGCCGAAGCGGTCGCCGTCCTCGCTCACGCCCGGGACACCCTCCGTGTCCTGGTTGAGAGTCTGGGCGCGGCCGCCGAACGAGCCGCCCGCCTGGTCTCCGTAGTGAATGTGGATGCCGCCGCCCTTGGCGAGTACTTCGGGGCCGCACGGGTCGTCGATGTTCTCGTCGGCGATCTCACGGCATTCGCCGAGGGCCAGGTCGTCGTGACCGTCGCCGTCGAAGTCGCCGGCGGCCAGGGTGCTCACACCGGCGTTGTCCGTGTTCCAGAAGTTGGCCATCGCGGCCTGGTCGGCGTCCCACTTCCACAGGCGCACGTGGGACTGCGTGGAGGGGTCGCCCGCCGTCCAGTACGCCACGGCCAGGTCCGCGGTGCCGTCGCTGTCGAAGTCGCCGGTGGCCAGGACCGGGGCGCGGCCACCCATGGGGGCGGAGACGACGGTGGTGACCATGCTGTCTTCACCCTGGGCGACACGAGCGACGACCTTGTCCGTGCCGCCGATCACGATCTCCTTGTTGCCGTCGCCGGTGAGGTCGGCTGCCGCGGCCGATCTGCCGTACGCGGCCGACGGCGACGGCCCGGTGAGCACCGTCGCCCCCGGCCCCGGCCCGTCCTTGGAGCCGCCTATGACGATGACCATGCCCGCGTCCGTACCGCGGTCGGTGACGTCCTCGCCGGGAACACCGACGAGCAGTTCCGCTATGCCGTCGCCGTTGAGGTCCGTCAGGGCCACGGATGCGCCGAAGCGGTCCCCCGCCTCCGGGCTGCCGGGAACCTCGGGGGTGGCCTGGGTGACACGGATGCTTCCGTAGGCGCCGATGCCCTTCGATCCGCCCCAGACGACGTTCACGTACCCGGCCTTGGCCTGGCCGCCAACCGTCCCGTCCGGGACGCCGACGGCGAGGTCCGCGTAGCCGTCGCCGTTGAAGTCGCTCGTGGCGGCACGGGGTGCGGCAGCGGTGGCACCGGACGGGAACACGAACCCGGCGGTGGCCGCAGCGGTGGCTGCGATGGCGTACGTCAGGATGCGGCGGCTGTATGGCACGGAGGCTCTCACTCGGTCGACGGGGCGCGGGTTGTCTGGTGTGACCGTCGAGGGGTGGAGCTGGTTGTACGGAGTTCGGCGGAGGTTGGCGCCGGGTTCGTGGTGGGCGGGCAAGGCACCCGGAACCCCCGCACAAGCCGGAGTTACGTCTGCGCCATGTCCACGAAGCGCGAGTAGTGCCCCTGGAAGGCGACCGTGATCGTCGCCGTGGGACCGTTTCGGTGCTTGGCCACGATCAGGTCGGCCTCGCCCGCGCGGGGCGACTCCTTCTCATAGGCGTCCTCGCGGTGCAGCAGGATGACCATGTCGGCGTCCTGCTCGATGGAACCGGACTCACGCAGGTCGGAGACCATGGGCTTCTTGTCGGTGCGCTGCTCGGGACCGCGGTTCAGCTGCGAGAGTGCGATGACCGGGATCTCCAGTTCCTTGGCCAGCAGCTTGAGGTTGCGGGACATGTCCGAGACCTCCTGCTGACGGCTCTCGGCGCGCTTGGATCCGCCGGACTGCATCAGCTGGAGGTAGTCGATGACGACCAGCCTGATGTCGTTGCGCTGCTTGAGACGGCGGCACTTGGCACGGATCTCCATCATCGACAGGTTGGGAGAGTCGTCGATGAAGAGCGGGGCGGCCGAGACGTCCGGCATCCGTCGGGCCAGGCGCGTCCAGTCCTCGTCCGTCATCGTGCCCGAGCGCATGTGGTGCAGGGCCACTCTGGCTTCGGCGGACAGCAAACGCATCGCGATCTCGTTGCGGCCCATCTCGAGCGAGAAGATGACGCTCGGCAGGTTGTTCTTGATCGACGCGGCCCGGGCGAAGTCGAGCGCGAGGGTCGACTTGCCCATGGCGGGACGCGCGGCGATGACGATCATCTGCCCCGGGTGCAGGCCGTTGGTGAGCGAGTCGAAGTCGGTGAACCCCGTCGGCACACCGGTCATCTCGCCGCTGCGGGAGCCGATCGCCTCGATCTCGTCGAGCGCGCCCTCCATGATGTCGCCGAGCGGCAGATAGTCCTCGCTGGTGCGCTGCTCGGTGACGGCGTAGATCTCCGCCTGGGCGCGGTTGACGATCTCGTCGACGTCGTCGTCGGCCGCGTATCCCATCTGCGTGATGCGGGTGCCGGCCTCGACCAGGCGGCGCAGGACGGCACGCTCGTGCACGATTTCCGCGTAGTACGCCGCGTTTGCCGCCGTCGGCACCGTCTGGACCAGCGTGTGGAGATACGAGGCACCGCCGACCTTGTTGATCTCGCCGCGCTTCGTCAGCTCGGCGGCGATCGTGATGGGGTCGGCAGGCTCGCCCTTGGCGTAGATGTCGAGGATCGCCTGGTAGATCGTCTCGTGAGCCGGCTTGTAGAAGTCGTGGCCCTTGAGGATCTCCACCACGTCGGCGATGGCGTCCTTGGAGAGCAGCATGCCGCCGAGGACGGACTGCTCGGCATCGAGGTCCTGGGGCGGCACGCGCTCGAACGCCGAACCTCCCCCGTCCCAGGCGCCGCTGTCCCCACCGCGGTCGTGCTGCTCGTCACGGCCGCGGCCTCCGTCGCCGCGGCGCCGGGAGGGCAGACGATCACTGGGACCGCTGTCGGCCCACGGGTCGTCCAAGGGCTCGGAAATACTCACCGAGCCACCTCCTCCCGTCCGCCGAGCGGACCTCGCCGTGCCCCTCAGTTCTACGGCACGGCACTGACAAATCGAGACGCCCAACTCCGGTTCTGGCGCGCCGGTTTTACGGTGTTTGCGAAACCGGCTGACGGAGCGGGCGCCGGTCCACCGTAGGCCCGTCGGCACCGTCAGCCAATCTGGTTATCCACAGGCCATGTGGACGACGGCCCGGATGCTGTGGAGAACTCCGCGAAACCTGTGCACGACCCGGTGGACAGCCCTGTGAACAAGCGTCGACCTGAGGTGACAGCATGGCTCTGACCTGCATATCTCCCGTCCACCGGCTGTGCAGAAGAAAAACTTTCCCAGTCAGGCCAAGATCCACGCGAGTGGCACACGGAGGGTCACACAACGAGAGCGTATGTAAGGGGTAACGAGGCTTTGCATCTCTTACCTGTGGACGATTAGATTGGTGCTCATGACACAGGCCCCCGCGCACTCCCCTGAGCTCCGCCGACGGCACGACCGGGAGATCGTCGCGCTTGCCCTCCCTGCTTTCGGCGCGCTCGTCGCCGAACCCCTCTTCGTCATGGTCGACAGTGCGATCGTCGGCCATCTGGGCACGGCACAACTCGCCGGACTCGGCGTCGCCTCCGCCCTCCTCGGCACCGCCGTGAGCATCTTCGTCTTCCTCGCCTACGCCACCACGGCGGCCGTCGCCCGTCGCGTCGGCTCCGGCGATCTGAAGGCCGCGATCCGGCAGGGCATGGATGGCGTATGGCTCGCCCTGCTGCTCGGTGCGGTCGTCATCGCCGTCGTCCTGCCCACCGCACCCGGCCTGGTCGACCTCTTCGGCGCCTCGGGAACAGCCGCCCCGTACGCCACCACCTATCTTCGGATCTCGTCGCTCGGCATCCCTGCCATGCTCGTCGTCCTCGCAGCGACCGGTGTCCTGCGCGGACTGCAGGACACCAGAACGCCGCTGTACGTCGCCGTCGGAGGCTTCGTCTCCAACGCCGCCCTCAACGTCGTCCTCGTCTACGGCGCCGACCTGGGGGTCGCCGGCTCTGCCTGGGGCACCGTCATCGCCCAGTGGGGCATGGCCCTGGTGTACCTCGCAGTGGTCGTCCGTGGCGCCCGTCGGCACGGCGCCTCCCTGCGGCCCGACGCCGCCGGGATCAGGGCCTCCGCCCAGGCGGGGGCACCTCTGCTGGTCCGCACCCTCTCGCTGCGCGCCATCCTGATGATCGCCACCGCCGTCGCGGCGCGCCTGGGGGACGCCGACATCGCGGCTCACCAGATCATCCTGTCCGTGTGGAGCCTGCTCGCCTTCGCCCTCGACGCCATAGCCATCGCCGGGCAGGCCATCATCGGGCGCTACCTCGGGGCGGGGGACGCCGAAGGAGCCAAGGTCGCCTGCCGCCGGATGGTCCAGTGGGGCGTGGCCGCCGGTGTCGTGCTCGGCGTGCTGGTGGTGCTCGCGCGTCCTGTCCTCCTGCCTCTGTTCACCAGTGACTCGGCGGTCACGGACACTGCCCTCCCGGCGCTGGTGATCGTGGCGCTCTCCCAGCCAATCAGTGGCGTGGTCTTCGTCCTGGACGGCGTCTTGATGGGCGCAGGAGACGGACCCTACCTCGCGTGGGCCATGCTGATCACCCTGGCGGTCTTCACCCCGGCGGCCCTGCTGATACCCGCCGTCGGCGGCGGGCTCACCGCACTGTGGGTCACCATGATGCTGATGATGACCGTGCGACTGCTGACTCTGTGGGCACGCAGCCGGTCGGGCCGTTGGATCGTCACCGGAGCGACTCGCTGACGCTCTCGTCGTTTCACGTGAAACGACGAAAGGGCCCGTGTTTCACGTGAAACAAGGGCCCGGCATGCGAGAGGGCCGCACCCCGGAGGATGCGGCCCCACTTGTCGCTACTGCGAGCACGGCACTCAGGCCGCGACGACCTCGATGTTGACCTTGGCGGCAACCTCGGGGTGCAGGCGCACGGACGTCTCGTGGGCGCCCAGCGTCTTGATCGCCGAGGTGACCTCGATGCGACGCTTGTCGACCTCGGGACCACCGGCAGCCTTGATCGCCGAAGCGATGTCGGCCTGGGTGACGGAACCGAAGAGGCGACCGGCGTCGCCCGCGCGGACAGCCAGGCGAACCTTGACACCCTCGAGCTGGGCCTTCACCTGGTTGGCCTGCTCGATGGTCTGGATCTCGTGGATCTTGCGAGCACGACGAATCTGCTCGACGTCCTTCTCGCCGCCCTTGGTCCAGCGGATAGCGAACTTCCGCGGGATCAGGTAGTTGCGAGCGTAACCGTCCTTGACGTCAACGACGTCGCCCGCGGCACCGAGGCCGGAGACCTCGTGGGTGAGGATGATCTTCATGTGTCGGTCACCCTTCCCTTATCGCGCGGTGGAGGTGTAGGGCAGCAGCGCCATCTCACGGCTGTTCTTGACGGCCGTGGCGACGTCACGCTGGTGCTGCGTGCAGTTGCCGGTCACGCGGCGGGCACGGATCTTGCCGCGGTCGGAAATGAACTTCCGCAGCATGTTCGTGTCCTTGTAGTCCACGTACGTGACCTTGTCCTTGCAGAAAGCGCAGACCTTCTTCTTCGGCTTGCGCACAGGCGGCTTCGCCATGGTGATTCTCCTGTGTGATCAAGAAGTGTGGGTACGGCCCACCTCGGCCGGCCGAGTCCGAAGACCCGGCCCTGAGGCCTAGAAGGGGGGCTCGTCCGAGTAGCCGCCACCGCCGCCGGAGCCGGAACCGCCGCCCCAGCCGCCGCCACCCTGCTGGCCGCCACCGGCGGGAGCGCCCGTGGCCCAGGGGTCGTCGGCAGGAGCACCGCCGGCCGGCTGACCGCCACCGGGGCCTCCGCCCCAGCCGCCGCCACTTTGCTGACCGCCGCCACCGCCGCCGTAACCGCCCTGGCCACCGCGGCCGGTGGTCTTGGTGACCTTGGCCGTGGCGTTGCGCAGGCTGGGGCCGACCTCGTCGACGTCCAGCTCGTAGACCGTGCGCTTGACGCCCTCACGGTCCTCGTAGGACCGCTGCTTCAGCCGGCCCTGCACGATGACGCGCATGCCTCGCTGGAGCGACTCGGCAACGTTCTCCGCCGCCTGACGCCAGACCGAGCAGGTCAGGAACAGGCTCTCGCCGTCCTTCCACTCGTTCGTCTGACGGTCGAAGGTGCGGGGGGTGGACGCGACACGGAACTTCGCGACGGCCGCACCGGACGGGGTGAAGCGCAGCTCGGGGTCGTCGACAAGATTGCCGATGACCGTGATGACGGTCTCGCCTGCCATGGGGGAACCTCTCGGCGGGTTTGCTGCTGGCTGCTGGTGCTGCTACTCGGAATCCCGGATCAGCTGAGCCGAAGCTCAGTGCATCTCGGGACGGAGGACCTTGGTCCGGAGGACCGACTCGTTCAGGTTCATCTGGCGGTCGAGCTCCTTGACGACCGCAGGCTCGGCCTGCAGGTCGATGACCGAGTAGATGCCCTCGGGCTTCTTCTTGATCTCGTACGAGAGACGACGACGGCCCCAGGTGTCGACCTTCTCGACCTTTCCGCCGCCGTCACGGACGACAGAGAGGAAGTTCTCGATCAGCGGGGAGACAGCACGCTCCTCGATGTCGGGGTCGAGGATGACCATCACTTCGTAGTGACGCATGTGGAACCCACCTCCTTTGGACTCAGCGGCCACGGTCGTTCCGTGGCAGGAGGGTCGTGATGCGTACGCAACAGTGCCCGTCAGTAAAACAGCCCCCACTGACAACGGGAGTTGTTCGGCGGTTTCCCAGGTCGGGCCGGGACGGATCCTGACGCGTGCCTGGCGCTGTCCGGGCAGACACCGGTGCAGACCGTACAGACTACCCGCACACCCGCCAGCGGTTGAAATCCGGCTGCCAACCCCGTCAATCTGTACACATCGGGTGTGTATGGCGCTACGATCCGCCGCCTTTCGCAGGAGGTGCCCCATGGCACAGGCAATGCGACCCAATACCGTCGGAGGCCTTTTCGCCACCGACGGCAAACCCCACCCCCTCCAGGACACGCTGCTCGCGGTGACCCTGGTGCTGGGCCTCACGTCGTTCGTCACCGCGATGTTCCACAGCCTGCACCTGCTGAGCTCGTGGACCGGCCTGGTGGGAATCGCCACCGGCGCCTACGGCCAGTGGGTCTCGGAGACGACACGTGAGCGCTTCGGCCTGATCCTGGGCCTCGGCGCCTCCGGAATCGGGTTCTTCCTCGCCATGGCGCACGGCGGACTCTTCGGCTGACGCGGCGGAAGTCCGCCACCTCTCCGGCACCGCACGACCCGCCCGGCCCTTCCCCCAGGGCCGGGCGAACGTGCCACGTGCCCAGTCGCGGCGCTCGCGGGGCCCAGTAGGCTTCGGCGCGAGAGCCGGAGCCCCTGTATCCATGGGGACACACCAGCCCGAGGAGCGCCCCGAATGAGCCTGACCCTGAGGACCATCAGTCGCGAGCAGCATCTGGCCTACCTCCAGAGCCTGCCGGCGGCGAGCCACATGCAGGTCCCGGCGTGGGCCGACGTGAAGGCCGAATGGCGCTCGGAGAATCTCGGCTGGTTCGACGAGCGCAACGGCGAGCTGGTCGGCGTGGGTCTGGTTCTCTACCGGCAGCTCCCCAAGATCAAGCGCTATCTCGCCTATCTGCCCGAAGGCCCGGTCATCAACTGGTTCGCGCCGAATCTGCAGGACTGGATCGAGCCGATGCTGGCGCATCTGAAGCAGCAGGGCGCGTTCTCCGTGAAGATGGGCCCGCCGGTGATCATCCGCCGCTGGGAGGCCGCCTCCATCAAGGCCGGGATTCAGAACCCGGACGTCAAGCGTCTGCGCGACATCGAGGCCGACCACATCGAGCCGCGCGCCTTCGAGGTCGCCGACAAGCTCCGGCGCATGGGCTGGCAGCAGGGCGAGGACGGCGGCGCCGGCTTCGGCGACGTCCAGCCGCGGTACGTGTACCAGGTGCCGCTGGCGAACCGCTCGCTGGAAGAGGTCCACAAGAATTTCAACCAGCTGTGGCGGCGCAACATCAAGAAGGCCGAGAAGGCTGGCGTCGAGGTCGTCCAGGGAGGTTACGACGACCTCCAGGAATGGCAGCGACTGTACGAGATCACGGCTGTGCGCGACCACTTCCGGCCGCGGCCGCTGTCGTACTTCCAGCGCATGTGGACGGCCCTCAACTCCGAGGACCCCAACCGCATGCGGCTGTACTTCGCCCGCCACAACGGCGTGAACCTCTCGGCGGCGACGATGCTGATCGTCGGCGGGCACGTCTGGTACTCCTACGGCGCCTCGGACAACATCGGCCGCGAGGTGCGGCCGTCGAACGCCATGCAGTGGCGGATGCTGCGCGACGCCTACGCGCTGGGCGCCACCGTCTACGACCTGCGCGGCATCTCCGACTCGCTGGACGAGTCCGACCACCTCTTCGGTCTGATCCAGTTCAAGGTGGGCACCGGCGGCCAGGCCGCCGAGTACCTCGGCGAGTGGGACTTCCCGCTGAACAAGCTGCTCCACAAGGCCCTCGACATCTACATGTCGCGGCGCTGACCCAGCCGTTCGCGCGGACGGCCCCACGGCTCCACCGACCGGCTTCCAGAGCTTCCCCCCACCACAACCGCAGCCACGAGAAAGGTTCCAGGTCCGGCCATGGCGCTCACGCTCTACGTCGACACCGCGCGCTGGCGGGCGCATCACAAGCACGTGCAGGATCAGTTTCCGAGCCTGGTCCCCGTCTGCAAGGGCAACGGCTACGGCTTCGGCCACGAGCGGCTGGCGGAGGAGGCCACACGGCTCGGTTCCGACATGCTCGCCGTCGGCACGACCTACGAGGCCGCCCGCATCAAGGACTGGTTCGGCGGGGACCTGCTGGTGCTGACGCCGTTCCGGCGCGGCGAGGAGCCGGTGCCGCTGCCCGACCGGGTGGTGCGCTCGGTGTCGTCGATAGACGGCGTGTACGGTCTCGTGGGCGCCCGTGTGGTCATCGAGGTGATGTCCTCGATGAAGCGGCACGGCATCAGCGAGCAGGACCTTCCGCAGCTGCACGCGGCCATAGAGAACGTCCGCCTCGAGGGCTTCGCCATCCATCTGCCGCTGGATCGCACCGACGGCTCGGACGCCGTCGAGGAGGTCATCGGCTGGATGGACCGGCTGCGCGCGGCCCGGCTGCCGTTGCACACGATGTTCGTCAGCCATCTCAAGGCCGGGGAACTCGCCCGGCTCCAGCAGCAGTTCCCGCAGACCCGGTTCCGCGCCCGTATCGGCACGCGGCTGTGGCTGGGGGACCACGAGGCCACCGAGTACCGCGGCTCCGTGCTGGACGTCACCCGCGTCTCCAAGGGCGACCGCTTCGGCTACCGGCAGCAGAAGGCCGCCTCGGACGGCTTCCTGGTGGTCGTGGCGGGCGGTACGTCGCACGGGGTGGGCCTCGAGGCTCCGAAGGCGATGCACGGCGTGATGCCTCGCGCCAAGGGAGTCGCCCGTGCCGGCCTCGCGACGGTCAACCGGAACCTCTCGCCGTTCGTCTGGGCGGGCAAGCAGCGCTGGTTCGCCGAGCCGCCACACATGCAGGTCTCGATCCTGTTCGTGCCCTCGGACTCGCCGGAGCCGAAGGTCGGCGACGAGCTGGTGGCCCATCTGCGGCACACCACCACGCAGTTCGACCGCATCCTGGACCGCTGACCCGCGGTCCGGCGTCGGCATCCGCCGGACAAGCGCGGCAACAGCGGCCGAATGGCCGTACACGGGAGGTTCCGTGTACGGCCATTCGCCTGCCGGGCGCGGCCTGTGACCGGCCGCGGTGCACGTTGTTCGCTCAGAGCGAACCATCCGTCGTCTCCTGCTCGCCCCACCGCACCCGCGGCGCCTCCGCCGCCTCGAAGTGCGCCGCGTGCCGCGGGGGATGGGCAGCGGGGCCGAACACGACGACGTCCTCAGCCCCGTCGAGGACACCGCCCGACGGGTCGTCGTCGCCGCCGCGGCGCACCGGATCGCGCTCCGGCATGAGGATGTCCCGTACGACGACGGCGCACAGGTACAGCGTCCCGACCAGATGGGCGGCAATGGCCCAGTGGTAGCCGTCCTGGGGCAGTCCCTTGTGGGCGTCACCGCTGGTCGTGTACGCGAGGTACAGCCAGATTCCGAGGAAGTACGTCACCTCGCAGGCCTGCCAGATCAGGAAGTCCCGCCACTTCGGCCGGGCCAGCGCCGCCAGCGGGACCAGCCACAGGACGTACTGCGGGGAGTAGACCTTGTTGGTGAGGATGAACGCCGCGACGATCAGGAAAGCCAGTTGGGCGAAGCGCGGCCGGCGCGGCGCCATCAGCGCGAGTGCGGCGACGCCCGCGCAGCACACCAGCATGAGCACCATGGCGAGGGTGTTGACGGTCTCGGTGCTGAGCGGGTCCTTCGAGTTCTGGGCCATGATCAGCCAGAAGGAGCCGAAGTCGACGCCCCGCTCCTGGCTGAATGTGTAGAACTTCGACCAGCCCTCGAAGGCGAACAGCATCACCGGCACGTTCACCACGAGCCAGGCGATCACCGCGCCGCCCAGTGCCACCCCGTACTCCCGCCAGCGGCCCGCGCGCCAGCACAGCACGAGCAGGGCGCCCAGGAGCAGGAAGGGATAGAGCTTGGCGGCCGTGGCGAGCCCCAGGAGGACACCGAACGCGAGGGAGCGGCCCCGCGCCCACATCAGCATCGCTGCGGCCGTCAGAGCGATCGCCAGCAGGTCCCAGTTGATGGTGGCGGTCAGAGCCGCGGCGGGCGCCAGGGCGACCAGCAGGGCGTCCCAAGGGCGCCGGCTGTGGGTCCGGGCCACGCAGACGGCGATGACGGCCGCGCACACCATGAGCATCCCGGCGTTGACCATCCAGTACCACTGTTCCTGGTGCTGGATGCTGCCGCTGCCGGGCGTGAGCCAGGCCGCCACCTCCATGAACACGCCGGTCAGCACCGGGTACTCGAGGTACTGCATGTCACCGGGCAGCTTGTCGAAGTACGGCACGAGCCCCTCGGAGAAGCCGCGCCCCGCGTACAGGTGCGGGATGTCCGAGTAGCAGGCATGGGTGTACTGCGAGCCGGCTCCGAAGAACCAGGCGCCGTTGTAGCAGGGCGCCTTCTGGATCAGGCCGAGGGCGAACATGCCGATCGCCACGAGCGTGACCACCCGCACGGGCGTCCACCAGGACGTCCCGAGCAGGGCACGCCGTCCCACCGGGCCGCCGAACAGTTCGCTGCCGGCTGCGGCGACCTCGTCCTCCCGGGTCGGCCGCACCGGGTCCGGCTCGTGCACGCTCGCTTGCGTCGATTCTGCACTGGGCATGTCGCCCATCCTGCCGTACACCCCAGCAGAACGCGGAGGGCCGCCGCACCCGAGGTGCGGCGGCCCACGTTTCACGTGAAACACCCCGGCAAGGGTGTTTCACGTGAAACACCCTTGCCAGACGATAAGGCGGTTAACCGGTGCCTCCGAAGAGGCCTCCATTGCCGTTGCCTCTGCTGTTCCCGGGATCGTCCGTCGCGGTTCCTGTCGGCGTGGGCGTCACCCCGCCGCCTCCGGTGTCGGCTCCTCCGTTGCTGTTGCCACCGGTCTCCTCGCAGTCGAAGTCCCACGGACTGCACGTCCCGGACGTCGACGGCGTCGGAGGCAGACTGGGCCCGGTCGGAGACGCGCTCGGCGACTCGCTCGCCGACTGGCTGGGCGACGCCGTGGCGCTCGGGCTCGGGGAGGGTGCGCCCGGCTGGTCCGCGATCTCACCGATCTTGGTGGCTTCCGGGAAGCCCGGGTCGGGCTTGTCGGCCAGCGCGGCCTTCATGTACTCGGTCCACACCGATGTCGGGATGTCACCACCGTGGATGGAGTCCACGCCCGCCGTGCCGTTCATGGAGAGCAGCTTGTGGCTCTCCGGGTCCTCACGGAACATGGCGACCGAGGTCGACAGCTGCTGGGTGTAGCCGACGAACCAGGCGGACTTGTTCTCGTCGGTGGTACCGGTCTTGCCGGCCGCCGTACGGCCCAGGGCGAGCGCGTTCTTACCCGTACCGTTCTTGATCACGTTCTGCAGTACGTCGGTGACGTTGTTGGCCACGTTCTCCGGCATCGCCTGCGCGGCTTTGGGCTTGTCGAAGCCTTCGAGCTCCTGGCCCCCCTCCTTCACGGATTTCACCGAGTAGGGCGCGGTCTGCTTGCCGGAGGCCGCGAACGTGGCGTACGCGTCGGCCATACGGATCGCGCTGGGAGTCGACGTACCGAGCGCGAAGGACGGATTGAGATAGGCGAACGACTGGTCCAGGATGCCGGACGCCTTCGCCACGTCCCGTACCTTCTCCATTCCCACGTCCACGCCCAGCTGGACGAACGGCGTGTTGATGGACTGCTCCATGGCCTTGCGCAGGGTGATGTATCCCCAGCGATGATCCGACTCGTTCTCCTGGTAGAAGACCGAGTTGTCCTTGCGCAGGTAGTAGCTGCCGTCCGGCTTGCGGACCTTCAGGTGATCGTTGCCGTTGTACTTGCTCAGCGGCGAGATGCCTTCACCGTTGGTCTCGTACGTGCCGTGCTCCATGGCCGCGGCGAGAACGAAGGGCTTCCACGTCGATCCGACGGGGACACCGGACGTGTCCGCGTTGTTGTTGAAGTGGTTGTTCTCGTAACCCGCACCACCGTAGAGGGCGACGATCGCACCGTCGTTGGGCTTCACCGAGGCCGCACCGAACTGGACGTGCTTGTCCAGCTCGCGCTTCGGGTTGATCTTCTGCTTCTCGATCTTCCTCACGGCCTTGTTGAGCGCCTCGACCTTGTCCTTCTCGAAGGTCGTGTAGATCTGGTAGCCGCCCTGGTCGAACTTGGCCTCACTGATGTTCGAGTGGTTCAGGACGTACTTCTTGGCCGTGTCGACCAGGTAGCTGGTCTGCCCGGTCATGCCCTTGATCGCCTTGCGCCCCTGGGGGGTCGGGTACTTCTTGATCGCCTTCTGGTACTGGGCCTCCGAGATGCCATGGTCCTTGCGCATCTCGCCCAGGATCCAGCCCCAGCGCGCCTCGGACCGCTTGCGGTTGGCCTCGGCGGTGGCCGTGCGGTCGAGGTTCTCGTTGCCCGCCGGGTCGTAGTACGTCGGGCCCTTGAGCAGAGCGGCGAGGAAGGCGCACTCACTCGTGTTGAGCTTGACCGCGTCCTTGCCGTAGTAGGTCTGGGCGGCGGCCTGGATGCCGTAGGCCCCACGACCGTAGTACGAGGTGTTCAGGTAGCCCTGGAGGATCTCGGGCTTGGAGAGTTTCGTGCCCACCTTGACCGAGATGAACAGTTCCTTGAACTTACGGGTGAGGGTCTGGTCCTGGCTCAGGTAGGTGTTCTTCACGAACTGCTGGGTGATGGTCGAACCACCCTGCGTGTCCCCGCCCCGGGCCATGTTGGCCAGAGCCCGGGCGATACCCATGGGGTCGACGCCCGAGTCCTCGTAGAACGACTTGTTCTCGGCCGAGATCACCGCCAGCTGCATCTCCCTGGGGATCCGGTCGATGGTGACGTTCTGCCGGTTCTGACCGGCGCCGGTGGCGACCATCTGACTGCCGTCGGCCCAGTAGTAGACGTTGTTCTGCGACAGCGCGGCGGTGTTCTCCTCGGAGGGGACGCTCACGATCGCGTAGCCGACGCCGACCGCCGTGACCAGGCTGCCGAAGAAGAACAGGCACAGGCCGGAGACGAGCTTCCAGGACGGCATCCAGCGCCGCCACCCGTCCTTGCCGTGGCGTGGATAGTCGATCATGCGCTTGGCGCCGGGTGCGGCGCCTGCGCGGCCCCGGCCGTTCGGACCGCCCGGCGCGCTGCGCCGGCCTCCGCGTCCCGGTTCTGCCGCTCTGCGGCGTCCTCCTCCATTGCGCTGGGCCGCACGACGGGCCTCGGCGCGTCCGCCGTACGGACGCTCCTCGCCCTCCGTCTCGTACGCGCCGGACGGAGACCCGGTGTCGCCTCGCGGTGCCGCGCGGCGGCCGGAAGACGCGCCGGACTGGCCACGTCGGGCTGCGGCACGTCCGCCCCCCTGCGGCTGCGGCGGTTTGCGACGGTGCTCGCTCATCGAACGACTACTCCTCGGGCAGGCGCACCTTTGCGCGCCTGGAAACGGCGACTGGTTTCCGGTCCCCCCGACATACGGATGCAGTCAGTTGCTCATTCACCCGTACTGCACCGAGGACGACGACGCCCTCACGCCTCACTCGGTTCCCGGTGGTGTGCATGCCGCACAGACTACGCACCGCCAAAACCCGCCTAGCCCAGAACTTCCCCTCAAAACAGGCAAGTCGCCTGCGATGAATCGTTGATGTGATCCCGTTCACCACTATCCCTCTTGTCCCATCCGGAGGGGCGTTCTATCGTCTGGATGTATCGAGTCGATACATCAGCCCGGCATATAGCAGGGCTCAAGCAGGGTGCGAGCCCGTCACGGCACGACCGCGGCAGAGAGGAGGCGACGATGAGCCGGCGTTCCGGGATCCTCGAGTTCGCTGTCCTCGGCCTGCTCCGCGAGTCCCCGATGCACGGCTATGAGCTGCGCAAACGGCTCAACACGTCACTGGGTGTGTTCCGGGCTTTCAGCTACGGAACGCTGTACCCGTGCCTCAAGACGCTGGTCACGAACGGCTGGTTGACCGAGGAGCCGGGAAACACCAGTGAGGACGCCCTCGCCGCTCCGCTCACCGGACGCCGCGCCAAGATCGTTTACCGGTTGACGGCGGAAGGCAAGGAGCACTTCGAGGAACTGCTCTCCCAGACGGGACCGGACGCCTACGAGGACGAGACCTTCGCCGCTCGCTTCGCCTTCTTCGGGCAGACGTCACGGGACGTCCGCATGCGCGTGCTGGAGGGCCGCCGCAGCCGGCTGGAGGAGCGGCTGGAGAAGTTGCGCCTCTCGCTGACGCGCACCGGGGAGCGCCTCGACGACTACACACTTGAGCTCCAGCGCCACGGGATGGAGTCCGTGGAGCGCGAAGTGCGCTGGCTGAACGAGCTCATTGAGAGCGAGCGGGCCGGACGGGACCTGCGGCGTTCTGCCTCAGGAGGGTCCGCTCAGCACGACACCACATCTGGAGCGACGGGCGGCCTGCCCCGGTCCGGGGACGATCCCCGGCCGGATACGCCCGGCGACACCGCCACGTGAGAGCCGCCGAGCGGCCTCACTCGTACACACAGGGAGCAACCGGAATGGGTTCGGTTCGCGTAGCCATCGTCGGTGTGGGCAACTGCGCCGCATCGCTGGTGCAGGGAGTCGAGTACTACAAGGACGCCGACCCGACGGGCAAGGTCCCCGGACTCATGCACGTGCAGTTCGGTGACTACCACGTCCGCGACGTCGAGTTCGTCGCCGCCTTCGACGTGGATGCCAAGAAGGTCGGTCTGGATCTCGCGGACGCCATCGGCGCCTCCGAGAACAACACCGTCAAGATCTGCGACGTGCCGAACACCGGTGTCCAGGTCCAGCGCGGCCACACCCTCGACGGTCTCGGCAAGTACTACCGCGAGACCATCGAGGAGTCCGCGGAGGAGCCCGTCGACGTCGTCGAGGTCCTGAAGGACAAGCAGGTCGACGTCCTGGTCTGCTACCTGCCGGTCGGCTCCGAGGCCGCGGCGAAGTTCTACGCCCAGTGCGCCATCGACGCGAAGGTCGCCTTCGTCAACGCCCTGCCGGTCTTCATCGCCGGTACGAAGGAGTGGGCGGACAAGTTCACCGAGGCGGGCGTGCCGATCGTGGGTGACGACATCAAGTCGCAGGTCGGCGCCACCATCACGCACCGCGTCATGGCGAAGCTGTTCGAGGACCGGGGCGTCGTCCTGGACCGCACGATGCAGCTGAACGTCGGCGGCAACATGGACTTCAAGAACATGCTCGAGCGTGACCGCCTCGAGTCGAAGAAGATCTCCAAGACGCAGGCCGTCACCTCCCAGATCCGGGACCGGGACATGGGCGAGAAGAACGTCCACATCGGCCCGTCCGACTACGTCGCCTGGCTCGACGACCGCAAGTGGGCGTACGTCCGCCTGGAGGGCCGCGCGTTCGGTGACGTCCCGCTGAACCTGGAGTACAAGCTCGAGGTCTGGGACTCCCCGAACTCCGCGGGTGTCATCATCGACGCCCTGCGCGCCGCGAAGATCGCCAAGGACCGCGGTATCGGCGGCCCGATCCTGTCGGCGTCCTCGTACTTCATGAAGTCCCCGCCGGTCCAGTACTTCGACGACGAGGCCCGCGAGAACGTCGAGAAGTTCATCCAGGGCACGGTCGAGCGCTAACGGCCGCTGCAGCAACATGCGTTGAGGGTCCCCGGGTCGCATGTCCCGGGGACCCTTCCCGTATGTGAGGCTGGACCTCATGGCCGTCGTCCGTGACCTGCGTGTTCTGCTGCGCTTCCAGGGCTTCAGGCGGCTTCTCGCCGTACGGCTCCTCTCCCAGGGTGCCGACGGCGTCTACCAGATCGCGCTCGCCGCCCACGTCGTCTTCTCCCCGGAGCGGCAGGCGTCGCCCGGCGCGATCGCCTCGGCCATGGCGGTACTGCTGCTGCCGTACTCCCTCGTCGGTCCGTTCGCCGGCGTGCTGCTGGATCGCTGGCGCCGCCGCCAGGTGCTGCTGTACGGCAACGTGCTGCGCGCCGGGCTCGCGTCCGCCACGGTCGTCCTGATGCTCGGCGAAGCCCCGGACTGGCTCTTCTACGCCTCTGCGCTGTGCGTCACCGCCGTGACCCGCTTCGTCCTCACGGGCCTGTCCGCCGCGCTGCCGCGCGTGGTCGACGCCGAGCGCCTCATGATCGCCAATTCCCTGTCCCCGACCGCGGGGACGCTCGCCGCGACCGCGGGCGCCGGTCTCACCTTCGTCGTACGGATCATGGGCGCCGACTCCGACGCCGTCGTGGTGCTACTGGGGGCGGCCCTGTACCTGTGCGCGGCGCTGGCGTCGCTGCGCATGGCGCGCGAACTGCTGGGCCCCGACCGTGCGTTGGTGCGGCCGCGCCTGACAGCGGCGGTGGCCGAGGCCGCGCGCGACCTGATCGCGGGGGTCCGTCATCTCGCCGCGCCGCCGCGCCGGGAGGCGGCCCGGGCGCTCGCGGCGATGTCGCTGATGCGGTTCTGCTACGGCGCCCTGCTCGTCATGCTGCTGATGCTGTGCCGCTACGCCCTGGCCTCGGAGCGGGGCGAAGGGCTCGCGCTGCTGGGCCTGGCGCTCGGGGTGTCCGGGGCCGGCTTCTTCGCTGCGGCCGTGGTGACGCCGTGGGCGGCCGGACGGCTCGGGCCCGGCCGGTGGATCGCCGTGTGTGCCGGGACGGCCGCGGTGCTGGAGCCTGCCCTCGGCCTGCCCTTCGCGACCGTGCCGCTGCTGATCGCCACGTTCGTGCTGGGCCTGACCACCCAGGGTGCGAAGATCGCGACGGACACCGTGGTACAGGCCACGGTCGAGGACGGTTTCCGTGGCCGGATTTTCTCCGTTTACGACGTGCTGTTCAATGTCGCGTTCGTCGGCGCCGCCGGAGTGGCTGCCCTGATGCTGCCGCCGGACGGCCGTTCGACCCCGCTGGTTATTACGGTTGCCGTTACCTACACGTCAGTAGCTGTAGCTATGGCCCGTTTTGGGCGCCAGTAAGTGTCACATCAACGACACAGAGCCCGCTCTCGGCTACAAGGTTGTCAGTGGGGGCCGGTAGCTTACTTTCGTCTTACTCGCGCCATGTCCGCGTCACTTCTTCGCGCCATGATCGCGTCATCACGAACTATGTTTCTAGGGGGACCCCCAAGTGTCGACTCCGCCCCAGGGCCAGAACCCGTTCGCCCAGGGCCAGCAGCCCTACGGCCAGCCTCAGGGCCAGGCCCCGCACGCGCCTCAGGGCGGCTTCCCGCAGCAGGCCGGGCAGCCGGGCTTCCCCCAGGGTGGCGCGCCGTACGCCCCGGTCCCGCCGGAGCAGCCGCGCCGCAAGCTCAGCTTCAAGACGATCAAGAACATCGTCGTCGGCGTGATCATCGTCGGCGTGGCCGTGGGCGGCTACATCGCCAGCCGTGACGACGCCGCCCAGGCGAAGGTCGGGGACTGCATGAGCATCTCGGACCCGAACAGCACGACCGACCCGGGCCTCGAGGTTGTCGAGTGCACGGACTCCGCGGCGAAGTACAAGGTCGCCGAGAAGAAGGACGGCACGTCCCAGGGCTGCGACCGCACCAAGTACAGCGAGTACACCGAGACCGGCGGCGGTGACGACTTCACCCTCTGCCTTGAGGACTACTCCGCGAAGTAGTACAGACGATGCGGGAGGGGCGTTGTTTCACGTGAAACAGCGCCCCTCCCGCATGTTTCACGTGAAACATGCGCTCGCTTCCCGGGTCAGCCCTCCTGCCCGGCCCACCACTCCTTGAGCGCGCTCACCGCCGCCTCATGACCCATCGGCCCGTGCTCCAGGCGGAGTTCCAGCATGTGCTTGTAGGCCTGACCCACGGTGGGCCCCGGACCGATGTCCAGGATCTCCTGGATCTGGTTGCCGTCGAGGTCCGGACGGATGGCGTCCAGCTCCTCCCGCTCCTGCAGCTTGGCGATCCGCTCTTCCAGGCCGTCGTACGCGCGCGACAGCGCGGCGGCCTTCCGCTTGTTCCGGGTGGTGCAGTCGGAGCGCGTCAGCTTGTGCAGCCGGTCGAGGAGCGGACCCGCGTCCCGTACGTAGCGGCGCACGGCGGAATCGGTCCACTCGCCGGTGCCGTAGCCGTGGAAGCGCAGGTGGAGTTCGACCAGACGTGAGACGTCCTTCACGAGGTCGTTGGAGTACTTGAGCGCCGTCATGCGCTTCTTCGTCATCTTCGCCCCGACCACCTCGTGGTGGTGGAACGAGACCCGCCCGTCCTTCTCGAAGCGACGGGTCCGGGGCTTGCCGATGTCGTGCAACAGGGCGGCCAGCCGGAGCGGTAGGTCGGGACCGTCCTCCTCCAGCGCCATTGCCTGCTCCAGGACGATCAGCGTGTGGTCGTAGACGTCCTTGTGCCGGTGGTGCTCGTCGCTCTCCAGGCGCAGAGCGGGCAGCTCGGGCAGCACGTGCTCGGCGAGCCCGGTGTCCACCAGCAGCGTCAGGCCCTTGCGCGGGCAGGCGGACAGGATCAGCTTGTTCAGCTCGTCCCGCACCCGCTCGGCCGAGACGATCTCCAGCCGCCCGGACATCTCCGTCATGGCCGTGACGACCTCGGGGGCCACCTCGAAGTCGAGCTGCGCGGCGAAGCGAGCGGCCCGCATCATCCGCAGCGGGTCGTCGGAGAAAGACTCTTCGGGAGTACCGGGCGTACGCAGCACCCGCTCGGCGAGGTCGTCGAGACCACCGTGCGGATCGATGAACCTCTTCTCCGGCAGTGCGACGGCCATCGCGTTCACGGAGAAGTCCCGGCGGACGAGGTCCTGCTCGATGGAGTCGCCGTACGACACCTCGGGCTTGCGCGAGGTGCGGTCGTAGGCCTCCGACCGGTAGGTGGTCACCTCGATCTGGTAGCCGTCCTTCTGCGCACCGACCGTGCCGAAGGCGATTCCGACCTCCCAGACCGCGTCCGCCCAGGGCCGGACGATCTTCAAGACGTCCTGTGGTCGGGCATCGGTCGTGAAGTCCAGGTCGTTCCCGAGCCGGCCGAGCAACGCGTCCCGGACCGACCCACCGACCAGGGCGAGAGAGAACCCCGCCTTCTGGAATCGACGGGCGAGGTCGTCGGCGACCGGGGCGACCCGCAGCAGTTCACTCACCGCGCGGAGCTGCGCCTGGCTCAGGGCACTGGGGTTGTCTTCGTTGACGTTCGGCACAACAGAAGAGGGTACGTGGCGCGGGCTACCACGAGCGCACCCCTCAGAGGCCCAGACACTCCTCCTATACACGCACAAAACCTGCCCTCGAGTCATTGCGGGGAGGTCTCTTCCATACACGGATATACAGGACAGCCTGCCCGCTTTCCTTGATCTTGTGGAGCGGTCCGCGGCACTTCCTCTCAGCGCGCATCGTTACCATGCGTGGACGCACATTCCGACGACCACTGACGACGACGAGGGACGGGCGAGCGCGTGGCCGAGGCGGCAGACTTCCAGGAGACAGCTCCCTCTCCTGCCCGCCGGTGGTTGCGGCGGACGGGATCCCTGCTCACGGCAGCGCCTCTGCTGGCCGGTCTTCTCCAGCTCCCCGCCGCCGCTCCGGCGGCCGCCGCGGGCCAGGACGCTCCGCGGGCCGCAGCCGGCTCCGGTGCGGTGGCCGTCTCCGTCAACACCCTCACCCCCAGCACGCCCACCGACGACGACACCCTCACGGTGGCCGGCACGGTGACCAACAAGGGCAAGCAGACGGTCACGGACGCACAGGTCGATCTGCGCGTGGGAGCGCCGGTCGGCACCCGCTCGGCCATCGACACCGCCGCCAAGTACAGCAGCGACGTCCAGGGAACAGTCGGCTCGGCGATCGGCGGCAAGTACGTCGAGGAGTTCACCAAACTCACGCCCGGGGTCGCCCACCCCTTCAGCATCGAGGTGCCGGTCGACAAGCTGAACCTCGCCCAGGACGGGGTCTACGAGTTCGGCGTCTCCCTCTCCGGGCAGACCTCGGCGCAGCCCTGGACACAGGTGCTGGGCGTCCGGCGGACGTTCCTGCCGTACCAGTCCGGGGAGGCCGACACCCGGACCCGGACGACGTTCCTGTGGCCGCTGATCTCCGGCGTCCACATGATGGCCGAGACGGGATCCAACGAGCAGCAGACGCCGGTTTTCCTCAACGACGACCTGACCCAGGAGATCTCGCCGGGTGGCCGCCTGGACCAGATGGTCTCCCTGGGCAAGGAACTCGACGTCACCTGGGTCGTCGACCCCGACCTGCTGGCCTCCGTCGACGCCATGACGCGCACGTATCAGGTCCGCGGCGAGAACGGCACCACCAGCGTCGGCACCCACCAGGCGGTCGCCAAGCGGTGGCTCGCGGCGGTACAGGAGGCGGTGGCGGACAAGGAAGTCGTCGCCCTCCCGTTCTCCGACCCGGATCTGGCCTCCCTCGCGCACAACGGGACCAACGTCCCGGGCGCGCTGAGGAACCTCAAGGAAGCCACGGACGTCGTCGCCAACACGGTCGAGCCGATCCTCCACGTGAAACCCCTCACTGACTTCGCCTGGCCGGTGGAGGGCGCGATCGACCCGTCGATCGTCAAGGTCGCGACCTCTGCGGGCGCCGACAAGGTGATCGCCCGCAGCGACAGCCTCCAGGAGAGCCGGAGCCTGCCCTACACCCCGTCCGCGGCCCGTCCCATCGGCGCCGGAACGACGGCGGTCGTCGCGGACGCGGGGCTGTCCACGGCCTTCCAGGGCGACCTGCTGAGGGCCTCCGCCTCCACCCTCGCGGTGCAGCGGTTCCTCGCCCAGAGCCTGACCCTGAACCTCCAGAGCGACAAGCAGCGCAGTGTCGTGATCGCCCCGCAGCGCACGCCGACCGCCGGCCAGGCCCGGACGATGGCCGAGGCCCTGACCGCGTTGCAGGACGGCCCCTGGTCGGAGGCGCAGAAGCTCGCGGCGGCCGCCTCCGCCAAGCCGGACCGCGCCGCCACGGCGCGGATCCCCTCCGCCCGCGCGTATCCGAAGGAACTGCGCAAGCGCGAACTGCCGCGGTCGGCGTACGAGCAACTCGTGCGGACCGAGGGCAAGCTGGACAATTTCAAGGTCATCCTCACCAGCCAGTTCCGGGTCGTGACCCCGTTCGGCCGGGCCATGAACCGCGAGATGTCCACCTCGTGGCGCGGCCGGCCCGGCGAGGCGATGTCCTTTCGCACGGGCGTGGAGATCTACCTCCAGGGTCTCGCCAAGCAGGTCAGGCTGATCGAGAAGTCGGAGACGAAGCTCTCCGGGCGTAGCGCCACGATCCCGGTGACCGTGCAGAACAACCTGGTCCAGGACGTCGACCGCCTCGTGCTGCGGCTCACCTCCGTCAACCCGACCCGCCTCAAGATCGGCGGCAAGCCGTACTGGCAGCAGCCCGTCACCGTCTCGGGCGGCCACAGCCAGTCGGTGAAGTTCACCACGTCGGCCAACGCCAACGGCCGCTCGTCGGTGATCGCCCAGCTCTACACGCAGGACGGCCGGAAGTACGGCGACCCGGTCAGGTTCGACGTGAAGGTCACCGAGATCACGGCCACCGTGATGCTGGTCATCGGCGGCGGTGTCCTGCTCCTCGTGCTGGCCGGCTTCCGCATGTACACCCAGCGCAAGCGCGCCGCAGCCCGTGAGGCGGCCGAGACCGACGAGAACGCCACGCGGCCGGACGCCGACGAGGACAGTGACAGCGATGGCGACAGCGAGCAGACCGAGGAAGCGTCCGACGAGCGTCTCGGGGAGGAGTCCTCGGAGGGCTCCCGGGGCGACGGCGCGGAGCAGCCGAGTGACCCCGCACCGGACACCCCAGCGGAAAACGCCGACCCGTCCGGAACGGGTGAGAGAGTGGACCGTTGAGGATGTCGTGGCCCGTGGGCCGGGGACGATGAGGTGGGGTACGCATGAACGCGCCGTACGACGGTGACCAGGGCCGGCCCGGTGACGGCCGCCCCGAGGTGCCGCCTCCGGGGCAGGACCGGACGCCGACGCACCCGCCCGCGGACATGTACCTCCAGGACGCCTACGACCAGGACCCGTACCGCGCGCAGGACCTGACCGCCCAGGATCCGGTCACCGAGGCCCTCTACGACCGAGCGGCGCACCCGCCGCGTCCGGGCGCGCACGAGCCGCAGCAGCCGCTGTACGGCGGGCCACCGCAGTCGCCGTACGTCCCCGACCCGCGGGTGTGGGCCCGCCCGCCGGTGCCGGAGCACGACGGTCCCACCCAGTACCCGCCCTACGGCGACGACGTCCGCACCACGCGCTATGCGGGCGTGGACGACCTGGTCCCCGAGGCCGCCGAGGAGCGCCACGAACCGGACGCCTTCGCGCACCTGTTCCGGGACCAGCAGCAGGGCGCCGGACACCCGGGCCGGGACTCGGGCGACGGGTATCAGGACCCTCCGCAGGGCGCCGCACAGCCGCAGTCTCCGTACCCGTCCCAGCCCTCGGTGCCCGGCCCCGCACCGTCGCCGGGCGCGCCCGCGATGTTCCCGCCGCCCGCCTCCGAAACGCTCGCACCGGCGCCCGCCCCGGCCGCCGCGCCCAAGAAGAGCGGCCGCGCCTCCGGCCTGCTGAAGTCGAGTGCTCTGATGGCAGCGGGCACCATGGTGTCCCGCCTCACGGGCTTCGTCCGGTCCGCGATGATCGTGTCGGCGCTGGGTCTCGGGATGCTCGGCGACACGTTCCAGATCGCCTACCAGCTGCCGACGATGATCTACATCCTGACCGTCGGCGGCGGACTGAACTCCGTCTTCGTGCCGCAGCTGGTGCGCGCGATGAAGGAGGACGACGACGGCGGCGAGGCGTACGCGAACCGTCTACTGACCCTGGTCATGGTCGCCCTGGCCGCGCTGACCGCAGTGGCGATGTTGGGGGCGCCGCTCCTGGTCCGCATGCTGTCGAACCCGATCGCGAGCAACCCCGGGGCCAACGAGGTCGCCGTCACCTTCACCCGCTACTTCCTGCCTTCGATCTTCTTCATGGGCCTGCACGTGGTGATGGGGCAGATCCTCAACGCCCGCGGCAGGTTCGGCGCGATGATGTGGACCCCGGTCCTCAACAACATCGTCATCATCGTGACGCTGGGCATGTTCATCTGGGTCTACGGCACCGCCGGTGACTCCGGGATGAAGGTCACGAACATTCCGGCGGAGGGCCAGCGGCTCCTCGGCATCGGCATCCTGCTCGGCCTCGTGGTCCAGGCCCTGGCGATGATCCCCTACCTGCGGGAGACCGGCTACAGGCTGCGGCTGCGCTTCGACTGGAAGGGCCACGGCCTCGGCAAGGCCGCGATGCTCGCCAAGTGGACCATCCTCTTCGTCCTCGCCAACCAGGCCGGAGCGCTGGTCGTGACCCAGCTGGCCACGGCCTCGGCGATCCCCACCCAACCAGGCACCGGCTTCAGCGCCTACGCCAACGCCCAGCTGATCTGGGGCCTGCCGCAGGCCATCATCACGGTGTCCCTGATGGCCGCGCTGCTGCCGCGCATCTCCCGCTCGGCCGCCGAGAACGACGCGGGCGCCGTACGCGACGACATCTCCCAGGGCCTGCGCACCACGGCGGTCGCCATCGTGCCGGTCGCCTTCGGGTTCCTCTCGCTCGGCGTCCCGATGTGCACGCTGATCTTCGGCTCCTCGGGCACCGGCGCTTCCACCAACATGGGCTTCATGCTGATGGCGTTCGGCCTCGGCCTGATCCCGTACTCGGTGCAGTACGTCGTGCTGCGCGCCTTCTACGCCTACGAGGACACCCGGACGCCGTTCTACAACACGGTCATCGTGGCGGCCGTCAACGCCGGCGCGTCGGCGCTGTGCTACCTCGTGATCCCGGCCCGCTGGGCCGTGGTGGGCATGGCCGCCGCGTACGGCCTGGCCTACGCGATCGGTGTCGGCGTCGCCTGGAACCGGCTGCGCAAGCGGCTCGGCGGCGACCTGGACGGTGCCCGCGTCATGCGCACGTACGCCAGGCTCTGCATCGCATCAGTCCCGGCCGCCCTGCTCAGCGGCGCCGCCTGCTACGGCATCGCCCGCTCGCTCGGCCAGGGTGCGCTGGGCTCGTTCGCCGCGCTGATCGCCGGCGGGGCCGTGCTGCTGGGCGTCTTCTTCGTCGCCGCCCGCCGTATGCGCATCGAGGAAGTCAACTCGCTGGTCGGCATGGTGCGCGGTCGCCTGGGTCGATGACGCGGCACGGGGTAGGTGCACAACCATCGTTCGCTGCGGTGTGTCGTGCATAGCGGCCGACTGTGGGCACAATTGGTTTCGGCGTCGGACGGCGCGCAGCGGATGTCGACCGGCGCGCAATGGATGGGGAGGCAGGAACGACGGTGGCGGATCGGAGCACAGCTGCCGTCGACGTGGCAGACGACAGCGGCGAGCAGTCGCTGACCGCGGAGGCGGACCAGTCCACGGCCGACGGGGTGGCCAAGAACCGGGAGCGGGACACGGACAGCGACGACGCACAGGAGGGCGCAGGGCCGGCGAGTTCCGGAAAGGCTTCACCGCCCGAACTGCACAGCGGGCACAAGCTCGCCAGGCGCTACCGCCTCGAGGAGTGCGTCACCCGTCTGGACGGATTCAGCAGCTGGCGCGCGATGGACGAGAAGCTGCGGCGTGCCGTCGGCGTCCATCTCCTGCCTGCGGATCACTCACGTGCCCGTTCGGTCCTGGCCGCGGCCCGTTCCTCGGCCCTGCTCGGCGATCCCCGCTTCGTCCAGGTGCTGGACGCGGTCGAGGAGAACGACCTCGTCTACGTCGTCCACGAGTGGCTCCCCGACGCCACCGAACTCACCACGCTCCTCGCTTCCGGCCCGCTGGAGGTCTACGAGGCGTACCAGATGGTCAGCCAGGTGTCGGCCGCCATGGCCGCCGCCCACCGCGAGGGTCTGGCCCATCTGCGTCTGAACCCAAACGCCGTGCTGCGGACGTCGACGGGCCAGTGGCGCATCCGAGGACTCGCCGTGAACGCCGCGCTGCGCGGCATCAGCTCCGACACCCCGCAGCGCACCGACACGGAGTCGATCGGCGCCCTGCTGTACGCGACGCTCACTCAGCGCTGGCCGTACGAGAGCGACGCCTACGGCCTGTCGGGGCTGCCCAAGGACATCGGTCTGATCGCGCCCGACCAGGTGCGGGCCGGCGTCCACCGCGGGTTGTCCGAGCTGGCCATGCGGGCCCTGGCCAACGACGGTGCCACCGCGTCCCGACACGAGTCCCCGTGCACCACGCCCGAGGAGCTGGTGAAGGCGATCAGCGAGATGCCACGCATCCGCCCGCCCGAGCCGGCGTTCACCGCCCCGCCGGACTACCAGCGCACGACGTACCAGCAGGGCACGTACGGCCGTCAGGCCCCGCGCCCCGGCGCCACGCGGGTCATCCCGGCGCCACCGCCCCCGCTGCAGAGCCGCACCGGAAAGGCTCTGAAGTGGGCCGTCTCCGCGCTCCTCATCGCGGCACTGGGCCTCGGCAGCTGGCAGCTCGCCGACGCCCTCATGGACCAGGGGAAGTCCGGCGACACGGACCGGACACAGACGTCGGACAACGGAGAGAAAGGCGGCGAGGGCAGACCGGCCAAGCCGCTCACGATTCGGGGCGCGCAGGAGTACGTCGCGAAGGGCCTGGCGCAGGCACCCGCCGACGTCCCGAACACCTACGACGCCAACCACTCGACGTACTGGCGCACCAAGCGCTACACCGAGGGCCCGGAGCTCGCGCCCTACAAGCCGGGCGTGGGCATCGTCTACGACCTCGGTGCGACGAAGGACATCTCGACGGCGTCAGTAGGCTTGCGGTACGCAGGTGACCGCACGACCGTGAAGCTCTACGCCACCGACGGGCTGTCGCCGGCGACGGGTATCGACGGGATGAAGGAGATCGGCACCGCCACCACCAGCGGTACGTCCCTGACCGTCAAGGTGTCGAAGTCCGCGAAGACGCAGTACGTGCTGCTGTGGATCACGGCGGTGCCGAGCGCGCCTGCCGACAGCTACAGCAGCGCCGGCTACAAGCAGGCCATCACCGACGTGCAGTTCAAAGGCTGACGGTTTTCGCTACCGCACCAGGGGAGGGGGTCCGATGGCGGATGACACCGCTTACGACGGCGTCGGCGATAAGGATCTCCTGACGCGCCATGTGGAGGGCGACCCCGACGCCTTCGGCGAGCTCGTACGGCGGCACCGTGACCGGCTGTGGGCGGTCGCTCTGCGGACTCTGGGAGACCGCGAGGAGGCCGCTGACGCGGTCCAGGACGCGCTTGTCTCCGCCTACCGCGCCGCCCACACCTTCCGGGGCCAGGCGGCCGTCACCACCTGGCTGCACCGCATCACGGTGAACGCCTGCCTCGACCGGGTCCGCAAGGCGGCCTCCCGCCGAACATCGCCGGTGGACGACACCGAGCGCCTGGAGACTCTGCTGGAGCCGCACGAGTCGGCCTCGGCACCCGCCGAGCGCAACGATGTGCACCGCCAGCTCATCAAAGCCCTGCGCACCCTGCCCCCCGACCAGCGTGCCGCGCTCGTCCTGGTCGACATGCAGGGGTACCCGGTCGCGGAGGCGGCGCGCGTCCTCGACGTGCCGGTCGGTACGGTCAAGAGCCGGTGCGCCCGCGGCCGAGCGAGACTCCTGCCGCTGCTCACCCATCTCCGCCCTGGAGCCGCAAGCGACGAGAAGCCCGGCAGGAGACGGAACCGGGCGCCGGGGACATCCGTCCCACCCGCAGCGGGAGCGCGTGGATCGGGCCCCCCGACGGGTAAAGAACCGAGCGACTCAACTGCTGTGAAGGGCGGAGGTGGGCGAGCGTGACATCGACAGATACGGCCGGGCACCCGGACGTCGCGGAGATTTCCGATCTCACCGAAGGCCTGCTCCCGCCCTCCCGGACCGCCGACATACGGCAGCACCTGGACGCGTGCGACCTGTGCGCTGACGTCCACACGTCGCTGGAGGAGATCCGGAGCCTGCTCGGCACGCTGCCGGGCCCCGTCCACATGCCTGCCGATGTCGCGGGTCGTATCGACGCCGCACTCGCGGCGGAGGCCCTCCTGAGCGCCACCGCTCCGGAGACTCCCACCGGGGAGGCGGCGAGCGCCACGTCCCGGTCCACGGCACCGGACTCCGCGGCCGAGCCCACGGACGGGACGACTGACCCGGCTACGGACGCCGATCAGTCCGCCCATGTTTCACGTGAAACAGCCCCCGCGACAGACCGGCCCGTCGGACGCGCGCGCACTGCCACCACCGGCCCCGGCCGCAAAAACCGCAAGCGGTCCGGCCGCCGCAGGATCGCCGTCCTGGGCACCGCGTTCACCGTGGCCGCTCTGGGCCTCGGCTCCGTGCTGCTGTCGACGCTGGACAACGGGACGCAGTCCGACGACACGGCGCACGGACAGCAGTCCACCCCCGCGGACACCTTCTCCGAGGGGAAGCTGGAGGGCCAGGTCGCCCGCCTCCTGTCCACCAACGGGCACAAGGACAGCGGGCCCCGGACTCCCGACACCTTCAGCTCGGAGTCCAACCCCGGCAACAATGAACCGAAGATCCTCAAGGAGCCCGCGGTACCCACGTGCGTGCGTAAGGGCATCGGACGCAACGACATCGCCCTGGCCGCCGAAGAGGGCACCTTCCGGGGCACCGAGGCGATGCTCGTGGTCCTGCCCGATGCCTCGGACGCCACCCGGGTCACCGCCTACATCGTCGAGGCGACGTGCGTGGACCAGCCCTCGCCATCCGCGAAGGCGAAGGTGTTCCTGAAGGAGACCTACCGGCGTTCCTGAACCTCGGTCTCCGTCTCGGGGTGTGCCCGACCACAGCGGGAATGCACGCCCCTTAGGATCCGTTGGGTGGGGTGAGAGCTCTGAGGAAGACTCCCACCGGACCTAACGACGCAGTCCAGAGACGAGGAACAAGCCGTGAGCGACGTCCGAAACGTGATCATCATCGGCTCCGGGCCCGCCGGCTACACGGCGGCGCTCTACACCGCGCGCGCGTCGCTGAAGCCCCTGGTGTTCGAGGGCGCCGTCACCGCCGGTGGCGCCCTGATGAACACCACTGAGGTCGAGAACTTCCCGGGCTTCCAGGAAGGCATCATGGGCCCCGAGCTCATGGACAATATGCGGGCCCAGTCCGAACGCTTCGGTGCCGAGCTGATCCCGGACGACATCGTCTCCGTCGACCTGACCGGTGAAATCAAGACCGTGACGGACACCGCCGGGACCGTCCACCAGGCGAAGGCCGTCATCGTCACCACCGGCTCCCAGCACCGCAAGCTCGGACTGCCGAACGAGGACGCTCTCTCGGGCCGCGGTGTCTCCTGGTGCGCCACCTGTGACGGCTTCTTCTTCAAGGACCAGGACATCGCCGTGATCGGTGGCGGCGACACCGCGATGGAGGAGGCCACGTTCCTCTCCCGATTCGCCAAGTCCGTGACCATCGTCCACCGCCGCGACACCCTGCGCGCATCCAAGGCGATGCAGGAGCGTGCCTTCGCCGACCCGAAGATCACGTTCATCTGGGACAGCGAAGTCGCCGAGATTCAGGGTGACCCGAAGCTCTCGGGCCTGAAGCTGCGCAACCTCAAGACCGGTGAGCTGTCCGACCTCCCGGTCACGGGCCTGTTCATCGCGATCGGCCACGACCCTCGTACGGAACTCTTCAAGGGCCAGCTGGAGCTGGACGAGGAGGGCTACCTCAAGGTCGAGGCCCCGTCGACCCGTACGAACGTGACCGGTGTCTTCGCCGCCGGTGATGTGGTCGACCACACCTACCGTCAGGCGATCACCGCAGCCGGCACCGGCTGTTCCGCCGCTCTCGACGCCGAACGCTTCCTTGCCGCTCTTGCGGACGAGGAGCCGGCCGAGCCCGAGAAGACCGCTGTCTGACCCCCTCTTCCGCACCCCACGCACCAACCAGTTAAGGAGCCCAGCCGTGGCCGGCACCCTGAAGAATGTGACTGACGACTCCTTCGAGCAGGACGTCCTCAAGAGCGACAAGCCCGTCCTGGTGGACTTCTGGGCCGCCTGGTGCGGTCCGTGCCGCCAGATCGCCCCGTCGCTCGAGGCCATCGCCGCCGAGTACGGCGACAAGATCGAGGTCGTCAAGCTCAACATCGACGAGAACCCGGGTACGGCTGCCAAGTACGGGGTCATGTCCATCCCGACGCTGAACGTGTACCAGAGCGGCGAGGTCGCCAAGACCATCGTCGGTGCGAAGCCCAAGGCGGCCATCGTGCGCGACCTTGAGGACTTCATCGCCGAATGACACCGGCGAGAGTTTCGCGGCGTCGCCCGCGGAGACGATGTTTCACGTGAAACATGAATGGGCCGACCCGGAAGGGCCGGCCCATTCTCATGCCCGTGACACCATCAGAGCGGCCTCAGTGCGGGCTCCTTCTGGACGGCACCGAGGAGTCGGTCGATCGCCATCTCCACGTCTTCCTTCCAGGACAGCGTCGACCGCAGTTCCAGCCTCAGCCGCGGATACGCCGGATGCGGCCGAACGGTCTTGAAGCCCACCGCCAGCAGGTGATCAGCGGGCAACACACAGGCTGGTTCCTTCCAGCGAGCGTCCCCGAAGGCCTCGATCGCCTTGAAGCCACGCCGCAGAAGATCCTTGGCGACCGTCTGGACCATCACGCGACCCAACCCCTGCCCCTGGTAGCCCGGCATGATGAACGCGGTCATCAGCTGCACCGCGTCGGGCGAGACCGGGCTTGTGGGGAACGCCGTCGAGCGCGGGACGTAGGCAGGCGGAGCGTAGAGCACATACCCCACAGGCACATCGTCGACGTAGACCACCCGGCCGCAGGATCCCCATTCCAGCAGGACAGCGGAGATCCAGGCTTCCTTCTCCAGCGCGGGTGTGCCCGCCCTTACCGCTGCCTCGCCACTGACGGGGTCCAGCTCCCAGAAGACACATGCCTGGCAGCGCTCGGGAAGGTCCTGAAGGTTGTCCAGCGTGAGCGGTACGAGCCGACGCCCCATGGAAGCTGTCCCTCGCTTTCTACGCCTGCGGCCACACGGGCGGCTGTCAGAGCATTCCGTTCCGTGAGCAGACCGCCAAGGAACCCGCCGACCACGCCGAGCCCCAGGCCCGCGCTCACCAGTGCGGTGCGCCTCATCGTTCGCATGACCCCTGCCTCCTAGACCTACTGTCCGGTGGAGCGCCATACCTGATCGCATCGTATCCGCGATGCGTTTGCGTCGAAACCGACAGAAAGCAAAAGGCGGACCGCTTTCCGGTACACACCGGACGCGGCCCGCCCGCCGTCGGCGGGCGGCGCGAATCTACCGCCCCGCCCGCCGATGGCTCAGGACTCCGTTTCCTCGGAGTCGTCCTCCACCAGTCCTTGCTGCAGGACCGGCCCCTCGCCGGGGGCGAGCGAGCCGAGGATGCGCTCCAGATCCTCCATCGAGGCGAACTCGACGGTGATCTTGCCCTTCTTCTGGCCGAGGTCGACCTTCACCCGGGTCTCGAAGCGGTCCGAGAGGCGCGTGGCGAGCTCGGTCAGCGCCGGGGAAACCAGGGCGCCGGCCCTCGGCCCCTTGGCCCGCTGGGGCTTCTGCGGCCGGGACGCCATAAGGCTCACGATCTCCTCGACGGCCCGCACCGACAGCCCCTCGGCCACGATCCGGTGGGCGAGGCGATCCTGCTCCTCCGAATCCTCCACGGAGAGCAGCGCACGCGCATGTCCGGCGGAAAGGACCCCGGCGGCCACACGACGCTGAACCGTCGGGGACAGCTTCAGCAGACGCAAGGTGTTGGAGACCTGCGGGCGTGAACGACCGATGCGGTCTGCCAGCTGGTCATGCGTGCAGTTGAAGTCCTTCAGCAGCTGGTCGTAGGCAGCGGCCTCCTCCAACGGGTTCAGCTGGGCCCGGTGCAGGTTCTCCAGCAGCGCGTCCAGGAGGAGCTTCTCGTCCTCCGTGGCCCGCACGATCGCCGGGATCGCCTCCAGGCCGGCCTCACGGCAGGCCCGCCAGCGGCGCTCACCCATGATGAGCTCATAGCTCCCGGCGCCCATCTGCCGTACGACGACGGGCTGGAGAAGGCCGACCTCCTTGATGGAGGTGACAAGCTCCTGTAGCGCGTCCTCGTCGAAGACCTCACGCGGCTGGCGTGGGTTCGGCTTGATGGAGTCGAGCGGGACTTCGGCGAAGTGCGCGCCCATCGGAGACGCGGTGGTCTCCACGCTCGCCGTCGAGTCCTGTGTTTCACGTGAAACAGGCGGCTGGGGCAGCGACGCCACCTTGGCCGCGGCCACGCCACGCTCGCTCGTCAGGACCGGTACACCGGTGGGCGACGAGGAAGCGGCGCCTCCCGCGGCCGGAGCCACCGTCTTCTCTGTCGGGGCAGCAGGGATCAGCGCGCCAAGACCACGGCCCAACCCCCTCCGTCGCTCGCTCACTGAATCCCCTCCACCAGGTTCGGATCATTCTGTGCACCGGCGTGCGCGTTCGATGCGTCATAGCTGACGCCGACGCCCCGCAGCGCGATCTCTCGTGCAGCCTCAAGATAGGACAGGGCACCGCTCGATCCAGGATCGTAAGTCAGCACCGTCTGCCCATAGCTCGGCGCCTCGGAGATACGGACCGAGCGCGGGATGCTCGTCCGCAGTACCTCGTCGCCGAAGTGGCTGCGCACCTCGTCCGCGACCTGCGACGCGAGTCGCGTCCGGCCGTCGTACATGGTGAGCAGGATGGTCGACACATGCAGCGTGGGGTTGAGGTGCCCCCGTACCAGGTCGACGTTGCGCAACAGCTGCCCCAGACCTTCCAGCGCGTAGTACTCGCACTGGATGGGGATGAGGACCTCCTGGCCCGCGACCAAGGCATTGACGGTAAGCAGACCGAGCGAGGGCGGGCAGTCGATGAGGATGTAATCCAGCGGCTGCTCGTACGCCTGGATCGCACGCTCCAGACGGCTCTCTCTCGCTACCAGGGACACCAGCTCGATCTCAGCACCGGCGAGATCGATCGTGGCGGGAGCGCAGAAGAGACCCTCGACATCAGGGACCGGCTGAACCACTTCTGAAAGCGGCCTGCTGTCGACCAAGACGTCATAGATCGACGGGACCTCCGCGTGGTGGTCGATACCCAGGGCAGTGGAGGCGTTGCCCTGAGGGTCGAGGTCAATCACCAGGACACGACCGCCGTGCAGAGCCAACGATGCGGCAAGGTTGACGGTGGTCGTCGTCTTGCCCACACCGCCCTTCTGGTTGGCGACCACCACGACCCGGGTCTGCTCGGGCCGCGGCAGACCCTCGCCGGCGCGGCCCAGAGCATCCACCGCCACTTGGGCAGCACGACCGATGGGAGTGTCGTCCATTGGAGGCGGTGTTTCACGTGAAACATCCGCCCCCATCGACTCGGTACGGGGACCGGGGACCGGATCGGTCATCGGTCCCGCGATGTTGGCGTCGGACCGCAAGGATTCACTCTCCTCGACTTCAGGCTCGCAATGAACAGAGCCTCCCATGCCTTCGGGGTCGCGAACCAGTGAGGCCTGGCGTTCTGTGGAGAAATCCACCTCTGTGGACAACTCCGTGACCTCTACGGAGGACGGAGTTGTGTCAGAAGCAGCGTTTCCCTCACGGGACCTGAGGGATCCCAGAGGCTTGCGATCTCGGGGTTCGGCCGCAGCGCGGCCCCGACTGATGATGCCGTGCAGCAGTGAGCGACGTTTCACGTGAAACACGATGCACAGCGGCCGAGACCGGATTGCCGCGACACTCCGGTCACATGGGCAGGGCAGCTTGTGTGGAGTACGGGATCAGCCGCGACGGCGGCGTGCACGCCCTGTCCGGGCGGCCTTGGCCCGCTTGGCGGCGAAACGCACACCGCCCGGACTCTCGCCCACCTCGACCCGCACCACGGTGGACATCGGGTCGACCACTCCCTCACCGACGTGCAGGATCGACGTCTCCACGGCACCGAGCTTGCTCAATGCCGTGGCGGCACTCTTGAGCTCTTCCTCGGCGGTGTCGCCCTTGAGGGCGAGCATCTCCCCGTAGGGACGCAGAAGCGGGATCCCCCAGCCGGCCAGGCGGTCCAGTGGTGCCACGGCGCGAGCCGTCACCACGTGGACCGGCGGAAGCTGCCCCATGACCTCCTCGGCGCGACCGCGCACGACGGTCACATGGTCGAGACCCAGCAGCTCCACGACCTCGGTGAGGAAGTTGGTGCGTCGCAGCAGCGGCTCCAGCAGCGCGATCTTCAGATCCTCCCGGACCAGTGCGAGGGGAATCCCCGGCAGGCCGGCACCAGAACCGACATCGCACACCGTCACCCCCTCGGGCACGACCTCGGAGAGCACCGCGCAGTTCAGCAGATGTCGCTCCCACAGGCGGGGCACTTCACGCGGGCCGATGAGCCCTCGCTGCACACCTGCCTCGGCGAGCAGCTCCGCGTAGCGGACCGCGTCGGCGTACCGATCGCCGAACACCTCACGCGCCTGTTCGGGAACAGGGGGAAGCTCCGCTGCCTCCGTCACGGGGGACCGTCCTTCCGTACGGCACCGGCGGGGACGCCGGGCACCAAGAACCACCAGAACTATCAGGCTGACAAAGTTCCGGCCCCGCCTGCGCAACAGACGGGGCCGGAGAGAACGGGGACCGTTCAGGCGGGAAGGACGACGACGAAGCGCTGCGGCTCCTCGCCCTCGGACTCGCTGCGCAGGCCCGCGGCCTTGACCGCGTCGTGCACGACCTTGCGCTCGAACGGCGTCATCGGGTTCAGCTTCACGGGCTCGCCGCTGTTCCTGACGTCGGCAGCGGCCTTGGCGCCCAGCTCGGAGAGCTCGGCGCGCTTGCGGGCCCGGTAGCCCGCGACGTCGAGCATCAGCCGGCTGCGGTCGCCGGTTTCCCGGTGCACGGCCAGGCGCGTGAGCTCCTGGAGCGCCTCCAGCACCTCACCGTCCCGGCCGACCAGCTTCTGCAGCTCACGGGTGCCTGTGTCGCTGATGATCGAGACGGAGGCACGGTCGGCCTCGACGTCCATGTCGATGTCGCCGTCGAGGTCGGCGATGTCGAGCAGACCCTCCAGGTAGTCCGCCGCGATCTCGCCCTCTTGCTCCAGGCGGGACAGGGTGTCTGCACCCTCGGCAGCGGCGGAGGTGGTGCCTTCCGTCACGGGATGGACTCCTTCTTACTTCTTGGAGGGGGACTTGGGCCGCTGCGGACCCTTGCGCTGACCGGACTGGGCCTTGCTGCGGCCGTTGGACCCGGCCTTCTTCTCGCCACCGGCGGGCCTGCTGTCCTGAGGGCTCTCGGACTTGGTCAGCGAGGTCTTGGCCTCGGCCTCGTCTGCCGCCTTGGCGGCCTGACGCTGGGCCTTGCTCTGCCGCTTGGGCTGCTGACGCCTGGGCGTGACGTCGGTCGGCGTACCGTCCTCGGTCTCGACGGCGACCGTGCCGGCCTCGCTCTTCACGACGCCGCCGTCGGGCTGGGCCGCCAGGCCCGCCTTGCTCAGGCCGTTGATGAACTTCCGCTCGAAGTCGTTGCGGTCGCGGCCCTTGGCGACGATGGCCTTGACGATGGCGCGCTCACGGCGGTTGCGGGTCTTGCCGTGACTCGTCACGTGCTTGAGCAGGCGCTCCAGGTAGGCGGCCTGGGCCTTGGAACCCGGGGTCGGGTTGTTGTGGATGACGTACATCTGCTGGCCCATGGTCCACAGGTTCGTGGTCAGCCAGTAGACGAGGACACCGACGGGGAAGTTGATGCCGAAGATGGCGAACATGACCGGGAAGACGTACATCAGCATCTTCTGCTGCTGCATGAACGGCGTCTTCACCGTGGTGTCGACGTTCTTCGTCATCAGCTGGCGCTGCGTGTAGAACTGCGACAGCGACATCAGGATGATCATGAGGGCGGTGACGACCCGGACGTCGGTGAGCGACGAACCGAGCGCCTCGACCTTCGACGAGCTGTCCGTGAACTTCGCCGCCAGCGGGGCCCCGAAGATGTGGGCCTTCTGCGCGCTCCGGAGCAGGCTCTCGTTGATCACGCCGATGGTGTCGTTCGACGCGATGCCGTTCAGCACGTGGTACAGAGCGAAGAAGAACGGCGACTGCGCCAGGATGGGCAGGCACGAGGAGAGCGGGTTGGTACCCGTCTCCTTGTACAGCTTCATCATCTCTTCGGACTGGCGCTGCCGGTCGTTCTTGTAGCGCTCCTGGATCTTCTTCATCTCCGGCTGGAGCGTCTGCATGGCGCGCGTCGCCTTGATCTGCTTCACGAACAGCGGGATCAGGCAGATGCGGATCAGGATCACCAGGGACACGATCGACAGGCCCCAGGCCCACCCGGAGTCGGCACCGAAGAGGGCGCCGTACACCTTGTGGAACTGGACGATGACCCAGGAAACCGGTGTCGTGATGAAGCTGAAAAGGCTGGCAATCGTGTCCACTAATCATGCTCCTTGCGCATGGGACGAGGTCTCTGCGGCCGGGCTCGAGGGAGCCTGCCCCTCGGTGGCCGGTTCGGCGGCGGAGTGCCCGCCCTTGCGCGTCCGCCAGGCGTCACGCAGCCTTTCGTGCCACCGCGGACGCTTGCGTGGCGGTACATGGTCCACCCCGCCGAGCGACCACGGATTGCACCGCAGGAGGCGCCAGGCGGTGAGGGCTGTTCCCTTGATCGCACCGTGCCGGTCGATGGCCGTGTAGCCGTAGCGGGAACACGACGGGTAGTACTTGCAGACCGGCCCCAGCAGTGGACTGATCGTCCACTGGTACAGCTTGATCAGAGCCAGCAGCGGGTACTTCATCGCGCGCCCCCTCCCAGCAGACGCTGCAGCGCGGCGTCCAGGTCTCGGGCCAGTTGTGCATGGTCGGCGTCACCCGCGCCGGGCAGCGCTCGTACGACTACCAGGCTACCGGGGGGAAACAGGTCGACTCGGTCGCGCATCAGATGGCGAAGTCTGCGCTTCACCTTGTTGCGTACCACCGCGCCGCCCACGGCCTTGCTCACGACGAAACCCGCACGCGTCGGGGGAGCGCTCTCCCCAGGCGCGTGCGGGTCCGTGGAACCGCTACGAAAATGGACGACGAGGCTCGGGCGACCGGCCCTGCGACCTCGTCGTACCGCGGTCGCGAAGTCCTCGCGCCGCCTCAGCCGGTTCTCGGTGGGCAGCACGATGTCATGACCTGACCGGGATCAGGCGGACAGACGGGCGCGACCCTTGCCACGGCGGGACGCAAGAATCGCGCGGCCGGCACGGGTGCGCATACGCAGCCGGAAGCCGTGGGTCTTCGCGCGACGACGGTTGTTCGGCTGGAAGGTGCGCTTGCTCACTCGGGGGCTCCAGTAAGAAATCGATGTTTTGCGGGTGCCGTCCTGGCTGTCACCGTGCGCCCACGAGTAGCTCGCGTCACGCCCGAGTGCACCGCTGACCGATCACCGTGCGTGATCTGTGCCCATCGGAGGCAGGCGGCAGCAGCCATCGACAACTCGACCTGGTTACGGTACGCGCGGCTTCGCCGTTCGGTCAAACCAAGGGGATGGCGAGACACTGTCCACAGCCTGGGGACAACAACTTGAACCGTACCCGCTGCCCTGACTACCGTGACTGGACTCCGATTCGTTCCCTCGTCGCCCGCCCCAGCGGCTCTGCCCGCGACGACCGCCCGGATGACCCGACCGTCCCGCGAACCACACGTTCGAGGGACCCCGTGAGAGAGCGTGCCCTGTGGCTGACGTACCTGCCGATCTTGCCGCAGTGTGGCCACGTGTACTGGAGCAGCTACTCGGTGAGGGCCGCGGACAGGGTGTGGAGTCGAAGGACGAGCACTGGATCCGGCGCTGCCAGCCGCTCGCGCTGGTCGCCGACACCGCGCTGCTCGCCGTACCCAACGAATTCGCGAAGAACGTACTCGAGGGCCGGCTCGCGCCGGTGGTCAGCGAGACGCTGAGCCGCGAGTGCGGCCGGCCGATCCGTATCGCGATCACCGTCGACGACTCCGCCGGCGAACCGCCGACCCCCGTCCGCCGGCAGCCGCGCTACGACGACTCCGAGGCCCCGTCCTCCGGGGACGGCCAGAGTCGCGACGGCTACGACCGGGGCCGGGACGGTTACGACCAGGGCGGCCGCGACAGCCGCGAGCGGGACGGCCGCGAGGGATACGGCCGGCACCGCGCCGAGCCGCACCCGGGCACGTCCGGCGATCAGCTGCCGACCGCCCGGCCCGCGTACCCGTCCGAGTACCAGCGCCCCGAGCCGGGCGCATGGCCGCGGCCCTCGCAGGACGAGTACGGCTGGCAGCAGCAGCGGCTCGGCTTCCCCGACCGCGACCCCTACGCCTCACCGTCGCAGGACGCGTACGGCTCCTCCCAGGACCCCTACGGCCCACCCGGCCACGACTCCTACGGGGCCCCGTCGCACGAGTACCGCCCCCAGCCGATGGACCGCGGAGGCTACGACGGGCAGCGCGGCGAGTACGCGCAGGCCCGCGACGGCCGCCGGGACCTGCCCGAGCCGCAGGCCGGCTCCGGGCACGTGCACCGCGGCGGACCCGTCGGCCCGAACCTGCCGACGACCGGCGCGCCCGGCCCACTGGCCGCACAGCCCGCCCCGGCGACCGGCCCCGGCGAGCCGACCGCGCGGCTGAACCCGAAGTACCTCTTCGACACGTTCGTCATCGGCGCCTCCAACCGGTTCGCGCACGCGGCCGCGGTGGCTGTCGCCGAGGCGCCGGCCAAGGCGTACAACCCCCTGTTCATCTACGGGGAGTCGGGGCTCGGCAAGACGCACCTGCTGCACGCGATCGGGCACTACGCGCGCAGCCTCTACCCGGGCACGCGCGTGCGGTACGTGAGCTCGGAGGAGTTCACCAACGAGTTCATCAACTCCATCCGCGACGGCAAGGGCGACAGCTTCCGCAAGCGGTACCGCGAGATGGACATCCTGCTCGTCGACGACATCCAGTTCCTGGCGGACAAGGAGTCGACACAGGAGGAGTTCTTCCACACGTTCAACACGCTTCACAACGCCAACAAGCAGATCGTGCTCTCCAGTGACCGGCCGCCCAAGCAGCTGGTCACGCTGGAGGACCGGCTGCGCAACCGCTTCGAGTGGGGTCTGATCACCGACGTCCAGCCGCCCGAACTGGAGACGCGTATCGCGATCCTGCGCAAGAAGGCGGTCCAGGAGCAGCTCAACGCCCCGCCGGAGGTGCTGGAGTTCATCGCGTCCCGGATCTCGCGGAACATCCGTGAGCTGGAGGGCGCGCTGATCCGGGTGACGGCGTTCGCGTCGCTCAACCGGCAGCCGGTGGACCTGGGCCTGACGGAGATCGTCCTCAAGGACCTGATGCCCGGCGGCGAGGACTCCGCCCCCGAGATCACCTCGACGGCGATCATGGGCGCGACCGCGGACTACTTCGGGCTCACCGTCGAGGACCTCTGCGGCACCTCGCGCGGACGTGCGCTCGTGACCGCCCGGCAGATCGCCATGTACCTGTGCCGCGAGCTGACGGACCTGTCTCTGCCGAAGATCGGCGCGCTGTTCGGCGGCCGGGACCACACGACGGTCATGCACGCCGACCGCAAGATCCGCAATCTGATGGCCGAGCGACGCTCCATCTACAACCAGGTGACGGAGCTGACCAACCGCATCAAGGCGGGCTGAACGCCGCGGAGTTGCGCCACCGAGGGCGTCCCTGGGGAACATCCCGGGGGCGCCTTTCCCATGCCTCCGGGCGCCTGCGGACGTCCCCTCGGAGACACGCGACAGGCCCTCTGGAGACCTCTCTGTGCTCGGAGGGTCCGGACGGTCTTCCCGAGACCGCGGTACGCCCCGACCCGTCCGCGGAGGACCCGGACGGCCCCGGGGCGACCGCCAGGGCCTGCGCGAGAGCCCGAAACGTCCTCCCGGGGCCACCGTGAGGCCCTGCGGCGGCCCCGGGAGACCCCCCGCAGGCGCTCGCGCAGGTCTCGACGCCGTAACCCCTTGTTCGATTGGCCGCCGGGTTACGGTCTCCCTCCACAGATTGGGCGACTTTTTCGCGTCCACATGCTGGGGATCGGGAAGTTGTCCAGATTCTGTCCACAGCGCACGGTGGTGAATGATCATCAGACCAGGTCAACAGCCTGTGGATTGGTGGACAAACTTTGTCCACAGGCTGTGGACAGCAAAACGATCCACAGCCTGTGCACAGAGTTGTCCACGGGCAACCCACAGGCCGGGGCGGGTTGTCCCCAGTGATCGCGGGCTTCTCCACATGCCTGTCCACTGTTCGGCAACATGACGCGCCTTCTCACCGGCCCGAGTGAAAGGCGTCACACAAAGCTGCCGGGTTGGGCTGTGGGAAAGGCGGGTAAAGCTGGGGACGGCCCTGGGGAGAACTCGCCCCTTCCTGTGCATGGGGTGTGCAGAACTTTCTGTTCTCCACAGAAGACCCCGGTTGTCCACCGCCGTCACCCACAGGACCGGTGGACAAAATTGTGGCCCTGAGCTGGGAAAACGGGGTTATCCACGGTATCCACAGGCCCTACTACTACTGCCGACCATAGAGAGCCAGGAAACCGTTTCGAAGTGGGTCCTGTGCACAACTCGCCGTCTCGAGCCCGGCTGCCCGCCGGTACGACTTGACCCCGAGGGGCACCTACTGTCAGTGCGGTGCGTCAGACTGTTCCCCGGTGTCCTCCCCCTGCCAGGGACCGACGACACCAGTCAGACGACGAAGGCGAAGCAGGGCGCGAACGCCGGCAACAGCAGGAGGCGGCTTAGGTGAAGATCCGGGTGGAACGCGACGTACTCGCGGAGGCAGTGGCCTGGGCGGCTCGCAGCCTCCCGGCCCGTCCGCCGGCGCCTGTCCTCGCCGGCCTGCTCCTGAGGGCCGAGGAGGGGGCGCTGAGCCTCTCCAGCTTCGACTACGAGGTCTCGGCACGGGTGTCCGTGGACGCGGAGGTCGACGAGGACGGCACGGTGCTCGTCTCCGGCCGCCTGCTCGCGGACATCTCGCGCGCCCTCCCCAACCGGCCCGTGGAGATTTCCACAGACGGTGTACGGGCGACGGTGGTGTGCGGCACCTCGCGCTTCACCCTCCACACCCTGCCCGTGGAGGAGTACCCGGCCCTGCCGCAGATGCCGAACGCGACGGGCACGGTCCCGGGCGAGGTCTTCTCGTCGGCCGTGCAGCAGGTCGCCATCGCGGCCGGCCGCGACGACACGCTGCCCGTCCTGACCGGTGTGCGCATCGAGATCGAGGGCGACACGGTGACGCTGGCGTCCACCGACCGCTACCGCTTCGCGGTCCGCGAGTTCCTGTGGAAGCCGGAGAACCCGGAGGCGTCCGCGGTTGCCCTGGTCCCCGCCAAGACCCTGCTGGACACGGCCAAGGCGCTGACCAGCGGAGACCAGGTGACGCTGGCGCTGTCCGGCTCGGGCGCCGGTGAGGGCCTGATCGGTTTCGAGGGCGCGGGCCGCCGTACGACGACGCGCCTGCTGGAGGGTGACCTCCCGAAGTACCGCACGCTGTTCCCGACGGAGTTCAACAGCGTCGCCGTCATCGAGACCGCCCCTTTCGTGGAGGCCGTCAAGCGCGTGTCCCTGGTCGCCGAGCGCAACACCCCGGTGCGGCTCAGCTTCGAGCAGGGCGTGCTGATCCTGGAGGCCGGCTCCAGCGACGACGCACAGGCTGTGGAAAGGGTCGACGCCCAGCTCGAGGGCGACGACATCTCGATCGCCTTCAACCCGACGTTCCTGCTGGACGGCCTGAGCGCGATCGACTCCCCGGTCGCCCAGCTGTCGTTCACGACGTCCACGAAGCCCGCGCTGCTGAGCGGCAGGCCCGCGGTGGACGCCGAGGCGGACGACGCCTACAAGTACCTGATCATGCCGGTGCGCCTCAGCGGCTGACGTACGGTCCCGCCGGTTGTCCACAGCGCCCCCGTGGCCGGTGGACAACTGGGCCCACCGGCGAAGCCGCAGGTCGGGGCCTACGTATGAGCGCGTATGCCCACAGGTGTGCGACACCGCCCGGGTTTAGGCTCGGACAGGTACGCAAGTGCCGTAACGCCACCTCGCACACCTAAGGAACACAACTGATGGAGCTCGGTCTCGTCGGCCTCGGCAGGATGGGCGGCAACATGCGCGAGCGGATCCGCCGCGCGGGCCACACCGTCGTCGGATTCGACCGCAACCCGGACCTCGCCGACGTCCACAG